>JAIRZQ010000183.1 GCA_031267135.1 Prevotellaceae bacterium
ATTGATGAATGTCAATTTTTATATTGTTTTGTATTTCAAATTCTGAAAGCAGATTGCACAATGCTCTAAACTGGTATATGCGCGATTGTGAGTATTTTTTACGCGACAGGAATATCTTAAATAAATTTTGTATTGTATCCGCTTCGGGAATTTCGTTTGCAAGAAGCCTGTTTATCTCAGCGGTTAATGATTTTGATGTTGGATTTTTAAGATTGGAATATGCTTTTAATATCAAATTTTTCCTTTCAAAAATTGCAGTATTAATTTCAATTCTTTTTTGCGTATCAAAAGTTATTCGGGAACTTATGCCCTGTTCTTTTTTATTCCACAGTTTGGCGTTTACTTTGATTTCCGAAGTGCAATAAAGTTTGGGCTTATTTCTGCCCTGCGACACGCTGAACCTGACGTTTGTCATTTCGCTTTTTGATGCTTTGATAAAAGGAGTTACGGATGCCATAATCTTTTTTCGACAAAGGTAGAAAATATTCCGCACAAATTCCGCACAACTTTGAAAATGATTGAAAATATTTGAAAACAGATTGAAGTTTCTTTTGTCGTAACCGCCTGAAAAACAGAAAAACGTCGCTAAACGTTTTCATTCTATTTTCATTCTTTTTCAATACTTTGTGCCCAGGACAAGACTCGAACTTGCACACCTCAATCGGCGCCACCCCCTCAAAGTGGTGTGTCTACCAATTCCACCACCTGGGCATTTTGAAGTTGCAAAGGTATAATATTTTATTGACTTAACACAAAATTTTATGAAAACTTTATACCATCAAGTATTCAATGCAATTTTTTGTTAACAACAGTTACGTATTTGTCTTTATATTAATTCTAACATGAGTGAAGAATAATTTATACGGACACACATGTAAAATTGAAACTTAAAAATAATGAAAGAAGCTGACCAAAAGGTCAACTTCTTTCATATTATAACGATTTAAATTTCTTAAATCAATAAGTATGTTCGTTTTCTTCCATTTCTTTACTCGTAATCTTATGTATGTCGAGCGCACGCCATGCATACACAATATAAGCCAGTACCAGAGGAATAAGGATTGAAACATACGCCATGGTTTTCAATGTAAATAAACTTGACGAACTGTTACTGATGGTCAATGAACTTTGCGTGTCTGACAACGAAGGATAATATGCAGTATTGTTCCATCCTGCGCAAAGCAGCAATGCCAATACGGTCAATACAGTTCCTGTTCCTGCAAACCAAATGCCTTTTTTCCATGTTTGTGATAATATTGTTTTACCTATTCCGAATAATACGCCCACAACACCAACCAGCAGTACAGCAAGCACCACCGGCATTTGCAGAAAGTTGTGCAAATACTTGCATGGAACTTTTGATACTATACTTGTTTGCGGATCCACTGCAAATCCTTCCTGTATTAACAGATGAACAAAGAATGTAAGGAAAAATACAAGGAATAATACTGTTTCAATCAGCAGTTGTTTGCGTGATTTTTTCCTGATTTCATCATCGTTAATATTGTTTATAAAATAAAGTAAAGCCAATACGCGCGACAGGAAGAATACAGCCAGCCCGAGCAATACATTCCATATTACGAATGCAGCTTCGAGTCCGTGCCATGAGGTTTTCCATGACGAAATTACAGGATTAGCCAAATCTGTAAGGTTTTGTTTTTCCACAATAAAGTTTGCTCCGTTGAAAAACGTTCCTACGGCTGCGCCCAGTAATACAGGTCCTAAAATGCCGTTTATTACGAGGAATATCTGATACGTTTTCTTTCCCAATAAATTTCCGTGTTTTGCCTGATATTCGTATGATACGGCTTGCAGCACAAAGCACAGCAGTATTAAAATCCAAACCCAGTAAGCGCCTCCGAAACTTGTAGAGTAAAACAGCGGGAACGAAGCAAAGAATGCTCCTCCGAAAGTAACCAAAGTTGTAAATGTAAATTCCCATTTACGACCTGTAGAGTTCAACAGCATTTTTTGCTGTGTCTGATTTTTGCCTATAGTGAAAAGCAATGACTGTCCGCCCTGTACAAACAGCAGAAACACCAGTAATGCTCCTAACAAAGATACTAAAAGCCACCAGTAATGTTGTAAGAATATGTATGTTGCATCCATAACTGTTTAATTTTTATTGTTCATTAATTTGAGGTCCTTTTTTTATTGCGCTCGTAAGTATTTTCAATTCGGCAATAAGCAAAATTGTAAATAATGCAAGGAAAATAAAGAATGTCAATTGCACCGATGATGTCGATAATTTTGATATGGCAGCCGATGTCGGTAAAATATCCTGAATCGCCCACGGTTGCCGTCCTACTTCGGCAACTACCCAGCCTGCCTGTCCTGCAAAGATCGCAAGGAAAATAGAAATCAAGCATGTCCATTGTAACCAGCGTTTGGTTTCAAATTTGTTTTTATACGACAAATACGTTGCAAGCGCAAACAGCAGGAGTAAAAATCCGCCGAGTATAACCATCACCCTGAACGCATAGAATGTAAGACTTAAAGGCGGAATCAAATCTTTTGGCTCTTTAATGTATCCGTAGCCGAAATAGTCAAAATTGTCATCCAGCTGCTTTCGTGAATTTACAATTTTAGTTTGAATTTCCGCTGTTTTGCCGGAAAACAGTTCATCAGCTGTCAATGCCTGTGAAGTTGCTCCGGTGTCATCGGATACTGTTTCCGCATAATTTTCAATTTCGGCAGCCAGTACAATCTTTATACTGTCGGCTTTGTTTGCGTACAGTGCGCTGTCGGCTTTTGCCTTTTTATATTCGGATAAAGCATCAATGGCAAGTTTTCCTCGTGCTATTTTTTCTTCAGCCGACAAGGCTATAGCGCCGTCAGGCTGTTTATAACCACCTTCGAGTATGTTCTTAATTCCCGGCACATATTCGTTGAATTTTCCAAAAGCGAGATATGACAGCAATTTCGGTATGGGAACATCTATTTTGAATAAAAACGCTTTTTCATTATCGTTATATTCTTTTTTACTCGGATTTAATATTCCTATTCCAACTAAATTTACACCATTGTCGCCTTCATACAGTCCTTCCATTGCCGCAAGCTTCATTGGTTGTCTTTTTGCAACCTGTGAAGCAGAGCCATCGCCTGTCCATATTGACAACAGGCATGCTATCAAGCCAAATACAACAGCTACTTTAATACTTGACAATGCAAATTTTATTTCGCGTTTTCTCAACAAATACCAGCTGGATATGCCTGCAACAAACATTGCGCCTATTATCCATCCTGATAATACGGTATGGAAAAATTTATTGATTGCAACGGGTGAAAATGCTACCGCCCAAAAACTTTCCATCTCATTTCTGACAGTGTCGGGATTGAAGCCCATTCCTGTCGGATATTGCATCCAGCCGTTGGCAACCAGTATCCAAAACGCTGAAATTGTTGCGCCCAAAATGGTCAGCCAGGTTGAAGCAAGATGAAAGCCCTTGCTTACCTTGTTCCACCCAAAGAACATCACCGCAATAAACGTTGCTTCCATAAAGAATGCAACAACGCCTTCGATTGCAAGAGGAGCGCCAAAAATGTCGCCTACAAACCAACTGTAATTCGACCAGTTGGTACCAAATTCAAATTCGAGAATCAATCCTGTTGCTACGCCTATGGCAAAATTAATTCCGAACAGTTTCATCCAAAACTTGGCGGTTTTTTTCCAAAACTCATCGCCTGTCTTGTAATAAATAGTTTCCATAACAGCCTGAACGATGCCAAGCCCCAATGTCAATGGCACAAAAAGCCAATGATAAAAAGCCGTTAGAGCAAACTGTGCTCTCGACCAATCAATAAGAGAAATGTCAATTTCTGCGATCATAATACAAAAAGTTTTAAAGATTATTTAGCACGTTGAATTAGTTCATTTGATACGTATTTCTGTTTCTCGGCAGCATTGTCAAACTTTCCGAGATAGCTGGGGAAGAAAAAAAATTTCAGGAAAACAAACATTACAAATAACTTGACCAAAATGATCAGCCAAAGCGTTTTTCCTATTGTCATGCTTCTAAATCCTTCCACATAGAAAGATAATATTCGTTTTAGTACAGATGTTTTCATCTTACAGGGATTTTTACATTTTACAAGATAAATATCATACAAATATAAAATATTTTTTGATATTACCCAAATTTTTTTAAAAAAATAATGAAATTTTTAATACTTTCTTTATAATTGCTCAATATAAATACCTTGCGATTATAAATTAAGATACTTTTTGCCATTGAAAGCATATATCAGTCTATTGAATTTTAACATTAATATTCAAAATTACGTTCAGAATTATCGGGTAAAAAGGCTGTTTTGAACGTCATCGTTTCGTAATTAACAGTAATTGATGTAAAGAATATTAAATTTACGAAGCAGGCTCATACATTCTATAATAAAATATTTCTCAAATATAGATGAATTCTTTGCATTGCATACAGGCAAATAAAAACTTTTATGTATTTTTGTAAAATACTTTTATGCAGGCAAAAGCACTATTAATTTCAATAATAATTACCGAATATCAGATAAAATGCAATATAAAATACAAATAAAAGTTTCGCCGCAAGAGGCAGGCAACAGCGAGATTATTAAAACGATTGCGGCGCGAAAACTGAAAACCGCAACAGCCGGAATAACATGCGTCCGCATCGAGCGCAAATCAATAGATGCACGCTCCCGTGAACCTAAAATAAACTTGTCGCTGAATGTCTTTTGCGGCGAAATACCAACTTCGCTGAAAGCAAATTTCAATTATCAAAACGTAACAGGTAAGCCCGAAGTTTTGATTATAGGTTCAGGTCCTGCAGGACTTTTTGCTTCGCTTCGCTTAATAGAACTGGGATTGAAGCCTGTAATTCTCGAACGCGGTAAAAATGTCAGTGAACGCAAAAAAGACATTGCAACAATGATTCGCAACAAAACCATAAACGCCGAGTCGAACTATTGCTATGGAGAAGGCGGAGCGGGAACGTTTTCGGATGGAAAGTTATATACTCGTTCCGGCAAGCGCGGTAATGTATTTGGAATACTGCAACGTTTTCATTTTCATGGAGCGCAGGACGAAATCCTTTACGAATCGCATCCTCACATAGGCACGGACAGGCTGCCTGAAATTGTAAAAAACATGAGCAGGACGATTATTGAATGTGGCGGCGAAATTTATTTCGACAATAAGGTTGATGATATAATCATATCGAATAAAAAAGTATCGGGAGTGAAATGTGCAAACGGAAATGTTTATACTGCAAATACAGTAGTACTTGCAACGGGACATTCGGCTCGCGACATATACGAACTGCTGAGCAGAAAAAACATAAAAATCGAAGCTAAAAACTTTGCTGTCGGCGTGCGTGTCGAACATCCTCAACCACTGATAGATACGATACAGTATCATTGCAAAACGCGGGGAGAATTTTTGCCCGCGGCAAGCTATTCGTTGACGGCGCAGACATGCGGACGCGGCGTATATTCGTTTTGCATGTGTCCGGGAGGATATATTGTTCCATCGTCAACATCTGACCATGAAATAGTTGTAAATGGAATGTCGTCGTCGCGCCGGCATACTGAATTTGCAAATTCGGGAATTGTTGTCGAAACTCGAATCGAAGATTTGAAGCAATTTGAACAATATAAAAATCTTTGCGGATTGAAATTTCAACAGCAAATCGAAAAAGCGGCATTTGAAAACGGCGGCGACGGGCAAATCGCTCCTGCACAGCGCTTAATGGATTTTGTAAACTCGAAATATTCATCCACTTTACCCGACAGTTCGTATCTTATCGGATTGAAAACTTCGGCTCTGCATGAATGGCTGCCCGATGCCGTTGTCAAACGTTTGCAGGAAGCGTTCAGGATTTTTGATAAAAAAATGCGAGGATTCCTCACCGGCGAAGCATTATTAACCGGCGTTGAATCACGCTCATCTTCGCCCGTTCGCATTCCGCGCAACGAAAACATGCAGCATGTCGATATCGAAGGATTGTATGTTTGCGGCGAAGGAGCAGGATACGCAGGAGGAATAACATCGTCGGCAATGGATGGAGAAAAGTGCGCAGAAAAAATTGCCGAAAGCCTGCAAAATTAATTATGTATTAAACAGTCAGCTACCGATTAAACAGTACTTTATGTGCAAAGGCATTTTTCTGTTTTTAACGAAACAGTTATTTGCTTTTTAATATTATTCTGTACAATATAATTATTGATATTCCAATTGTTGGGAAAGATGGCAGCTTATTTGGCTCAAATTCAAAATATTTTTGTAAGTTTGTGAAAAAATAAATTACTATGAAAGTTTATACGAAAACAGGGGACGGAGGAACAACCTCTTTAATCGGCGGCACGCGGGTTCCCAAGTTCGATATTCGAGTCGAAGCGTATGGAACGGTTGATGAACTGATTTCATATATTGGACTGATTCGGTCGCAAAAAATTGATTTGCGCATCATTGAAATCCTGCATCAGATTCAAATCAAATTAATGGATATTGCAGCGATTATTGCAAGCGACGAAAAAGCAAAAAAAACTCGACAGGTTACTGTTGAAGACATTAATATCATCGAAAATGAAATCGACAGATACGATGCGGAACTCGAACCTCTCAAATATTTTGTACTTCCGGGCGGGCACAGCATTCCCGCTTTCTGTCATATTACTCGATGCATTTGCCGCAGAGCGGAACGCATGATTTTGCGGGTTCACAGCGAAAATCCGATTTCTCAAAATGTACTGACATACATAAATCGCTTATCCGACTATTTTTTCGTTCTCGCACGAAAACTGCATAAAAATCTTGATGTTCAAGAGCTTTTTTGGATTACCGATAAATAAATATTAACAATTTTATAAATCAATGTTTGTAAAAATTTCATTAAACATGTTGTTTTAATCAAAATTATTTATATTTTCGCATCCTTAAAACAGGATGTTGAATTGTTAATTAATTGATTATTAAATTTTATATTATGTACTGGACATTAGAACTTGCTTCAAAATTAGAAGATGCGCCCTGGCCGGCGACCAAGGAAGAATTAATCGATTACGCTGTACGCTCCGGCGCTCCGCTGGAAGTTGTTGAAAATCTTCAAGAATTGGAAGATGATGGAGAAATTTATGAAAACATCGATGACATTTGGCCGGATTATCCGAGCAAAGATGATTTCTTTTTTAATGAAGATGAATATTAACGCAAAAAATTACTGTAGAGATGGAAGACCTGTCAGGGTCTTCTGTCTTATTATATATAAACAATATATGCAATAAATATTGACATGCATACAATAGAACTCGAAAATATGGAATTTTTTGCTCATCACGGTTGCTTTGATGAAGAGCAAATTACAGGAAATAAGTTTATTGTCAGTCTGAAAATCATTACCGACGAATCGCTGTCGGAAATCACAGATAATATTGATGATGCCGTCAACTATCAAATCATATACAATATTGTTTGCAGAGAAATGAAACAGACATCGCATCTGCTCGAAAATGTTTGCAGACGCATAATTGACGCCATTTGTACGGAAACAGAAAACATAAATAACATAACCGTAAAAATCAGCAAACAAAATCCTCCAATGGGCGGAAAAACAGGCTGTGCAAGCGTTACAATGCAGCGATAGACTGCAAAAACACGAGTGCATAATATTAAAGCAGTATTTACAGGTTTTCATTATTTTAAATTTGGAATCTTACAATTCACGGATACCCTGCTAAATGTAGCTTTTTATTCCAAACTTTATATTTACTTTTGCAGCATAAAATAAAATATGAAATTCAAGTTACAAAATACCGACAGCCTTACAAAAGCACGGGCAGGAATAATCACAACCGACCATGGATATATTGAAACACCAATATTCATGCCTGTAGGAACTGCGGGCAGCGTGAAAGGCGTATTTCACCGCGATCTCGTAAACGAAGTTCATGCTCAGATAATTCTCGGAAATACTTATCATTTGTATTTACGACCAACTACAGCAATACTCGAAAAAGCAGGCGGATTGCATAAATTCATTTCGTGGAACAAACCCATACTTACCGACAGCGGCGGGTTTCAGGTTTTTTCGCTGGCGGCAAATCGAAAACTTACGGAACAGGGTTGTGAATTTCGGTCGCATATCGATGGTTCAAAACACTTCTTCACGCCCGAATCGGTAATTGATATTCAACGGGCAATCGGAGCTGATATTATTATGGCGTTTGACGAATGCCCGCCGGGAACAGCATCTTACGATTATGCCGAAAAATCGTTGAAACTTACTCAAAAATGGCTCGAACGATGCGTAAAGCAATTCAGCGGCACTCAACCAAAATACAGTTACAGCCAAACACTATTTCCTATTGTGCAGGGTTGCGTTTATAAGGATTTGCGCTTGCGTTCTGCCGAACATGCAATAGCGCAAAATTGCGAAGGCTATGCAATAGGAGGACTTGCTGTTGGCGAACCAACAGAACAAATGTATGAAATGGTTGATTACGTTTCCGGTATCCTTCCTGCCGACAAGCCCCGTTATCTTATGGGAGTCGGAACACCTGCAAATATTTTAGAAAATATTGCGCTTGGCGTGGACATGTTCGACTGCGTAATGCCGACACGCAACGGACGCAACGGGATGCTGTTTACCGACGAGGGAGTAATAAATATAAAAAATCAAAAATGGAATGATGACTTTTCTCCGATAGATGCCAATGGAACGGCATTTGTCGATACCGTTTACAGCAAAGCCTACTTGCGGCATTTGTTTGTTGCAGGCGAAATGCTTGGAGCGCAAATAGCAAGCATGCACAACATTGCATTTTATTTGCGACTTGCAGGCGAAGCGCGGCAACATATTATTAACGGCGATTTCCTTTTGTGGAAAAACACAATGATAAATAAAATCACACAGCGGCTGTGATTTTGTAAAATAATTTGTTATTTATTTGCAATACTCGACTGATATGGCGAATACCCACTATTGCTGAGCGTTATTTTTATGATCTTCTCGCCAACTTGCCACGCGTTTTCTTTCTTACTCCATAATTAAACTTGATAACTGTGCAAAATTATAATATTTTAAATCAAATAAAAAAACAAAAAAATTCTTGAAAATTCGATATATTTGCAGCCCGAAATAATTATACAAAAGAAATGAACATAATAAATCCCGACTTGAAAAACCATATCGAACAGAATATTCTGCCGCGTTATAGCGCCTTTGACGGCGGACACAATATAAATCATGTTCAAAAAGTAATTGATGACAGTTTAGTTTTGGCGCAACAATTTGATGTTGACATAAATATGGTTTATGCAATAGCTGCCTATCACGATATTGGCATTGAAAAAGGCAGAGAATTACATCATATAGTTTCGGGAGAAATTTTAGCATCCGACTACAATCTTAAAAAATGGTTTTCGCATCGGCAAATCGAAATCATGCGCGAAGCCGTAGAAGATCATCGAGCATCAAACAAACATGTGCCTCGCAGCATTTACGGAAAAATTGTTGCCGAAGCCGACCGCGACATTTCATTACAAACCATCTTGAACCGTACCATACAGTTTGGACTGAAAAACAATCCGGACAGCGATTTTGAATTGCAGTTCGAAAGGGCTTACATTCACATAACCAATAAATACGGCGAAAACGGCTATTTAAAATTGTATCTCCACAGCGAAAAAAACGAAAAAGGGCTTGCTGAAGTCCGTGCTGCAATCAGCGACAAAACAACATTGCGCAAAATCTGCAAAGAAATCCTCAGCTGGCACGAAACTGCGCCAAACGACTGTCAGATTTGCTTGTAATCCGTAAGTTTACTATGCTTACCATTTTCCCTTATGAACTTTTTCGGGTTTCCATTTATCCTTAGGCGATTCTTTCACGCTTGGATAGCCTATGGAAATAACGCATAGCGATTGGATGTTATCGGGATGCTGAGTTGCTTTTTTTACGGCGCTCATTCTGCCGGCGTAAGGATAACTCGCCGTCCACACAGCGCCAAGTCCCATTGCTTCGGCTGCAAGCAGAATGTTTTCAGTAGCGGCAGCGCAATCAACGTACCAGTATGCGGATTTTGAAGTATCGGCACAAACAACTATTGCGAGCGTTGCCTGCTGCAACATTTTTGCGTATGGAAGCTCTGTGGCAAGCGAGTCTAACTCAGGTCTTTCGTTTATAACAATGAATTCCCACGGCTGAGTATTCATACCTGTGGGAGCAGCCATGCCGGCACGCAGCAGTTTTTCAATTTTTCCGGATTCTATCTGTTTGCCTTCGATGTAATTTCTTACGCTTTTGCGGTTTGCAATGTTTTCCAGCACAATTTCTTCGGCTGATTTTGATGTTTTATCGTTGTTGCAGCAGGAAGTAAATGTGCCTGCTGCAAGCAGAACCATACCCGTACAGAAAATTTTTATTGTCATAATTTATAATTTAAATTGTTTTATATGTTTCATTTATAATTATACATGCGATTTGGAATAGGATAGGGGATAAGCTTGTATACATACATTAAATTATTAAGCCAAGTTATCATCCTTATCTTCATATTCTTCTTCCTGTTCATCATCCATCATAAAATCATCGTCATGCGACATTCCGAATAAGTCTTTTTCGACATCATCCGTTATTTCATTGTCAACTTTGACTTCAACTTTTATGAGGTAACTGACATCGTCCGTATCAAGCATTATTGCGTGAAAAAAGTCGCCGTTTCCTTTTTCAACTTTCAGGATATAATCACGCCATCCTGATGGGTATTTTTCGTTCAACAGTTCAACAAGTTCCGGAGCAAGTTGATTATAATTAACAACAATTCTGCGTCGTACCGGCTGTTGATTTGTTGATGCCTTTACAGGTTGATTTTCAGTAATATCAATCTCTTTTTTATCTGCTTTTTCAACTGCCTGTTCTTTTATTTTTTTTTTCGGTTTTGATGGGGTTACAGCTTTTTTTGCAGATTTTTTTCCTGTTGTTTTATTTGTTTTTGTTTGTTTATTATTTGTTGTTGCCATAGTAATTTTTACTAAAAGTTGTGCAAGTTTAATATCATTTTTTTAATCGTAAAAGAATATTTTACCGTTTTTGATTGAATTTTATAGAAATAAAATCGTTTAATGCAGTTAATCAATGAGATAAATGATGATACACGTTTAGCAAATTAAAACAATTTAACAAATGTTTTAATTTGTCCTATAATTTATATTATGTTAAGTTTATAATTTAACTATTATAATATAAGTTAGTTAGCTACTATTTTGGTATTTTATGAACGATAATAAGTTTTTTTTCTGTTTTTTATTTTTTTGTCTTTTAAATTCGTTATTTGCTACGTTTTTTACATTATTTGCGTATCGTATTGAAAATAATGTATAAATTTGTTGCAAAAATTAATTTAAATATAAAAAATTATGAGAAAAATATTTTTATTATCATTTGTATTTCTGGCGCTGTCGGCAAATGCTCAAAGTAAAAATTTTTACGATTTTTCTGTAAAAACTATCGATGGAAACGATTTGTCACTGTCGCAATTTAGAGGTAAAAAAGTTATGGTTGTGAATGTTGCATCCAAATGCGGTCTTACGCCTCAATATGCACAGTTACAGGCATTGTTTGAAAAATACGGGAACGATAATTTTGTTATTATCGGCTTTCCTGCTAATAATTTCGGCGCACAGGAACCCGGCACAAATGCCGAGATTAAGGAATTTTGCACGGCAAATTACGGCGTTACTTTCCCGATGATGGAAAAGATCTCGATAAAGGGTGACGACATCACTCCTGTTTATAAATGGCTTACGCAAAAAGTCGAAAACGGTAAGGAAGATGCCGAAGTTACCTGGAATTTCCAAAAATTTTTGATTGATGAAAACGGAAATTGGGTAAAATCATTCTCGCCACGCACAAGTCCTGATGATGAGGAAATTATAAACTGGATTGAGAATAAATAAAAATTATTTTCAATCAATTTTACAATGAAAAATTTTCAAATAAGATTTTGCATTGCGGATGATTATGCAGCGATTTTTGAACTGCTAAAACAATTGTGGATTGATAAGCAATTAAACTGTAAAGTGCTTCAAGCTGTATATGAAAATGCTTTAAAATCAGACAGGCAAAAACTAATTATTGGATTGATTGGCAATAAAATAGTAGGATTTTGTTCGTTGACAATTAATAATAATTTATGGCAAGGCGGAAATTTAGGATATATAGATGAATTAATTGTAGATGAAAATTTTCGCGGACAAGGAATTGGTAAAACACTAATGGCTGAAATTACAAAAATTGCAAGGGAAAATAATTGTAAGCAAATAGAACTAAGTTCGGCATTTCATCGAAAAGAAGCACATCAATTTTATAAAAATTCAGGATACGAAAAACGAGCATATTTGTTTTCAAAAGCAATATAATACTTTTGATTCTGTGAATACTTGCATCTCCCCTACCCTGATTGCATTTCATTGAAATTCAAGTATTCTGGTTTTTTCTAAACAGTAATGTATGAATCTTGACATTATTCAAAGTCAATTTCGGTATTTGCGATTTTATCCAATTCTCCCGAAATGCTTTTTTTGATTTGTTCTATCTTTTTGTGTTTTTCGGCGATTTCTTTTTGAGTGGACAAATCAAGTTCGCCTTTGGAATTAATGGGTATCTTAATAGTTATATTAGAATTGAGTATAACATTTTTCATTACTTTTTTGTTATCCGTCCCTGTTGCAATATTTCTGAAATTAAGAACAGCATTAACAAAAGGCAAATAAACAGTTTTTTTATAATATTCTTTTACTGTCATTAAACCGCACACGTTTGTTATTGAAAATCTGCCATTACGATAAAATGTTGTTCCTGCATAAATCCCATCTGTCGTCCAAGTTATACCTTCACAATCAAAATCAAAAGAATTTAAGTAACCAAATATTCCATTTTCTTTGGTATTTGAAGAATATATAGGATATTCGCCCGCATTATCTTTCAAATCTTTCTTTGAAATTACTCGCCCCCTTGTAAAATTAAAAATATCGTTTATTGAAACTTCTTTATATTGATAATTTGTTTCTATTTCTACATTCAACTCTTCTATCTGTTTTTTATAATTATCTATTTTCGTTTTTAATTCGGAAACAAACTCAAATTTTTCAATTACTTCTTTCTGCTTTTCAATGTCAATATTTCCACTTTCATCAAAAGGAATTTCAATAGAAACATTTTGCATATTTTTCAACGAAGAACGCAAACCTCTATCAAAACCGTATTTATATTTTACTTTTTCGAGTTGCACCATTAAATATGCAGGCAAAATATCATCTGTTAATATTCTAATTGCACCGCAATGGTCGGTTGTAACAAATGGTGTGTGTTTTGGAACAAAATTATACTCAAAATCGCCGTCAATTCCCCAAAGCACAAAATTGTTTGAGAAATCAGAAATATTACTTTTGTTATGGTACGAAATCGGAGTTTTTACATTGGCACTATAAATCGGCATATCGCCGTTAATGTGTATGAGGTTTTTCTTTACCAATCTTTTGCCAATAAACAAGTCAAAATATTTCTTATCTGTTAAAAATATTTCTCTGTAACTATGTACTAACTTTTTTTTTTCAGCAACTTCACCTAATAAATCAGTATATTCGTTCAGTGTATCAGAAATGTCTTTTATTAGTTCTTTAAAATCAACAATATCAATAGTTTTATCTTCTTCAATAATTCCTAATTCAATTTGTTCTTCTTTACTCCACCAACGTTCAATGCTCCAATTTGTATCTGGGTCAAATTTCTCAATCGGTTGAATTTTACAGCGTTTATCATTGAATTTGAATGATTTTTTTGCATTTTTGAATTGGTTAAACCAATCTACCGATTCGCTTAAATCATCTTGCTCTATGTTAAAACGGTAAATATCACGACTTTCGCCAATCTCGCTTACCAAATAAGTAAAAACAGGGTCTGTTTGTTTTTCTGCTTTATTCTGCTTTTTGGTTAGGCACAGAATATAGGTTTTTTTCTGGGTCGTAAAAAATGTTTTTAAAGGCAAAGAAATAATTCCGTCAATAAAACATTCGTCTAAAATATACTGCCGTAAGTTCTTATCGTTTTGTCGATTGAAAATACCATCAGGAACAACAACAAACGCTTTTCCACCCGGTTTCAATGCACGAACAATCCATTCCATAAACAAACCTTCAACGCCCATTGCGTTGATTTTGTAATGACTTTGAAGATTACTTTTTATTATTTCTTCTTTCAAATTACTGCTGCCCGTGGTTACATACGGAGGATTCGTAAGAATTAAATCTATTTTTCCTTCGTAACTTGTATCGCGCAATGTGCCAAGAATATTTTTTGTTTTTAACTCAAAAGTCTCATTGAAAAGTTTTGAAAATTCAGGAGTTATATCCGAATATTTGCGTATTATATCCGACAAATAAATCAACATATTTGCTTTGGCTAGAATAATCGTTTTTTGTTCCTCTTTATCAAAACCTTTATCTTTGCCGACAAGTGTAATTTTGCGAACTAATTTTTTGTTTTTTACTTCGTAAAAATGTTCTATATTATTATTTATCAAAAGTGGTTCAAGTAAAAATTTTCCCACTCCACACGCAGGGTCGCAAATCGTTATTCCCTCTTTAATCTCAGCTTCTGCCATTTTTACCATTGAGCGAACAACTTTCAATGGCGTAAAATATTGTCCCCAATTCTTTTTGCTAATACTTTCTTTCAAAAAAGTCTCAAACAATTTGCTTTTAAAATCTTTGTCAATATTTCGCAATTCTCCACCACCTTCTTTTTCATCTCTAAATTTTTTCAATATTTTGTGGAAAACTGTGCCAAATCCATCAACAGCTTCATCATCTTTACTAACGAAAATAGTCCCATTTATTATAGTAGTATTATCATCATAGGAAACAGGGAACAAATCTTTTTTTATGTATTTGCGTACATTGTCGGCATAATATTTTAATACAATATTTTCATCTTCTTTTTCAAACATTGTCATTATAAAATCATAACTCAAATGTTCTTTCAAAATTCCCAAATCACTCAAATATTTGAATATAAACAACTCAACAAAACTATACAAGCAGTTTTCGGGTGTCGCACCCGCCGCCATCCACAAATCCTGCCAAACGCTTTTTGCTAATCTGGTAGGGTCTTTTAATCGAGGTTCACGAATTTGCGAATTATCTTTGTCTATGCTGTCTATAATTTGTTCTATCAACCTCTCTAAATCCTGATTTTTATAATCGAATGTTGTCTTTAATTCTTCGCCTTTTTCATCTAAAATTTTCTCACCATTAAAGACGTTAATCCAAATTGTATCAACACTATCGGTTAGAATTAAAATTTTGGCATTGAGAACTTGCGCTACATCTAAACCTTGTTTTAAGGTATCTTGTTTTTGCTTTTCGGTTTTAAATTTTGAAATATCCTTGTT
This sequence comes from Prevotellaceae bacterium, assembly GCA_031267135.1. Lineage (GTDB taxonomy): Bacteria > Bacteroidota > Bacteroidia > Bacteroidales > UBA932 > JAIRKV01. Next base: position 15,424 of record JAIRZQ010000183.1, read on the forward strand.
CTCAACAACAGCAATTACTTCTTTTTTAGACGTAATAATCCCGTCGGGTTTCCGCCTTTCAAAAGATTTGTAATCTTTTTTCGGAATAATCCCCGCATTTTTCAATGCATTGAGAGTAGTACTCCCAATATTACGAAAATCCCATTTCCCTATTTTTTCAGGATTTCGGATTAAATCTCTTTGTAATAGTTCTTCACTCATAATGCTTAAAGATTTAATTTCCTTTGTTTGGAATTTTTATTTGTCAAATATTGAACAGTATCCTCTGCTACAATAAATACATTTTCTGAACATTTATATTTATGTGCTTCGGTTGCAAATTTATCTGCAAAAAATAAATCTATTATTTCCTGCAAATCAATTTGAAAAAGCTTGGCAAGATTACTCAATTTATTTTTACTGAATTTTTTAGAACCATTTTCTATACGGCTTACAGCGCTTGAGTTAATTTCTATTTTAGCGCCAAATTCGGTTTGAGTCCAACCCTGTTTTTCTCGCTCTGTTTTTATAAATAATCCAAAACTTGCCATCTTTATGATATTACTTTTTTTGGTTTGATTTATTTTGGGCAAAAATAATAATTATTTTTCAAATACTATACAATAATAATTAATTTTTTGTAATAATTTTTACATTGTAGAATGTAACTTTATTATTAATATGTTTATAATCAATATCTTTATAAAGATTCTTGGAATATTGTAACTAATCATTTTCTTCGAGAATAAATATTTCTTCTACCGTTTTACTGAAATATCGCGCAATTTTTAACGCTAATATAGTTGACGGAACATATTTGCCTGTTTCAATTGTATTTATCGTTTGACGGCTTACAAATACGGCATTTGCCAGATTTTCCTGAGTTATATTCTTTACGGCTCTTTCTACTTTCAAATTAGTTCTCATTTCTACTTGATTTACGATTAATAAACAGCAAATAATTAAATCTCACAATAAATATCAGCAATGTAGTAAACATGTTATAAATCATAACAGTGGAAAAAGGCATGTTATAAATAAACATGACGCAAAGCAACAGCAGAATATAATTAATGAATACAGCCCATTGAAGTGATGAAAGCCGCAATTCAGCAATGTATTCATCTTCTGTCTTCTCTTTTGAAAACGCAACAAGCCAAGCCTTGATTTCATCCAAAAAATGCTGAAATCCTTTCCTGCTCTTAATGTCGAATGGCTGATTACAGGCAATGGTAAAATGTATAAAGAGCCGAAAGAACAGTCGCTTTTTATTGATAATGAGCCTGATGATTTATTTTCACCGACATCGAAAATCATTGATAACGCTCATAATATCTTTAAAAGCGACGAAAATCAAAGCAGAAAAAGTATGAATAATGAGAACGAAACGGATGTTTTGCCTCAAAACGAAGTTAAAACCTACAGTCGCGAGATGGAACGCATAATTATCTGCTATTCCGACAAAACATTTGAATTTTATTATCCTCGATGAATTTCCGCAATCTTTAATTTATATGAATAAATTATTTGTATAGATTGTATATAAAATAAAAACAGCGATAATTTATTTTACCGCTGTTTTCTAAAATACAGTTCATAAAATTCACTGTATCACAAACTCAAGCCTGCGATTTTGTTTGCGGTTTTCTTTCGATGAATTTTGAGCAAGCGGTTGTGTTTCTCCTTTGCTATCTACGGAAATACGCTCTGTTGCAATGCCTTTTTCAATCAGGTATTCTTTGCCTGTTTCTGCGCGTTTCAGTCCTTTCTTAATATTAATGTTTTTATAACCGATTTCGCAAGTATGACCAACTATAAGTATCTTAACATCTGAATATTTATTGAGCATAACAGCAATATCATTAAGTATTGATTTTTGAGCTTCAGATAATGCTGTTTCGTCAAAAGAATAGCCGTCAATTTTTGTTTCTGCAATTTTTTGAATAGCACTTTTACGTTCTTCGGCGGCTTTGCGTTCGGCTTCCTGCCGTTGAAGTTCGGCTTGACGCTTGGCTTCTTGTTCGGCAAAAAGAGTCTCATTGTTAGCAATAACTTCATTTTGTTTTTCTTGAAAGGACTGCCAATATTGACTTTCCCATTCTGATCGGGTAATGCCTTGGCTTTGTTGCTCTTCTGAATATGAAGAATACTTGTTTTCAACAAATTGTCTGTGCTTTTCAGGATTGTAAGTAAGATTTCCTCTTTCATCAACATCATACGCAGCGTAGAAATCGGGGTTTTCTTCCATATCTCTATCAAGTTTCTTCAATCTTTTGGCAACTACAATTTTGTCACTTGTATAGTTGGTAGCCCACATAAGAACGGCAAGTTGTGTCGTTTTATCTCCTTTTGAATCAACAAAAGCTTGTGTAGCATTCAAATTGTCAATAATGAGCTGTCTTGTAGGATTACGAGGATCGTTAATATTCTTGTCATTATCTTCAAAATAATTGCTGATGGTAACGGCAGATTTATTAAATCCTCCAGAAGCATTATTCCAAGCATCGGCACGTTGTAAAGATTTGCCATATACTTCTTTTTTTTCTTCGGCAGCCATTGCTTCGGGATTAATATCCCAACCTGTTTGCTCTTTTATTCTTTGATAGGATTCTCTTTTTTCTGCTTCATATCTATCGGCATTTGTGCGAGTATTACTGTGTTGCTGATTTTTAATGGCGTCATATATTTGGAATCCTCCTTTTATTATATCTCCCAACGACTGCGCAGAAATATTTCCCGAACAAATTATAATGCTTAAAGCACATAATATCATTTTCTTTTTCATGCCTGTAACTATTTAATTGTTAAATCTGTAATAATATTATACCCTTTTGCTGTCGAGTCTGGTGATACCAAAACCATTCCTTCTGGAATAAGGAAACCTTTGTACTGCAAAGTTTCATTTTTAACACTTACCATATTTGCCATAACTTCTATGCCTTTTTTTAAGTTGCCTTTACAATTATAATTACCAGAAGCCGTTAATACAGGCTTTACAATAATAGCATTATCCTTTTCTACTGCCGTATAAAAACTGACGGTATTTTTGTCCCAAAAATATACACTTGTAAGTATATTTCCTTTAACTCCGTCTTTTTCAACAGGAGTTACATTTAGCCAAACTGTCTTATTCAGGTAGTTGCGAGTTGCGCAACTGCATAAAAGCGTAAGACATAAGAGAAATAAAATATGTGTTTTTTTCATATTATCGAATTATTACATTGTTAATGGCGATTTTAAAATCAGCGATTCCGCATCTATTTAATTGTGAGGTATCGCAAGTAAACAGAATAGAACTTTCACTTGGCGCATAAGAATGATTATTTGGTGGCGTATAGTCTTTATAATCACAGGTTGTAGAAATCAATCTTGTGATATAATCAGAATAAGCACAAATTTTCACATTAATGCTTTCAATGTCCTTTCCTGCATACTTTCCACTTGTATTGTACATTCTGTCTTGATAGATACCGGAAACCTTGAAATAGACCCGAATACCGCCTTTTTCGGGATCTGTTCGTGTAATTGTTGCTGTTTGTGCATTAGTAATTACTACAAAGCCGATAACAGCTACTAAAATAATTAATATTTTTTTCATAAATAATTTGTGTCGGTTATATACCATCGACCCGTCGGTTTTCAGTTAAAAATTTATTTTTCTCGCTCTGCCAGCTTCGCGAGTGTCTTGCCCGTTTTTTTAGAAAGTTTCTGCTCTTTCCTGCATTTTTTTGAGAACAGTTACAGTTCTGTTTTATATGATGTTGGCGGCTTTCCCGTCGTCGGATTTTTTCAAAATGAGTTTATGTTTATTTCGACATTTGAAAACTTTTCCTGGCAATTAATTATAACATCTTCTTTTTTATAAGGGCTTAACTCGTACGTTTTATTACAGTTATTATTTGCTGTTTGGGGATTGATACTTGCACTAACAGTTTGGTTGCTATTGTTATACAAACTTATTGTAGCATAAATATCTTCGTTTGAAGCTGACACTATTTTTATAATTTCATATTCCAAATGACCCAACGTATCGCTGTTGATTATTACAGGCTTTTTGCGAACGCGAGATTCGATGACACTTTTTAAAATCGACATCATATTACTACTATCACGCCACATTGCATTAAATATTTTACCTATTCATGTTTCTCTTTGTTCCCATTTTTCTAATTTTTCTATTGGTATTTTTTTTACTTCCTCTAATTTTTTCTTTACTGATTGTGCATTTGCACAAATTCCAAAGCCAATTAGGACTATCAAGATTGCTAAAATCCTTTTCATTTTATTTTTGAGTTTAACGACTACCTCCTTTTGGGCAGTCAAAAAAATAATTGTTTCTGCTCTTTCCTGCATTTTTTTGAGAACAGTTGCAGTTCTGTTTTATATGCTGTGGCGGTTTTCCCGTCGTCGGATTTTTCTCAATTATATACAAATAAAAAAGCGGACTTAAATCCGCTTCTGAGGTCTTCGCTACCTTATTATACAAGAAATAAGCCCGCATTCTTGCGAGCGTTATTTGCTTATCCTTGTATAATACTTTGAAAGTTTGCGAAGTTTTCAGAAGCAAGAATTATAGCAAAACGCTATCTTATATGTCTTTTTTTATGCAATTTAGCACATTTTTTCGTCTTTATATCATAAATAAAATTCTCTTTATCCAATTCAATGCAAAATTATAGAAAAAATTTCAATTACAAACAAAATATTTTATAAATTGATAATATTTTTTCATTTATCATCTTATTCACATTAGTACAAAAAGATACACTAAGTAACTAACATTGACAATTTTGATATTTGGTTTTAATGGTTTAAATTTATTCCGGCTTGTTGTGAAATCCTTTATGTTAAATTCAAGTTATCAGCGTATTTTTTATTGCATTTATATTTGTTTCCCGTTCCAATGAATATGTTTTACTTTTCAAGTTACACAGTTCATAGAGCTGTAGCGCTTTTTCAAGATATTTTTGAGGATTGGCACATTTATCGCTAAAGCCTGTTTCAGAAATGCTTTCTGCCAAAAGTTCAATATTTTCAACACAAAATCCCTCGAAAGTGCATAAATATTTATTTGAATCTTCAATATTCAAGTCTAAAAATTTATCAAGGTCAAAATTGATTTCCTTTAACAACATCTCTTTTGTATCTTCAATTTGCTTTTCGAGCGTTATTGCCAAGTTTTCTTTTCCACCAAAGATTTTCTGTCGAATAGCATTCAATATCGCTCCGATTTTCTCAATTTCTCTTAAAATATAATCTCTCTGTACCATGATTTTGCGTTTTAAGCTAAACATTAATTTTATTGTTCAATCCATCTTTATTTATCATTGACTTGTTTAGAAATATTTAAATTTTTGAATTATTAATTCTTCATCTATCACGTCGTGCGAATGAATATTTGGGATTCTAAATTCCGCCTGCGCTTTGCGTTTCGGTTGGTTTTTGCTTCTGCCGTACTGTTTCGAACATCAAAACGCTTGCGGCTGCCGATACGTTCAGAGAATTGATTTTACCGCATATCGGAATTTTCACCTGCTCGTCGCACAGTTCAATATTTGCTCTTGAAATTCCCGTATCTTCCGCTCCCATTATTATTGCGGTCGGCTTTACATAATCGACTTCATAATAAAATTTTTCAGCTTTTTCGGTTGCCGCTATTATCTGAAATCCTGCCGATTTTAAGTAAAAAACAGCAGTTTTCAGATTCGGAACTCTGCATACCGGAATTATGCTCAACGCGCCGCACGAAGTTTTAACGGCATCGGCGTTAACAGGCGCAGCGCCTTTTGCAGGCATAATCACGGCTTGCGCTCCGGCACATTCGGCAGAACGCGCTATCGCTCCAAAATTACGTACATCCGTTACTCCATCAAGGATTATTACAAGAGGATTTTCGATGTTTTGTATTATATGCTCTGCTACCGTTTCAAAATCGGCAAGTTCAACGGCAGCGCACAATGCAACAACTCCTTGATGATTTTTTTGCGTGAACCTGTTTAACCGCTCAACAGGAACCCACTGTACAAAAATGCCATGCTGCTTTATCAGCCTTACAAGCCGGTGAAGAAGCTCGCTGTCGGCGCCATGTCTTAAATACACCTTTTCGATTTGCTTACCTGTTTCAATCGCCTCTATCACGGGGCGAATTCCAAAAATTATATTATCCATAACGAGTTTACAATGTTTGTAATATATTCATTCATAATATTTAAATCTTACAGCTTAAAATTTTAACCGTTTGTAATCAGTTCCAGTTCGTAACCGGATTTTTCCCATTCATGCATTTGCTTTGCAAGTTGCGATTTCAACGAATTATACTGTTCAAAGATGCTGCTGTCGCCAATATCAATATTATACATTTCGGGATTTGCAAGTTTTATATCCCACTCGGCGATTTTCATTTCTGTTTCTTCTATTTGCTTTTCTATTTTAGCAATGCCTGTCTGTATTTTCCTTAAATTTTTTTCGTTTTCCTTTTTCTTGAGATATTCATCTTTTCCCGACGATTCTCTGTTCTTTTGACTTACGGCAGTATCATTTTTCTTTTCTATTTCGTTTAGATTTTCAATTTTTCGGCGCTGCAGGAAATAATAAACTCCACCAAGATATTCCTTTACCTTGCGGTCGCGAAATTCATAAACCCTGTCAACCAAGCCATCAAGAAATTCACGGTCGTGCGATACCACCAGAAGCGTTCCGTCATATTTGAGCAATGCATCTTTTAAAATATCTTTCGATCGCATGTCCATGTGATTTGTCGGCTCGTCGAGGACAATAAAATTATAAGGTTCTATCAATAATTTTGCCATAGCAAGCCGCGAGCGCTCTCCTCCCGAAAGCACTTTTACTTTTTTATCGACATCATCGCCCCTGAATAAAAACGCTCCAAGGATATCGCGCAATTTTGTACGGACATCGCCAACGGCAATACGTTCGAGAGTTTCAAATACTGTTGCACTGTCGTCCATTATGGTATCCTGATTTTGTGCAAAATATCCGAGATTTACATTGTATCCGAGTTTTGCTTCTCCATGCTCGTAATCGAGTTCGCCTGTGATTATTCGCGCCATTGTTGTTTTTCCTTCGCCATTACGACCAACAAATGCAATGCGGTTTCCACGTTCTAGTTTAAAATTCACATCTTTGAAAACCACGTTATTTACGAATTGCTTACCGACATCTTTTGCTTCAAAAACTATTTGTCCGGAACGCGGCGCCGGCGGAAATTTTATATGCAATGCCGAATTGTCTTCTTCTTCGATTTCAATTATATCAATTTTTTCAAGTTGCTTTATTCTCGACTGCACCTGATTCGACTTTGTAGGCTTGTATCTGAACTTGTTTATGAAATCCTGAGTGCTTTCAATCAGCTTTTGCTGATTTTGATATGCGGCAATTTGCTGTTCGCGCCGTTCCTTTCGTAACTGCACGAATTGAGAGTAGGGAACTTTGTAGTCATAAATTTTTCCTAACGAAATTTCTATTGTGCGTGTTGTTACATTATTCAAAAATGCACGGTCGTGCGAAATCAGCATCAACGCTCCATCAAAGGTTTTTAAATAATCTTCGAGCCACTGTATCGATTCAATGTCAAGATGATTTGTAGGCTCATCGAGCAAAATTAAATCGGGACGCCGCAGAAGAATTTTTGCAAGTTCGATTCGCATGCGCCAGCCTCCGCTGAATTCATTTGTATTCCGGTAAAAATCGGCTCGTTGAAAACCAAGTCCCAGCAAAGTTTGCTCAATGCCTGCTTCGCGGTTTTCGCCTCCGTGAATATTATACAAATCGTTTGCTTCGTTAAGTTTTTCTATTGTCTTCAAGTATTCTTCCGAATTGTAATCACTGTATTTTGATAAATCTTCGGTGAGGCTGAATATCCGCTTTTCAATATTTTGTAGAATATCAAAGGCTTTCATTACTTCTTCAAAAACGGTAAGATGGTCGTAATGCGGCATTTGCTGCGGCAGATATCCCGTACTGATGCCGGCAGGACACGAAACCATGCCTGATGAAGGATTTTGTAAACGCATGAGTATTTTCAATAATGTTGATTTTCCGGCGCCGTTTTTCCCTACAAGACCAATGCGGTCGCGCGAGTTTATCATTATCGAAACATTGTCAATCAGCGTAAATCCGCCAAACGAAACTGTTATGTTATCTAATGAAACCAAAGTTTAAAAAATTCAAATTTTGCTGCAAAAGTATATATTTTATGCGTAAAATGAAAACAGTATGCTTGTTCATTATACAGACGACAAAATATCCGATTGCACTGCACTTGTTATTATTTCAAATATTTTTTGAGGATTATGGCTTTCACCTGTTAAAATTATTTTTGCCTGTTCATAAACCGGCTCTCTGATTGACAAAAGTTGCTTGACATGCCGGTGCAGTTCATTGCCGCGTTTGCCTTGCAGTAACGGGCGTTCGGGATCCGACAGTAAAATATTTTCGTATAATTCGTCAACAGTGCATTTCAAATAAATGCTTATGCCTTGCATGTTCATATACGCGATATTGTTGTAATGACAAGGCGTTCCGCCGCCTGTGGCAAGTACAAAACTGCGGCTGCATGCTGTTATTTCGTATAAAGCATTTTGTTCATATTCGCGAAATTTTTTCTCGCCTTCCTCGATGAAAATTTTCATTATCGGACAGTTATATTTTTTTTCTATATATTCGTCCAAATCAAAAAAAGCAATATTCAAAAGCTCAGCCAAAGGTTTTCCATAAGCGGTTTTTCCGCTGCCCATAAAGCCAATCAGAAATATTTTTATATTTTCGTTCACGGAAACATGCGGATTTTACAGCCGGAACTACAGCAGTGACATTTGTACTGCTTTGCTGTCATCTGTTTCGGTTTTACCGTTTACTGCTTCATCCTGCTTTGGATTTTTTTCGACAGGCTCAACAAATTTAACCGTGTCGATTTCAAATGTTGAAATGCGCTTGCCTTTTGCTCTGAAGCTTTTTTCTCCGATGAACTGCTCTACGTCAATAAATTCAGCCGGACGCTTTGCGTGTTTTCCTTTGAATGTTACTTCAATTTGCGGATATTTGTCCTGTGACATTTCGACAAGGTACGATTGCTGATTTTCATCTATGAAGCGCTGCGGAGCATTTGATATTTCAAATTTGAAACGCTTAACATAAAAATATTTCTGTTCGCTGTCGAAATAAATTGTCGAAAAAACAGTATCGGGATCATATTTCCTGATAGACAGAATATCTTCGTCGTAACGGTTGCTTAAATCGAAACCTGTTGTGAAATATATTCCCTGATTTGTTACAACAAGAATTTTATCGTCGCCTGCAAATTCGCCAATCAAAATTCCTCTTCCTTCGGCGTTCAGGCGATTTATGGATTCATCAAACCAGATTTGGCGACCGCTCAGTGTTGATTCGCCCTTTTCTTTCAATACAATTTTATGAATGGCATATTTTGTAAATATATTTCCGATTGACTGTCGACCTTTGATTGCAAGCGTGCTGAAATCAAGTTCTGCAATAAGATTTTTCAAGCGTGGACGCGGTTTAAAGTATATTTTCAATATTTCGGCTTCGCCGTTGGCGTTTGCGCTGAAATACAAGACTTGTGAATTTGCAGTTCCCTTTGTAAGGTCATATTCGCGGTCGCGCGTTATTGACGTAACGGCAAAACGTTTCATCATTATTGCTCCGTTTTTTCCATCGCGGTAAACGGCGTTATATATTGTTCTATCGTCGTTGCGTTTGAAAACTCCCACGTGTATAATATCTTTTCCTACAAAGGTTTTTTCTGCGACTTTTGTAATAATATATTTTCCGCTTTTAAGAAAAACTATAATATCGTCAACATCCGAACATTCGCAAACATATTCATCTTTTTTCAATCCTGTTCCGGCAAAGCCTTCCGCACGATTTACATACAGCTTTTCGTTTGCAACAACAACCTGAGATGCCTGAATTATATCAAAATCCATAATTTCGGTTTTACGCTCTCTGCCTTTTCCGTACTTCTTTTTTATTTGCTGAAAATATGTAATTGCATAATCGGTTAGATTGTCAAGATTGTTTTGAACTTCATCAATTTCAAATTCAATGTTTTTGATATGCTCATCAGCTTTTTTTATATCGAATTTTGATATCCGGCGAACAGGCTTGTCGGTAAGTTTAAGTACATCTTCACGGGTAATTTCGCGTTTCAAACTTTTCTGATACGGCGTAAATGCCAACTCAATCGCAACAAGCTGGTCTTCCCATGTTTTTGTGTCTTTTTCGAGTTCGCGATAGATACGCTGCTCAAAAAATATTTTTTCCAAAGACGAGTAGTGCCAGTCTTCGAGCAATTCGTTCATGCGTATTTCCAGTTCAAGTTTCAGCAGGTTTCTTGTCGAATCGGCAGAGCGTTTAAGAATTTCGCTAATACCCAAAAACATTGGCATCCTGTCAACAATCACACATGAATTTGGCGATATTGATATTTCACAATCGGTGAATGCATAAAGCGCATCGATAGTTTTATCGGGAGACGTATCGTTGGCAAGATGAATGACAATCTCAACGTTTTTTGATGTATTATCGTCAACTTTTTTGATTTTTATTCGTCCTCTTTCGTTGGCTTTAAGTATTGATTCTATTATGCCTGAAGTGGTTTTTCCAAAGGGAATATTTGTAATTACAAGAGTCTTGAAATCTTCGCCTTTTACTATTCGCGCGCGTACTTTTACCGCTCCTCCGCGTAAGCCGTCATTGTATCTTGAGCAATCGATATATCCGCTTGTAGGAAAATCGGGATACAGTTCAAAACCTTTACCCTGCAAGTACAAAATCGAAGCATCTATAAGCTCGTTGAAATTGTGCGGCATAATTTTCGAAGCCAGTCCTACGGCAATTCCATCAACGCCCTGCGACAGCAGAAGCGGAAATTTCATTGGAAGCGTTACGGGCTCGTTGTTGCGTCCGTCGTATGATGGCATCCATTGTGTAATTTTATTATTGAAAGCAACGTCGCCGGCAAATTTTGACAGTCGCGCTTCGATATAACGCGGCGCGGCAGCATTGTCGCCTGTCAGAATATTTCCCCAGTTTCCCTGCGTTTCGACAAGCAGATCCTTTTGCCCGAGCTGCACCAGCGCGTCGCCGATTGATGCATCTCCGTGAGGATGATACTGCATTGTAAAGCCTATAATATTTGCAACCTTATTAAAGCGCCCATCGTCCATATTTTTCATTGCATGCAATATGCGGCGCTGTACGGGTTTAAGTCCATCGTTAACGTGCGGCACGGCGCGTTCCAGAATTACGTATGATGCGTAATCAAGAAACCAGTCCTTATACATTCCCGAAAGGAGATGTTTTTTTGTATCATCCGTTTCAACAAGCTTTGTAAAGCGCCTTGTAGAAGCATCGGCTGTACTGTTTGTTTCGTCAACTATTTCTTCTGTTTTTTCTACCGGTTCGTCTAAATCAAAATCGTCTGCCATTTCCTGTAATTTCTTAATATTGTTTACTGTTTTTGTTTTACCATTTTTCCCAGTGTAAATAATTTTCTTTCCATTTGTCTTTCGGCGTTTGTTTTCCTTCGGGATAGCCTATTATGACAAGCGACATGGGAATAACTGTTTCCGGCAAATTGAACGATTCGCGCAGTTGATTTACTCTTTCCATATTCGGATAAACTGCCGTCCACACCGCGCCAAGCTGCATCGATTCGACAGCCAGCAGAATGTTTTGTGTAGCAGCCGAACAGTCCTGTACCCAAAATTCGCTTAGTTCGCCCTGAAAAAATCTGTCTGAATTGCCGCATACAAGTATTGCGCCGCCGGCATTTCTAAGCATCTTGTTTTGAGGTGTTTTTTGCGAAAGCATATTTAAAACGGCGCTGTCGCTTACCGCAATAAATTCCCAAGGCTGTTTGTTTCCTGCCGATGGAGCAGCCATTCCTGCCTTGACCAATGTTGTCAAATCCTCTTTGCTTATCATTTTACGTCTTTCAAAATCGCGTACGCTTTTGCGGTTGTGAATGTTTTGAAGAACAGTGTTTTTGGCATCAGCCGTAACCGTTTTTTCTTTTTTTTCTTTTTTAACGTTGCACGAAGCAATCAAAATACCTGCTATTGCAAGGCAAATAAAAACTGTTTTCATTTTTTTATATTTTGAATAAATATTTAATTAACTGTCATAGCGTAACTTGTTTACAATAAAATCTTTTCGTTCCGGCGTATTTTCACCCATATAAAACTCCAGAAGTTCGCGTATGGAATCATCTTTGCTTAAATGCACTTTGTCGATGCGTATTCTTTCGCCTATAAATTCTTCAAATTCTTCCGGCGAAATCTCGCCAAGCCCTTTGAAGCGTGTAATCTCCGCTTTTTCGCCCAGTGCGCTTATTGCTTTTTTGCGGTCGGCTTCATTGTAGCAATAATAAGTTGCATCACTGTTTTTTTTTGATTTGGCATCGCTTGACGTTCGAGTTCCTGTTTTGCGAACTCTGAAAAGCGGCGTTTGCAGTATATATAAATGTCCCAAGCGGATTACATCCGGGAAAAACTGCAAAAAGAATGTAAGCAGCAGCAGGCGAATATGCATTCCGTCAACATCGGCATCGGTTGCAATCACTATTTTATTGTAGCGCAGATTATCAATATTTTCTTCTATGTTAAGCGCAGATTGCAAAAGATTAAATTCTTCGTTTTCGTAAACCACGCTCTTTTGTTTTCCGTAAGTATTCAATGGCTTTCCGCGAAGGCTGAAAACGGCTTGCGTATTTACATCCCTTGACTTTGTTATAGAACCGCTTGCAGAGTCGCCTTCGGTTATAAAAAGTGTGGATTCTTCGGCAAGAGCATGTTTATCGTTGTAATGCACGCGGCAGTCGCGAAGTTTTTTGTTGTGTATATTTGCTTTCTTTGCGCGTTCGCGGGCATTTTTCTGAATACCCGATATTGTTTTGCGTTCTTTTTCCGATTCCTGAATTTTTTTCAGGATAACTTCGGATATTGCTTTGTTTTTGTGTAAATATTTATCCAGTTCATTTGAAAGGAAATCTATTACGAAAGTACGGATTGATTTACCATTTGGCGACATGTCTTTAGAACCGAGCTTGGTTTTGGTTTGCGATTCAAAAACAGGTTCTACAACTTTTATGCTTATGGCAGCATAAATTGACATGCAAATATCTTTTGTGTCAAAATCCTTTTTGTAAAATTCGCGTATCGTTTTTCCTATTGCTTCTCTGAATGCGCTCAGGTGAGTCCCTCCCTGTGTTGTGTGCTGTCCGTTTACAAACGAATAACATGTGTCGCCGTAGCCCGATCCGTGCGTAATTACGACTTCAATATCATTGCCTTTCAAATATATTGGCGGATACAGCGGTTCTTCGCTCATATTCTCATTAAGCAAATCAAGCAATCCGTATTTCGAAATATAATTTACGCCGTTGAACGATATGGTTAATCCTATATTTAAATAAGTGTAATTTCGCACCATGGTTTCAATAAAACTGCTGTTAATGACATAGTTACCAAAGATATTTTTATCAGCAACAAATGTTGTATTTGTTCCGTTTTCTACATTTGTATCTTTTGATATGTCTTCCGTCAAATTTCCACACTCAAAAGCAACATGGCGTGCTTTTTTTTCGCGTATCGATTCCACGCAAAATTTCGATGAAAGCGCATTTACCGCTTTTATGCCTACACCGTTCAATCCTACTGATTTTTTAAATACCTCCGAATCATATTTTGCTCCTGTATTCATTTTTGATGTTGCCTCAACAAGTGCGCCGAGCGGAATCCCGCGCCCGTAATCACGCACGCAGATTTCATCTTCGTTTATTATGATTTCAATACGCTTGCCATAGCCCATTGTATGTTCGTCGATAGAGTTGTCAATAACTTCTTTTAACAGGACATAAATGCCATCGTCGGGTGAAGAACCATCGCCGAGTTTGCCAATGTACATTCCGGGACGGCGGCGTATGTGTTCTTTCCAGTCAAGGGTTATAATATCGTCTTCAATGTATTTTTTTATTTCGCTCATATAAAGTTTATGTTCTTTGCTTACTCTTTATTGCTTTGCCTGCAATAAACAGATTGTGCAAATGTACAAACTTTGCGATAAACATTATTATAAATTTATTAACAATTTGCCTGATATTATACTTTTAATATTGATGTAATTAATTTGTTTACAGTTTTTTACAATTAAAATTATTGTGCGAAAATGCAATGTTTTCCGCATTTGCCGCCTATTTATAAACTTTATGAACGGCACAGGCATTGTTACATAATATAAACAATTCCTGCGAAATTGCATTTATTTTTCGATGCTTTTTGAAAAGAAACATTTTTTGTAACAAGCGATAATTAACATGTTACATTTATTAATAGTTATGTAACTGGCAATAAAATAAATGTTACATTTTTGTTTCTTACTGCTGTCGTTTCGATTTATCTTTGTATAATACAAAAATTATGTTAAATAACGAAGTTTATAATATTATTAGGTAAAAAAAACAGATATGAATGTAACAAAAACAAAAATGAGCAGGCTGAAAAAACTGCTGACAATAAATGGACTGTATTTATGCATGCTGTTGATTCCTTTATGTTTACCGGCTCAAACCGGAATTGTGGTTCAAGGACAGGTTACCGATAAAAACGGTCCTGTATCCGGAGTTGTAGTTTTGGTTCAGGAAACCGGTAAATATGCTATTACAGATGACAATGGGAATTATTCCATTACGGTAAACGATGAAAATTCCGTTTTATCGCTTTCTTACATCGGATATAAAACGGTAAACGAACAGGTGGCAGGCAGAACGCTGGTCAATATCTTGCTTGAAGAAGATATTGCAACGCTTACAGAATCTGTTGTGGTTGGCTATGGACAGATGAAACGAAGCGATTTGACGGGTTCGGTTGTTTCCGTATCGTCGGATGTCATTACCAAATCGGTAGTTACTTCTATTGACCAGGTATTGAACAGGGCGGCAGGCGTGCAGATTACCCAAAACTCAGGTATGCCCGGCGCAAGTGCATCCGTGAAAATAAGAGGCATAAGTTCGTTAAACGCTTCGACCGAACCCGTTTATGTGATAGATGGAATAATTATTGATGGAGGCTCGTCTGGCGGTAACAATACAAACACAAATGCAATATCGTTTGTCAATCCTGCCGATATTGTTTCAATAGACATACTGAAGGATGCTTCGGCTACGGCAATTTACGGCTCAAGAGCATCAAACGGCGTTATTATCATTACAACCAAACGCGGACAAAAAGGCGATGCTTCGGTTACTTACAATGGCTATGCAGGCTGGCAGCAAATACCCGGAAAATTAGATGTGTTAAACCTGCGTGAATATGCCATACATCGTAATACGCTGGCAGAATTGGGCATCTCGCAATGGAACAACAATTTTGTTCGTCCCGATTTGCTGGGAAACGGTACCGACTGGCAGGATGAATTGTTTGCAAGCGCTTTTATGCAAAGTCACAATATTTCCATTTCGGGAGGAAGCGAACGAAATACTTATGCAATGACGGCAGGATATCTGAATCAAGACGGTATCGCAGCAGGTTCGGGATTTAAGAGATTGAACTTGACGGGAAATTTTGATGCGCAGGTAAAGGATTTTTTGAAAGCTGGGATAAACTTTGCATTCAGCAATTCAAATCAAAAATTAACTGTTTCCGACCAATCGCTGATTTCGGTTGCATTAAGAACAACGCCTGATGTTCCCGTGCGCAATGCCGATGGCTCTTTTGCAGGAACCGAAGAACAGTTTATGCCGAGAAATCCAATGGCATTGGCATCGCTGGTTAATAATACAAATGAAATTACGGGAATACGCGGAAATACTTATCTGGACGCCAAAATTTTGGATGGGTTAACCTTACGCACCGAACTGTCTTTTAATTACGGTATTACAAATACCTATAGATTTCAGCCAAAATACAGCCTTTCGTCAACTCAATTTGCCGATGACAACCAGGGCGATTACAACAAACAGTACAATAAGTACTGGAACTGGAATACTGTTGCAACATACGGCAAAACGTTCGGCGTGCATACCATCAACGCTATGCTTGGACACGAAATGCAAAAATCGTTTTGGGAATTTATATCCGGAAGCCGAACAGGATATATTGTGAATACGGGAATGCCGGGGTTGAATTTGGGTGATGCCACAACCGCCACCAACAACGGCTATCCCGAATCCAGCGCAATTCAATCGGTTTTTGGTCGCGTGTTCTACTCTTTCGCCGATAAATATTTAATAACCGCAACATTGCGGCGAGACGGTTCAT
Organism: Prevotellaceae bacterium; assembly: GCA_031267135.1. Lineage (GTDB taxonomy): Bacteria > Bacteroidota > Bacteroidia > Bacteroidales > UBA932 > JAIRKV01. The sequence continues at coordinate 31,701 of JAIRZQ010000183.1, forward strand.
CAAAACTGCCGCCTGAAAATCGCTGGGACTGGTTTCCATCTGCTGCCGTAGCATGGAAAATATCCAACGAAAAATTCTTTAAGGACATCGATTTTCTTAAAAATGTTAATAATGCAAAACTGCGTTTAGGCTGGGGACTTGTAGGCAATCAGAATATTCCCGACAATAATGCTTTCCGGTCTGTGTACAGTACGGTAACAACAAATTTCGGAACCGGCTTGCTGGCAAGCAATACGCCAAACACGTACATGGTATGGGAAAAAACAAGTTCATATAATATCGGACTGGATTTGAATTTGTTTAACAACCGCATCGAATTTATCGCCGATTTCTATTATAAGAAAACGCAGAATTTGTTGCTTCAGGCATCGCTTCCTGTTTATTCGGGAACAAGCGGAACAGGCGGAAGCGCCCGTCCGTGGGTTAATCTCGGCTCGCTCGAAAACAAAGGTTTTGAACTGACATTGAATACCGTAAATCTTAACAAAAATGATTTCCTGTGGCGTACAAATATCACGTTTTCGTTAAATAGAAATAAAATGCTGTCAATTAATACTCAAACAGGTACCGACGTGCGAAGCATTGCAGACCCCGAAGGCGGCACAACTACTCTTACGCGTACAGTCGTAGGTCAGCCTATCGGACAGTTTTACGGCTATCAGATAATAGGTCGTTTTGAAAAGCCAACCGATTTCTATTATAAGGATGCAGATGGAAATATAAAACGTACTCCTGTTATGTTCGACTTGCCTGTCGATGAGCTTAACGGCGTATGGATTGGCGATTTTATATATGCCGACCGCAACGGAGATGGAAAAATTGATGAAAACGACCTTGCATTTATAGGAAATCCCGAACCTGAATTTACTTTCGGAATCAGCAATACCTTTACCTATAAAAACTGGGATCTGACTGTATTTCTTACAGGCTCGGTAGGCAATAAGGCGGTAAATTATATGCGGAGATGGATGGAAAATCCGCGACGGAATATTTCAAACCTGTTTTCAAAAGCTGCGCGGTATGCACAGACAGGATTGATTAATCCCAACGGACCCGACAATGATTACAGAAATCTGCAAATCACCGGCGGCGACAGCGACATGCCTCGCATACCTCTTTCGACTGCAACTTCCGATTACGATTTTGCATTCAGCGACAGATATGTCGAAGATGCTTCTTACCTTCGTATTCAGAACATATCGCTTGGATATACTTTACCTTCCAAGTTAACAGGCAAATTCGGCGTCAGAACGGCTAAACTGTACCTTAATCTGCAGAACGTATATACATTTACGGATTATTCGGGTTACGACCCTGAAATAGGCATATCGTACAGTAACGGCAACCAGCTGACCGGCGTTGATTTCGGACGCTATCCTTCACCGCGTATTTACACATTTGGAATTAATATTACTTTCTAAATTAAAATAAAATGAATATGAACACTAAAAAATTAATATATTCGATTACTGTTGCATTAACCTTATCGTTGAGTTCGTGCAGCGATTTTCTTGAAATTACGCCAAGAAATGTAGTAACGGGAAGCAGTTTGACTGCCGAAAATCTTTCGGCGCTCACATCGCCTCTTTACAATATAGTATGGGCTGATTTCAATTCTCAATTTTATTACGGTTTGGGCGATGGAGCTTCGTATAATTTATACGCGCCCTATTCAAACTATATTTACCCTTTTGCCGATTTTTCGGTAACAGGTCTTACAGGACCGCTGGTAAGCGCGTGGTCGTCGTTCTATCAGGTTGTGCAGCAAGCCAACAAAATAATAATAAGCGTTAACGAAAGTTCGGCAAGTCAGGATGTGAAAAATCAATACATTGGCGAAGCGCGTTTTATGCGGGGAACTGCCTACTGGTATTTGGCATCGTTATGGGGAAATGTGATTATATCCGAAGACCCTGCGCAAATAGTAAACAATCCGTTGATGAATACGCATCGCAGCAGCGATGTTTTTGAATTTGCCATACGCGATTTGGAATTTGCGGCAAAATATTTACCTGAAAATCCTCCGCAAACAGGACGCATCGACAGATATGCCGCATTTGGAATGTTATCGCGGGTATACTTGGCGTATTCGGGATTTGTATCGGGTCAGTCGAACCCTAATTCAGGAACGCGCGACAGCGAATATCTGGATCTTGCAAAAAAAGCGGCAGAAAAAGTTATCGACGAGAGCAGGTACCGGTTAATGGATAATTATCCGGATTTGTTTAAAGTCGAAAATAACAACAATGCAGAATCCGTATTTGCTTTTCAGTGGGTGCCGGGAATGAACAGCAGTAATGGCTGGGGAGTAATAAACAATCATCAGGCGTATTTTGCATACAGCTCGGAAATTACCGGAGACGATGCCGCATGGGGCGACTGGACGCGAGCTACGTATGATGTGATTAAAGAATACAATTCAGCCGATACAATTCGGCGCAAAGCTACCTGGATGGGCTATGGAGATTTTTATCCTGAAATAAATAAAGCCAACGGCGGCTTACTCTGCGAACGAAGCAACGGGCAGCAGTATCTTAATGTGAAAAAAGGAGTTGTCGGTTCTACAAAAGACAATCCTGCCATTGCACGCATGAATTCTGCCCTGAACACATACATGCTGCGTCTGGCTGAAGTTTATTTGAATTATGCCGAAGCGATATTGGGCAACAGTGCCGCTACAACCGATGTTAATGCACTGCTGTATTTCAATAAAGTTCGTTCTCGTGCAAAAATGCCCGAAAAATCAAGCATTTCGTATGAAGATATACGTTACGAGCGCCGTGTTGAATTTTGTATGGAAGGTCAATACTGGTATGATTTGCTTGGCCGCTCGTATTATAAGCGGCAGGACGTCATAGAATACCTTATTGCTCAACACAGAGAAACTATTGTACCGTTTCTTTTTGAATCGCCCAATAATTTAAGCATGGATACTTCGCGGGATGAAGCGTCGCGAGCTGTCGGCAATATTGATGCATCGGTATTTTTATTGCCTTATCCATCGGATGAAGTGATACAGAATCCATTACTCAGGGAGCCTCCGATTCCTTATCAGTTTACGGAAGAAAGAATAACAGATTTATTTAATTAAAACATATATTAAAATGAAAAACATAATATATAGAGATATTTTTGCATGGCTTGCGATTATGAGCATATCGGTGATTTGCCTTACATCGTGTAAAGACGATGAAAATGATGATTTGAACACGCCGATGAAAATTACAGCCGTTTACTTGGAAGATTCGCAGTCTTCGGTATCCGACAGGCTCGTGGAGTATGCCCGTTTGGGACAGACCCTGCGTCTGGAAGGTTCCGGATTCGGCGGCTTGCAGAAAATATATGTAAACGGACGTTCTACCTTTTTCAACAACGCATTGCTGACAGATGCCAACGTGCTTGTAAGCATTTCAGGCGAAACTCCTGTATTGGATGCAGACCCTGATATGAGAAATACAATTATTCTTGAAAAAAACGGAACTCAATACACATATCCGTTTGAAATACGGCTGGCTGCCCCTGCAATTACGGGCATCTCGCACACAATGCCTCAAGCGGGCGAAGAAATTACCGTTTACGGAACAGGTTTGCAGGGAATAGATAAAGTAATATTTCCCGGCAATGTTGCAGTTACCGGCGGAATAATATCCGACAACGTGGATGGTAAGTACTGTATTGTTACAGTGCCTTCGGGAGTTTCTGACGATGGAGGTTCCCTGTTTATCGAAGGTATTAATGGCGGAGCATATTCTCCTGCTTATTTTAATTTCAAAAGAGGACTTTTTCACAATTTCGATAATGTAAATAACTATTCGTGGGCATCGGGTATTGATGATGCAGGAACGCCTCTGACTGATATAATTCCTGCATTGGGAAGTCAGCCAAAATCACAGGGCGGATATCAGTGCTTCAATTTTAGCGGAGCAACCATTGCCGCCAATGCCGATAAGCGCTACTGGACTAACTCTGCCGACTGGCCTTCTGCACTGTTGAATGTAATACCCGGAAATACCGCCGCCGGTATGGCTGCCGTACAAATGGACATTTATGTCGAAGGAAACTGGAATTCGGGAATTATTCGTATGGTAATGGCTGACGGTTCGGGTACCGACAGATATTGCATGCTGTATCGTCCGTGGTACAGAAACGGAGCCGTTGTACAGTTCGAAAATCCGGGCTGCTGGTACACGATTACGCTTCCGTTCAGCGACAGCGATGATTATTCGGGAAAAACTTTTGCCGATGTTGTAGCTTCGATGACAAATGCAGCGTATAAGCAATCGGGACCATGGTTCCATAATACAGGAATAACTGATGTTTTTGAACCTGATGCAACAGATGTAAAAGTTTACTTTGATAATTTGCGCGTAGTGCCGCTGGATACGCCTGTTTATGATGAATTTGGGGATGAATGAAATAATGTATAAGATTTTAAAATTAATAATATGAAATATTTTAAATTTATTTTCCCTGCAATATTGCTTGCAGGAAGTTTATTTTCGTGTAATGATGTTGACGAATTTAAATATGGCGATGGAAGAACTCCTTTAACCGATATAAAAAATATTCCGCTTTCATCTGACGAAAAACTTGGATTATATGGAAATCTGACGGAATATATTCCATCCGGAATGTTACTGGGTTGTGGTATTGATATGGTTGATGGCTATATGAACAGCGAAACATATCGCAATTTGACAAATGCAAATTTTAACGCCGTAACGGCGGGCTATCACATGAAACACGGCGCTGTTGTAAGCAATACCGGTACATTGAATTTTCAGGCTGTCGATAATTTCGTTAACGCTTTACCTGCAAATATCGATTTGTTTGGACATACACTGGTATGGCACCAAAATCAGAATAAAACATATCTTAATCGTCTTATAGCTCCTGAAGTAATAGCTGCGCCCGGCGAAAATCTGTTGGATTTAAGCGCCTTGGAAGATGGAACATTTACAGGCTGGGGAAGGAATAATGCATCGGATATAACCTTATCAACAGGCGAAGGACGCGATGGAGGAGATGCCGTACGCATGGAAACAACCACCGGCGGCAACGAGTGGGATACTCAACTTACTTCTCCCGAAATTCCCGCTGTAGCAGGACATACTTATGAACTTTCGTTTTGGATAAAATCCGAAGCGCCCGGTCAGGGCAGAGTTTCGTTTGCGGGAATGACAAACAACTACCCGTGGGTAAACGGGGGAGCATTGTTTGATACGGATGGAACATGGCAGGAAATAACTTACTCGGATTTGGAAGCTGCTGATGACGTTATAAAAATAGCTTTCGATTTGGGAAAAACAGCAGGCGTATATTATATTGATATTAACTCAATAAGCGTAACAGACCATGATGCAGAACCTGCCTATGTAAATTTGATTGCAAACGGTACTTTCGATGATAATTTGGATGGATGGGCAAAATGGAATGGCGCAGACAACTGTATGACGCAGGCGGCAGCAGTTGATGCATACGAAGGAACAGGAGCCTTACAAGTGGAAAACGCTACGGCAGGCAATGAATGGGACACTCAAATACATGTTGATTTCACTTCTACACTTGAAGAAGCCAAGAATTATGAAATTTCGTTTATGATAAAATCTGATATTGATGCTACAATGAGATGCTCGACAACAGGAGGAACGACTCATTATCAAGGTACGCAGAACACAGGCGCTTCGTGGATTGAAATTGTATGGGAATTTGAAGGAAACGGCGCCGAAACAGGATTGAATTTTGACCTTGGAAAAACTGCTGCAACATATTACATTGATAACGTATTGGTAAGAGAAGTTATTGATGGCGGAGGCGGAACGGTTATCATAAATAAAACATGGGAACAGAAAGTACAGATTATTGACGATGCAATGCGCAACTGGATTACCGAAATGGTAAATCACTACAAAAATCGGGTACACGACTGGGATGTCGTTAACGAACCAATGACCGAAGGCGGAAATGTTCGCCCGGGACAGGAAGCTACAGAAGCGGCCGACGAGTTCTATTGGCAATATTACCTTGGCAGCGACTATGCAGTTAAGGCATTTCAGTATGCACGCGCAGTATGCAATGCCGGCGATAAGCTGTTTATCAACGATTATAATCTCGAATCGAATAACTCAAAACTCGAAGGAATCATAAATTATGTAAATTATATTGAGCAGCAGGGGCAAACGGTTGATGGCATTGGAACGCAGACTCATGCTTACATAAGGAATGCAGACGAATCCACAATAAACGAGATGAAATCCGGAATCGACAACATGTTCCAAAAATTGGCAGCTACGGGTAAGCTTGTCAAAGTGTCGGAATTGGATATTCGCGTGGGTTCTACTTCTCCAAGTCCCGACCTGCTGCAGCTTCAATCGGATATGTACCGTTATGTGATTGAATCGTATGTAAGAAATGTGCCTCAGGCGCAACGCTACGGAATTACAATATGGGGAATAAGCGATGGCAACAACGGCTCGTGGCTCGAAGATGATGCTCCCTGCGTTTGGGACAGCAATTATAATCGCAAGCCTGCGTATATGGGTGTTGCAAACGGACTGGCAGGATACGATGTAAGCGCCGATTGGGATTACGGTTATATGACTGACTTGCAAAATCAGTAAAGTATTAGATTAAATCGGTCAAATTCAGTAATTTTGAAGAAAGTTGTCATATTGCGGCAACTTTCTTCTGTTTATCGGCTTTATATAAGTCCTGTAAAAGCTTACACTTATGATTGCGGCTTATAAAACTGAAACCAATAAGATCAATCACCGGATAGCTCGGTATCGGCTTGCCGAATAAGGCTTATATGGTAAACGCACAATCGAACAAATTGTCAATAAATACTGTTTGTTTTTGAAAATAAAAATTGCGCTATACCCTGACGATATGCTTATTTTCCGTTCCATCGATAGCTTTCGATATTTGCGTTCGACAGGTTTAACACCCGCTCAACAACAGTTTTTGCAATATCATCGACAGTTTGCGGTTTGCTGTAAAATGAAGGCGCTGCCGGACAGACAATTCCGCCTGCAAGCGTTATTTGTTCCATGTTGCGAATATGTACCAGATTTAACGGCGCTTCACGGGTAACTGTAATCAACCTTCTGCGTTCTTTTAGCATTACATCTGCGGTTCGTGAAATAAGGTCACTTGCGTATCCGTTTGCAATGCGGGCAAGCATGCCCATCGAGCATGGAATAACAATCAGCGTGCCGTAATCGGACGAGCCGGAAGAAAAAGGAGCGAACAAATCGTCGTTTTCGTATATACTGATATGCTTGTAGCGATTTATATCTTCACAGGTCTCGTAATCGAAAACCTGCTTGCCTGTCGGTGTAAATATGACGGCAATTTCATCAAACTGCGAATAGTGCGCATCAAGCATGTCGAGCATTGTTTTTGCATATATCTGTCCGCTTGCGCCTGTTATTCCTATTATTATTTTTTGTTTTTTCATCTTCGTAAAATTATTTTTGCAAATGTATATATTTATTTAAGTACATAACAAAATTAAAGACATTAATATTAATTTGATTAGAGGATTAAACAAAACATTTGCAATATGTTAATATTTTATTGATATGTACTAAAATAATCTGTTTGTTGTTATTTATGAAAACCCTTAACTTTATAGTACAAAGTTAAAGGTTCTTTAATTATTAAAGTTACCTTTCATTTTTTACAAATTTCACAAATTCATCCATAACGTCACTCCATTTGGAATCGTTCCAAATTTTCTTGCCATCGTCATTTATTAATTCAAAATTGTGTCCTCGTCCAGGCATCGGATGCATTTTATAATTTGTTTTATTTGCAAATCCGAAATATATCGGTAATAATTCGCAGGCTAAACTGTGATAATCTCTTGTTCCGTAAGTAACAAAAACAGGCTGTTTCAAATTTGCCAATATTTCTACAACCGATTGCGAAAAACTTTTCCATGTTGCAGGCAAATCGCCGCTCCAATTATCAGGAACATTTGTTGATTGAACCATATACATCCAACTGTTCCAATAATTTTCTATTTGCTGTTGCGCTTCATCTTCGGTTATTTGTCCTTTTATTGCTTCTGCGCGTAATTCTTGCATTATGCCTGCGTATCGGCCAAAAGGACTCGAACTCGAAAAGCCAATGGCTTTTATAGTTTCATTCTCTGATGCCAATCGTGCTGCAACATAGGCGCCCTGTGAATGTCCATAAACATATATGCTGTCACTGTACACCAAATTTTCTCCTATCAAACAGTCAATAACTTCATTTGCACGCTCAACATAAGTTTCGACTACATTGCGCTTCATGTACGTCTTGTCATAATCGTAAGGATTTTTCGATTTTACGTAAGCGTACTGATTATTCAAATTTTCTACATTCACAACAGGCGGCGTATTGGGTTGTGATATTTCTACAACGTTAAACCGGTTAAAAACCGTTTTGTTGAAAATGCTAAAATGATTTGCATCCAAATAGCCATTGTTATCAACTATTAAAGGCATTGGCAAAGAACCCTGAATAAATAAAAGTAAAGGTTTTTTTGAGTCAACAGTATCGTATTTCACAAAATGAATTGTATCTGTTGCGGTTGTCAAGCAAAATAATTTGAGATTTAACTGTTTAATGTTTTCTGTCGTAAGTTTATTTTGCGCAAATGTAATATTGCAGCAAAACGCCAAACATAAACATAACACTAACTTTGTAATGTTTTTGTTAATTGTAATCATCAAATCTTGCGTTTTATTTACTGATTATCAGGTATCTGAAATCTTTTATTGTTGCTTTTTTGTTTATTTGAATCTAAAATATCATGTATTTTTTCCTTTGTAACGCTATCAACAGGAATGCCGAACACATCTTTCTGGTTGGTTATATTAGCACGCCGTTTCATTTCTTCTACAAAATCATCCGTGTAAAGTTCTTTCAACTCATAATCATAAGGTTCTTCTTTTAACGGACAAAGAAAAATATAACCATCGTAAAAATCTTCATAATTTCCATACAAATAACCAAATACAAGACCATCATCGTAAGGCTCTTTTCCAAAAAGACTGTTTTTCAAATCAAAAGCAATAGGAGTATTACCTGTTTTTTCAAAAACATAGTCGAACAATCCGTACCTGACTTTACCAAGCCAATTATGGTTATCGTTTTTCATTGAGTGAGAATTGGTTGCAATAATCCGCATTTGCGGATTATTTTCTGTTAATTGCTTTAATAATGTTCCTGCCGTTATTCTTATACTTGGTGAGGATTTTTGTGCATGACCTTGCCCAATTATAAACAAGCAATTTCTATCGTCGCTTTTATTTTGTAAATACGAATAAACAATTTCAGCCATTGTACTGTCTCTGTCTCGTCTTGTGAAAGACACATAGTCATCACGAGTTTGAATGTTGTTCCAGTTATCATGAAAATCAGCTGGAATTATTTTTATCTTATTATTTGTATGCTGATTAATTTTCCAAACTTCCTGAATAAATTCATACATTCCTTTATCCTGCCAACCATATATATCATCGTCTCCTAAAATTTTTAATATCAACGCGGTATCTAATACATTGTTTTGCAAAAATTCATCAAACAAAGGTTGACTAAAATGCGACAATTCCATAAAAACCGTACCGCAATTTTTGACAAAATCAGGCTCATGAATTAGGCTTTTCAAAAAAATCCACGAAATTTGCCGCTTATGAAATTCTCCATATATTACTAATGGATACTCACTTAATTTTTCAAGTAAATATGTTTTTGGATTTTTACCATATTGTGTTAGATAGTTGATAAAAGCAATTGTATCAGTCGAAACAACTTTTTGGCGATAATATTGTCGTAACCCGTTTAAAAACATGACGCTGTTATTTTCGATATATTGTTTTATTTTTGGGGGATTTTCTGCATCGCATAACCCTTCGGCAGATCCCAACCATTTTCCATTTTCCAATTGAGAAAACCCAATCAAATACACATCTGGCGTACCCGGTTCTTTCCTGAATACCAAACCTATAGAATCTTTGTATGTTATCACTTGTTCTATTTCGGAATTTAACAATAATTCTGCCGCTTTTTGTGTATATGGCTGCTTTGATGACTGTGGTTTAGCAGCAATCAATTCAGTGTAAATTGTATCATATTTTCCTTCAATCCACAAATGCATACGTGCAACATAATTTTCTAAAGGCGAAACGCAGGGATTTTCATAACCAATGTCTTTTACCTGTTTGCCAACGTGAATTATTTTATAATCATTACTCAAATTTTGAGCAAAAACAGAAAGCCCTAAAAAGGATAAACATAAGAAAATTAATAATCTATTTTTCATTTTTTATAAAGGGTTTAGTTCATTAATAAACTGCGGTGCAAACTTACAGCGCGGATCAGGAAAATCCCAGTTTTCGTCGCCGTAGGCTTTCAACACATCTACGTAACATTTATTATGATACGAATAACATTCGTCAAAGATAGTACATTTTTTACAAATACTTGCATCTCTGAAACTTTCTTTTTTAGGAAACGCAAGTTCAAGCGCATGCGGCGAATTCCAAACTTCCTTAATTGTTTGTTTTGTTAAATCGCCAATAATAAAACGAGGATTCCAATACATTTGTTCGCAAAGGGTAACCTGTCCATCTGGCAAAACAAAAATATTGGAATAATTCGCCGAGCATCTTGAACCTCTAAAATTTCGGCTACCTCCTTCCTCAGCAAAATATCTTGTACCCGTATCAAGTGTTGCTTCAATAGTAATTGATGAGTATTGTTTTACATCTGCTATCCATTTGTTTATTTTAACAATAGATTCTTTAGAAGTTCTTATTTCATCAAAATTTCCCCTGCTGTACATCGACTTAAAACCGACTCTTATATCCCATTTTCTTAAATTTTTAAAATCCAAAAGAAAATTATGTAAACTCTCTAAATTTTCAATACTGTCGTTGTATTTGGTAAGCACAGTAGCCACTTTAAAAGCAATATTGTGGTTATCTAAAAAAGTAATGGTTTGTTTTATATTATCGGCATAATCCGATTTAACCTTAAGTATTTGCACTAATTTGTTTGGATTAACAGAATCCAAAGAGATTTGTACCGGAATATCGTATGTTTTTAATGCAATTATATCTTCTTCACAAATGGGTACTTTTGTTGAAATTAAAGATTCCTTAAAACCGTTTTCAAGCAATAAATCAAGCAATTCTTTCCATTGCCAATAAAGAAAAAATTCTCCTCCTGTAATAGTTATATCTTGAAATTGTAGTTGTTTTGCCTCTTGTATTATTTCTTTTATTCTATCGAAGGATAACATTTGTGATTTTACGGACTTATTTGCGTAACAGTAAACGCAGTCGGTAACACAAGTATTATTAATCATCAAAACCATAGTTAAAGGAGCAACGATGAAACGGTCGTGCCGCAAGTCCAATTCATTGTATGCAAACTGTTCCGGTTTATAATCAATAGTAGGTGCAAACGACTTGTCGGCATCAATAATTATGTTTTTTGGGAAAAAATTTTCTGTTCCACCATAGTTGCCCATAACGATTTCGTAGTTGTTGATAAAAGGTTGAATCAAATTTTCAACATCCGATTCAATCATATCCAAAAAATATGACAATTCTTTAATTGCATCCTGTAATGCAATCGGTTTTGAAAAAAAAGATAAAATCATGGCATAAACAGGATGAATCCTGCTCAACCATTTTGCATCAACAAATTCAGAATATTTACCGTCAACAAAAGTTGGCGCTAATATGTAACTCCTTTTTAAATCGTGTCGTATTTTATAAAAATGATTAAAAACTATTTTCTTTTCTGTATTCATGGTTATTATATTTTTTATTTTAAAAATTAAAAAACTAATTGAGGATATTTACATATAATATCCTCAATTAGTTTAAATACTGTTTGTGTTACCAAAGATGTTGTCTGTTGATAATACTTGTAACATAAATTGTGTACTTTCTGCAAAACACAAACTTGGCAGTGCTTTATGTACTTTGAGTGCATGTGCCGATGCCGCTAGCGCAAATGCCATCTCCATCAGTGCAGAAACCTGCTCCAACCTCACGATTCCTTACACAAACTTGGGTTCCACAACCAACTGTTAATGCACTTTGACCACCTTTTAGCACAGATAGTTCTTCTACTTTTAAGACTTCTTTATTTCCTGTTAAGTCTTTGAATTTTACTTTTTTCATATAAATAATTTTTATTTATGGCTAGCTTTTAATTAGGAGTAGCCGTTATCCTTTTTAATTTTTTTACAAAAGTAAGGAATAATTTTTTACGAACATCTACAATTTGTGTCTAAAAAACGGACAAAAATGATTTATTTTTAGACAGTAAATGTTTTTAGTGCTGATTTTTATTTGTTTTTCTGAGTAAAACGGCATTTTCGGGCAAAGTATCGGGAATTTCGGTTTCGTTCAAATAAACTATAAGTATATATTCGTAACTATTGTTTATAATATTTGTATAATGGTTTTCAATAAAATCGTAACCTAAAACATCGGATATTTTTTGCAATAATTGAACGTCAACACTTGCGCTTTCGTAAATATTATAAACGGCTCCTCGCGAAAGATTAATCCGTCTTGCAAACTCAGTAACAGAAAGCGAGCGCTGCTTCACTTTTTGTTTTATAATACTGCCGATATGTATTTTATCGCTTTTCATTATTCTTCTGTTTGCGAATGTTTAAAATGAAATAATCGTGAACTGATATTTGTTATCTATGGCTCTGGGATTGCCTTGCAGTACAAATGAAAAAGCTCACGATTGCTCGCGAGCGTTGCCTTTCATTCCTGTACTGCTATCTAAATTTCCCAGATTTAAGATAACAAGAATAAGCTAACGCTTTATTTATTTTCTGTTTTATTCGTTTATGTCATAATAATATCATTTGTTTTAGCAAAGTTATAATTTTATTTTTAATGTATAATAATCTACATTAAAATTTTCTCATGTTGAGTTGATTTATCATTATAACTTTTAATCTATCAATTGCAAAAGCACAAAACATCAAAATTTTTTCAAAATAAAATTATAGAATAATATATTAATAATAAAGAAGTTATATGGCAAATCTATAGTTTTTGTCATGTAGTAAAATATTTATATTGCAGATTGATAAATCATTTTTACTTTTGTGAAAAATATTTGGACATGGAAAAGATAAAAAAAATGTTTTGCATTTGCATTGCATTTATTTTTGCTGCCGGCTGCACGAAATCATCATTATCGTTTACCGACAGCGAAATTGAATTAATAAACAAATATTCGCAACAAAAAATGCGGGTATTAATTTATAATAATGAAAGTGATTCCTTGATTTTGCGGCAGCAAGCCAAAGAATTTTCAATCGCCGATTTGCAAAGCGATATTTTCAAAAGCCTGAAAGCGCAAATGCTGCTTACAGTGCAGGATACGACAAACACAGGCGTAGGCATTGCGGCTCCTCAGGTTGGAATTTCAAGACGTTTGATTGCTGTTCAGCGTTTCGACAAGCCCGGCGAACCGTTTGAGTTTTATGCCAATGCTTATATTGTTTACTTTTCCGAAGACAGGCAGACAGGAGCCGAAGGCTGCCTGTCGATTCCGAATATCAGAGGAAATGTGGAACGTTCGCAAACCGTAGCTGTAAAGCATGTTGACATGGAAATGCTAAAAACCCGCATTGATACCGTTTCGGGGTTTACTTCGGTGATTTTTCAGCACGAGATCGACCATCTCAATGGCATTTTGTTTATTGACAAGATTCATCCCGATGCATGACTTTTACGATAAAAGATTATGGTTGCCGACTTCAAAGAAAGAAACTGACGGCTTGGGATGGGAAGACATTGATATAATATTTTTCAGCGGAGACGCCTATGTCGATCATCCGGCTTTCGGTTCTGCGATTATAGCGCGTATCTGGCAAAATATGGGATTCAAAGTAGCAATAGTTCCTCAGCCGAACTGGCGCGACGATTTGCGAGATTTCAGAAAGCTCGGCTGTCCGCGTCTGTTTTTTGCTGTTTCGGCAGGAAACATGGACAGTATGGTAAATCATTATACAGCCAATAAGCGCCTGCGAAGTAACGATGCATACACGCCTGATGACAAATCAGGCTTTCGTCCTGATTATTCGGTAACGGTTTACACAAATATTCTGAAAAAACTTTACCCTTCGATACCTGTTATAATCGGCGGAATAGAAGCCTCATTACGCCGGCTTACTCATTACGATTACTGGAAAAACGAACTTATGCCGAGCATTCTGATAGACAGCCAAGCCGATTTGCTGGTTTACGGAATGGGCGAAAAGGCGGCAAAGGAAATAGCTATTCGAATTGCCAAAGGCGAGAAAACGTACATGCTTACAAATATTCCTCAAACAGCCTATAAAACAAAAAACATACCGGCAGACGAAAATATTTTATACCTTAATTCTTACGAAAAATGCAGAAATGACAGGAAAAAATTTGCCGAAAATTTTCGCCTGACCGAAGAAGAGAGCAACGCGTTTTCGCCTCGTACCATAATTGAACCTGTCGGCGATTACAGTACAGTTATAAATCCTCCGTACGCTGTAATGACCGAAAATGAAATAGACGAAGTTTACAGTTTGCAGTTTACCCGAATGCCGCATCCGCGCTATGGAAATAAACGTATTCCGGCTTACGAAATGATTCGACATTCGGTAAACATTCATCGCGGATGCTTTGGCGGATGCAGCTTTTGTACAATATCGGCTCATCAGGGTAAATTTATAACAAACCGCAGCGAAACATCAATCCTGAACGAGATAGCCAAAATCACTGAAATGTCGGATTTCAAAGGATACATAAGCGATATAGGAGGTCCGTCGGCAAACATGTACGGTATGGGCGGAAAAAATATGAACATTTGTAAAAAATGTCGTCGAGCCTCTTGTTTATTTCCATCCGTATGCAGCAATCTTAACAGCGACCACAGTAAACTTACTGCAATTTATAAGAAAATACAGTCGTTGCCTGAAATAAAAAAAGCAAGTATAGGCAGCGGTATTCGATATGACCTGTTTATGAATGAAGATGGATTTATTGATAAAAATTGCGAAAAATATTTTAATCAGTTAGTGAAACATCATGTATCGGGACGATTGAAAGTTGCGCCCGAACACACATCCGACAAGGTTTTGAAAGCCATACGCAAGCCATCTTTTGAGCTGTTTAAAGTGCTGAAAAATGAATTTGACATGATAAATAAGACTGAAAAGCTAAATCAGCAAATCATACCGTACTTTATATCATGTTTGCCTCACTGTACTTTTGATGATATGAAAAAACTGTCGGTTGAAACAAAAAACATGCATCTAAAACTCGAGCAGGTTCAGGCATTCACGCCAACTCCAATGACTTTGGCTTCTGCAATTTACTATACAGGTATTGACCCGTACACGGGCAAAAAAGTTTTTACAGCCAGAACAGCAGAAGAACGAAAAAAACAAACCGAACAGTTTTTTTTGCACGGCAGTCAAAATAAACATAAAACAGGTAAATAAGGCTCATTTAGAATAAATGGAAAAGAGGTAGTGATGCCAAAAATGGAAAAACCCCGACAGAATTATCAATTCCACCGGGGTCAACAACAATAATTATTTCAAGAAATTAAAGATTAGATACGGCATTCAGTTTGTTATTATTATTGCGTATTGTGCCGGGCGACATTCCAAATTCCTTTTTGCAAAACTTATCGAAATGCGCAGACGACGAAAAGTCAAATTCCATAGAAATTTCCTTGAATGATTTTTGACTGCAATTTATTTCATAATATATTTTTTTCGCTTTCTGTTTAAGTATCCAGTGATACGGAGATGCGCCGAATACTTTGACAAATCGCTTTTTAAATCCCGATACGCTGTAATTTACAATATCAGCCAATTCTGATATGGTCTTTACTTTGTCAAGGTTTTTATAAATCAGTTCGGAAAAAACAATATCTTCGCTAAGTATGGGAGCAAAAAAAGCAAATAAATCCTTTTTAGGATAATATGCACGCATATAGTAAAGCAGTTCCTTTTGTTTTAGTTCATGAAGATATGCGCATTTCAGTCCGTCTTCAATGGTGCTGACAAGAACGTTGAGAAAATTATGAATTACGGCGTTTGTCTTCAATGGATAAGGAGATGTGTCGAGTTTAATATCCTTGTTTAATTTGTACAGCATTTCGAGCGAGAAATGATTACAGAAATTTATTTTTAATAAATTGACAATTATTAGTGTAGAGTTTTCTTTGATTTTCATTGCACATTTAAATCCGTGCGGGAACAGCAAAAAATTGCCTTCGTTTAAATCCTTATTCAAATACCGTCCGTAAGAAAACGTTATATTTCCTTTCAGTACAAAGATAATTTGATTATAAGTGCCCGACGTTATAAACAATTCATTTTTCCCCAGATTAAAAAACTGTATTATGGGATCTTTGTTGTTATCATACAAATAACAGTTAAGATGTTCATTTATGTTGTGTAATTGTGTCATAGACATTTGTTTTTAATAATACCAATAAATTTCAGTTTATTTTTTATATTTCTACAAAAATACATCATTTTTTTGAGATTTTCATGATACAATATGTCCATGCGATTATAAAAAAGAACCTTGCGCGGATTTTAAAATATTTGTAATCTCAATGTTTATAACGGATTAAGTGTTTTTTGATTTAATGTTAAAAATAAAATACCTCAAATTCGCATTAACTTATTTTATTATAAATTAACACAAATATTAAGTTTTTATACTGAATATTTAACTGAAAATATTTTAAAATTCATTATTTTCGTTTATTCAATATTAAAAAATACTTTTTATCTGTTAGATAAAATTCAATTTATAACAATAAGCTATTATTTGACTTATTTTTATTATTCGTACTTTACATATAAAAAACATATTGCTTTTTATATACCTTGATTGTAATTCGGGAATTTCATGTACATTTGCCGCAAAAATATAAAAATGTATTTCACAGGTTTAATAGTCGGAGCATCCGTATTTTTGTTGATAGGCTTGTTTCATCCTTTGGTTGTAAAGGCTGAATACCGTTTAGGCAAAAAAAGACTGAAACTGATTTTCGGCGCAGTCAGCTTAATATCAATAGCAACATCGTTATTTACCAATGTATTGCTGTCGATATATTTGGGATGTTTCGGGTTTTCGTGCTTTTGGGCAATATTTGAAGCCGACAAGCAGGAAAAACGGAGAATAGAGCGAAATACGGATATAAAATCATAAAATGGAACAACTATCAGGCATAATAGTAGGATTTTCGTTATTTGTTATAATTTACATATCGCAATGGGCATGTATCAAGGGCGAGTATTATTTTACAAAAAAATTCTGGATATTTTTTTTATTTACGGGAATAGCAGGAATAGCTGTTTCTCTGCTTTCCGACAATATTACGGTATCATCGATTGCAAGCATATCGGGCTTTGTGTCGCTGTGGGGCATAGGCGAAACAGTAATGCAGGAAAAACGCGTACAGAAAGGATGGTTTCCCAAACGGCAAAAAAAGAAATAAAATTCGCAATCACTTTATTTTTACTGATGCTTACGGCTTTTTACTTACAAAAAATTCATGTATATTTGCCGTAAAATTAAAGTTTGACAATGAAAAGTTTTAATATTATGCTTATCGTATCGCTGTTAGTTGCCGGCTCAATATCTGCAAATGCACAGGAATCAAAGCGAAAATGGGTTAATAAACAAATAAAATCAATGACCCTGCGCCGGCAAATTGCACAGCTGTTTGTTATAGCCTGTTATCCCGAACGCGGAGAAAATCATATAAATGAAATATCAAATATTATACGGGATGAGCAAATAGGCGGAATTATCTGGGGTGAATGCAGTCCTGCTGTATGTATTAAAACACTGAACAGGCTTCAATCGCCGGCTAATATTCCTCTGCTTGTAACCATAGATGCCGAATGGGGAATTGCAATGCGTTTGGACAGTGTAATAAAATTTCCGCAACAGCTTACGCTCGGAGCAATTCAGGATAACGGTTTGATTTATGAATTTGGCGCGGAAGTTGCCGAGCAGTGTCGGAAAACAGGCATCCACTTTAATTTTGCTCCCGTTGTTGACATTAACAACAATCCTGACAATCCCGTAATAAACATGCGCTCGTTCGGCGAAAATAAATATAAAGTTACCGAAAAGGCATATTCATACATGAAAGGAATGCAGGATGGAGGAATACTTACAAGCCTTAAACATTTTCCCGGACACGGCGATACCGACAAGGATTCGCACAAAGAGCTTCCAACAATTACGCACGATAAAAAGCATATAAGCGATAACGAATTATATCCTTTCCGCGAGCTTATAAAACGGGGCGCAACAGGTGTAATGACTGCGCATCTGAGAATACCTGCGCTGTTTGAAAACGATATTCCGGCATCGCAGTCAAAAGAAATATGTACCGATTTGCTGCAAAAGAAATTGAAATTCAAAGGATTGACGGTTACCGATGCTCTTGAAATGAAAGGCGCTTTGCATAATCGCGATGCGTCAAAGGTCGCATTGTATTCGCTGATTGCAGGAAACAATATTCTGGAAATTCCGGTAGATGTAAAAAAGTCAATAGATGAAATAGAAAAAGCCGTTATAAATGGCGAAATATCCAAACGGTACATACGGAAAAACTGCAAGAAAATACTTGCTGCAAAATACGACTTGGGGTTACACAAAGGCTTCATCCCCATAAATTCTCAGGGAATTTTGGAAAGATTAAATACCGAACAGGCAAAGACATTGCGTATGAAACTTGCAGAAGCATCGCTTACACTGCTGTCGAATAAAAATATTTTACCTGTAAGTGCAGCAAAAATAAAATATATTGAAATTGGAAACGGTAAGGCATTTAAAACTCAACTTGAAAAATATTGCAAGATTGATACAATCAGCTTGCAACCCGAAACACTCAAAGAAACTATTGACTCGCTTGCCGTAAAACTGTCGGATGCTGAAACGGTTATTATTGGTTATCATAATACGCGTCCACATTCCCGTGTAAATTTCGGTATGGACACGCTTACCGTTGATTTTATCGACAGTTTGACAATAAATAAAAACATCGTTTTGGTATTTTTCGGAAATCCCTATGCAATATCAAAATTCAAAAACCACGAAAAATTTGCCGCAATAATAGTCGCCTATGACAATTCGGACGAAGCGCAAATTTGCTCGGCAAATGCAATTTTCGGAAAGCAGAAATTTAAAGGAAAATTGCCTGTAAGCATAAATGAAAAATACAGGGAAGATTTCGGACTAACTTACTGATTACGGATAAACGAAATATAAAAATAGTTTGGAGCAGGAACATGAAGAAAAAATTAATCATTTTTATTTGCACAGGCATATTAATATCGGCGTGCAGCTATTCTCAAAAAAAAGAAATAACAAAAGAATTTGAATACATTCAGGGCGGAATTGTGCGCGGCGATAAAAACGAGAAAAAAATAGCGCTTGTTTTCACCTCCGATGGCTATTTTGATGGATATGAAACTATTAGTGCAACATTGAAAAAGCATAATGTCAAAAGTTCGTTTTTCTTTACGGGAAACGCTTACAGAATGAGCCAATTCAAGCCTGTAATTAATGAGCTGAAACACGATGGACATTACCTCGGCGCACATTCCGACAGGCATTTGCTGTACTGTGCATGGGAAAAACGCGATTCGCTGCTCGTTACAAAAAAGGAATATACCGACGACATAGAAAATAATTATAACGAAATGCAAAATTTCGGTATTTCAAAAACAGACGCTCCCTACTTTCTTCCTGCATACGAATATTACAACGATACAATTTCGGCATGGACACGCGAACTCGGCTTGCAGCTTGTAAATTTCACCGGCGGCACAGGTTCAAACGCAGACTATACCGTACCGGGCATGGGCGAAAAATATCGCGACAGCAAAACTATTTACAGTAATATCCTGAAATACGAAAACGATAATCCTGACGGGCTCAATGGATTCATACTGCTCATGCATTTTGGTGTTGATGCGGAACGAACAGATAAGCTGTATAATCTTTTGGATAGCCTGATGACAGATTTGGAACATAAGGGATATGCCTTTGTAACAATAACTGAATTATTGAAATAAACATGCCGTTTTCGATTCATTTCTAAAAAAAATCGGATTAATGCTCAAAACAAAGCTGTAATTTTATATCTTTGCATCTTGAAAAACATATTTTAAATATAAAAATACACAATTGTTATGAAAAAACTGATTATATTTATGTCAGTACTGGCAGGTATTATTGCAGCCTCTTCGTGCCAGTCGCGATTAAACGGTTCATCAAGCGATATTGACTCGCTAAGTTACAGTATCGGTGTTATGTGGGGCTATCAGATGACAATGGACAGGCTGGACTTTGTAAATATCAGCAAAGCCATAGCTCAACTGAAACAAAAAATCAAAGAACCCGTATCGGCTGAAAACAATATTTATACATTATCGATGCAGTTAAGAGAATTTTTGCAAAAATCGCCGCAGCGAGTCTATACCAAGCCGGAAAAGGAGCATGTAACAACTCTGCTCGGCGCTGTTTGGGCGCATCAGCTTAACGAAGCAAATATTTTACGACTGAATCTAAAATACACAAAGCAGGGAATAAGAGACATGATGAAAAACGATACCGCATCGTTACAGTTGAAACTTGAACAGTCAAACAACTACATAATGGAATATAAAATTCGGTTTGAAAAAAGGGAAAACGAAAAACGTCTTGAAGAAGGTCGCCGGTTTTTTGAAAAAAACAAAAATGAAGAAGGAGTTGTTACAACCGAAAGCGGATTGCAGTATAAAGTCATAAATCAGGGAAATGATGAAAAGACAGCAATAGGCGATACGGCGTATATTAACATCGCAATAACCCAAATTAACGGCGATACAATAGAAAACAGCAGTGAAAAGGCTTATTTTATTGCCGAAAACCGCTTAATCAAAGGTCTCTTTGAAGGATTGCTGCTATTTGGCGAAGGAGCAAAATTTACTTTGTACATTCCGAGCGAACTTGCATTCGGCAGTACAGTAGAACCATGGATAACGCAAAAAATAAAACCTGACATGGCTTTAATATACAATATCGAAATTAAAAAATTAATCAAAAATAATAGTCATTCTAAATCGAAAAGAAAATGAAACAAATTTTAATTTTATGTATTGCGGCATTAATGTTTACAACAGTGTCGTGTGCGCAAGGCACAAATAAAAATTCTCAAAACGAAGAAACAGGACAGGACGTTCAAGATGCATCGTACGCATTTGGCGTTGACGTCGGTAACAGCCTTAAATCGTATAATATCGAAGGTTTTGACATCGACAGGTTTATAGAAGGCTTCAAAGCCATATTCAACGATGATGGAAAAATCGACATTATGGCAAACAGAACGATACTTCAAAACTTTATGGGTGCTTTGCAGGCAAAAAAGAGCGAAAAAAACAGGGCTGAAGGAGAAACGTTTCTCGAAAAAAACAAAAATGAACCCGGCGTAGTTACAACCGAAAGCGGATTGCAGTACAGAATAGAAAAAGACGGAACGGGAGAATATCCGGTAGCCGAAAGCGAAGTTGAAGTTGCGTATAGAGGCACGCTTATTGATGGTCGTGAATTTGATGCAAATGAAAAAATTAACTTGTCGCTTAACCGTGTAATTGCAGGCTGGACCGAAGGAATACAAAAAATCAACGAAGGCGGAAAAATAACGCTTTTTATTCCTTATAATCTTGCTTATGGCGAAAGAGGCGGAGGAAATATTATCGAACCGTATTCGGCATTAATTTTTGAAATTGAACTGTTTAAAATCATAAAATAAAATGGCTCTCGACATTGCAGGCATACTTATACAGAAATTGGATATCAAATCGGGCGAAGGCGCTCGCGGAGCATGGAAAATACAGGATGTAATAATAGAAACCATAGAACAGTATCCGCGAAAGATTTGCATATCGTTTTGGAATGAGAAAATAAGCGACCTTGATAAAATAAAGCTTGGAGATAAAATAACGGTAAGCGTAAATATCGACTCGCGCGAAGCCAACGGACGATGGTTTACTTCCATACGTGCGTGGCGCATACAGCTTTCGGACGAAAATGCCGATCAACAGCAGGCATCTGCATCCCAGCCGGCGAACAGTTTTAATAACATTCCAACGCCAACATCAAGTGATTTTATAGATATTTCAACTGATGAAATAGATGATTTACCTTTCTAAAAAGGTTTTTTTATGCTATTTGGATGAAAAGAGGTTTATTGTTAAATACAAAGCCTCTTTTCTATTTATTCTAAATGAGCAGGTTATTTAGTTGCTCCTTAACAAGTATATTTTTCAAAGATAAGAGATAATGAAGATATTTTTTCTGTTTCTTTTGTACCAAGACAAAAGTAACAGGAAAAACATTTATTACTGTCCGCTAAAACTTTTTTGAGGGCACAAAATCAGGGCTGATTTCTATCTTTTAGAAATCAGCCCTTTTTTGGTTAATTTTGCGTTATCGAGCTAAAAAAATAAACCAAT
>JAIRZQ010000027.1 GCA_031267135.1 Prevotellaceae bacterium
GGATTTGACATACTGCGAAATGGAGAACCAAGGTCTTCGCCTATAAACCATGTATCTTTGTCCGTTGTTGCCCAATTTTCCACACAGGCAGCCCAAATATCACTCAAACTTTCGTTGATAACACCTTTTTCAGTAGCAGAAATTCCTAAATTAACTGTAGATTGACATATTCCATGTCCAATTTCATGAGCTACTATATCAAGCGTTACAAAAGGAGGTAAATAAGTTCCTTGTCCATATGTCATTTTATTGCCATCCCAAAAAGCATTGTCGCTATTAGTAAAGTTTACATTAATTAAAGGTAAATTTCCATTGACATAGTTTAACAAAGCGCCATTGTTGCCATTCCAACTATTCCTGTTATGTACATTTTTAAAATAATTATATACCATTTCTGCTCCCCAATGTGCGTCTAAAGCAGCATCATCTTTATTGGCATTATGAAATTCAGTAGCCGTCCAGTTGTTATTGTTATCAGTAAAATCAGTAGAAGTATAACTGCCTGTATGATTCATGTTGAACGTGGATATATTAACTCCATTTCTTGTTTCTCTCAATCGATAAGCGCCATTATATGAATCTGTAGTAATTGTTCGAGTTCCACTGTAACGGGTAGCAGCCGTTCCTGTTGCATTGCTGAAGTGAATGCGCGATTCAATGTTAATTACTTCTCCTGTAGCTGCATCCACCCAAATATAGTTACGGCTCATGGGTTTATGGGCGTAAATATCAAATTTATATGCTAAACGATACTCCGAGTTTGTTTTCAGTTGGTCTTTTACAATTACCAATTCTCCTTTGGGGTAATAGCTATCGTTATGGTATTCTTTTATCCATGCTTCTTCTTCGGGTATTTGCCATTTATAAACATAAGCGTCAATATGTTTTAAGGCGTTATTTAAAGCTTCTTTTTCCGAAAGCTTTGCCGTAACAGAAACATCTCCTACAGATTCAAAATTTCCCAATACAGATTCTATATTGTCATTTATTGCGTGTATGCTAAATTCCCCGTCTTCTACTTTAATGCCTTTATAGTACTGCTGATAAAATTGATGAATATAGCCATTTTCATCTCTTATCTCTTTGCGCCTTGTTAAATGCTTCCAATCATCGGCTTCTTTTGCTTGTGATTGAAGTTTTTTTAACAAATCAGATGCATTTTTCAACGAAATAACCGTATCTGTTGCAAATTTTGCAAACGAAACATAATCGTGTTTGTCTGTTTCTTTCTCAATAATTTTTGATTGTCCCCAAATTGTTGTAGTTCCAATACATAGTAATAGGACTATTAAGTTAAAATAAACTATTGTTTTCATTCTATTTCAATTTGAATATTATTTATATAACTGTAAAATCTTATTTTTAATTTATTCGGTACCAATACGAACACAAGTAGAACCAATAATAATGTAATATGGATTAAAATAACAACCTTGCATATACAAAGTATCATTTACAATACTAAGCGGAATTGTAAATAAAGGGCTCGTATCTTCTGTATTACTACTGTATATGGCATAAGTATTTACTATTTTGTCATTCATCGGTATTTGTACTTTTTTCCAATAGAACGTACGGTTGTAGATATTTCCTGTTTCATCGTTCCATATTTCGTTATTATCTGTGTATTCAAGAAAACAATCTTTCGGATACACACATCCTACAACTCCATCACAAGTTTGATAGCGTTTCCACTTTCCCTGCACAGCCTTTTGTATAACCGACAATGGCTGTGCATACAAATTTTCGATATTACTGAAGTCTATTTTAGACATGTCAATATCGTCTTCTTTTCCACACGAGGAAAAAATTCCTGTCAGTAACAGCAGCAGTATTGCTGCAAGTTGTAATGTGTTTAATGTCTTTTTCATAATTTTTATTTTTAATTGTTTAATATTTTCTTTGTTTTGTAAACCTAACAGGTTTTGAAAACCTGTTAGGTTGTTCTCTATAGATGTTTTCATACTTGATACGATGTATTCCTGCCACCGGCGAGAGGTGTTCCCAAGCGTTGGGATGCGTTCCTGCAATGTTCTATTTACAGTCTTGCCACGCACTACTTTTCTTTTTTCAGCGGGTTAAAAACTCTCTGTCCTGCTTCAAAGCCCGCATTTTTATAAAATTCCACAAACGTCAAACGCATGGGATGCACGAATGCTCCAAGCGCCGACATGCACAGGTTCAGCACGTGTCCCGCCAGTAAAATCATAAACACAACCAGTTGCTTTACAACAATAATATCAGGACTCATTCCTACAGCCAGACTGTTGAACACGGTTGCCAGAACCGAGCCTGACAAGCCAAGCGCAAACAGTCGCAGATACGACAGCGTATCGCCCAAAATTCCGGTAATATCATTGTACGTATTCCACAGTCCCGCACCAAAATTTACAAATATGTTTTTACCCGGAGAATTGCAGAAAAACATTAAAAACAGCCCCAAGCCGAAAACGCTCCAAAATATTTCGGCGCCAAAAGCAACAGTCAGACCAAGCTTCGGAACGGCAAGAAGCGCTATAATTGACGATACAAGTACAATCATCCAGCCAACTGTTGACAAACAGTGCATGAAGCCAAAATATTTTGCCTTGCTGTAAGCCTTGACGCCCATTCCCAAAAGTAAATGTACAATTCCTGTTCCGAGAGCAATGTAAAACAGTTTTTCAGAATCAAGAAATATGTTTTTTACAGGCTCAAACAGTCTGAATTGTGCCAGTGAAACGCCAAAGAACGAACCTGTTGCCACTCCGAACAGAAATGTTGCAAGTCCGCACCAGAACGTCAACCATCCTATGCTGCGAAGAACGCCGTTTTTCATTTTTTTTGCAATAACAAGCCCCAGTATCAGGAATATTAAGCCGTAGCCGCCATCGCAAAGGCAAAATCCGAAAAAGAACATGTAAAACGGAGCGCAGTATGGCGTCATGTCGGTTGTGCCGTATTTGGGCAATGTGTAAAACTGCTCGACAAACTCAAACAGCCGCGCAAAGCGGTTGTTTTTGAGCTTTACGGGAGTATTGTCTTCGGGCGACGGCTGTTCTTTTATGTAGGCGGCGCCCGAATTATTCAAGAAATCATCGACTTCCGCCTGAGTGTCGGCAGTTGCCCAGCCTTCAAGCACAATGAGCTTGCCATCGGCGGCTTCTTCACCGCTGTTTATGGCTTTCGACAGATGCAAGTCTTCGGCAAGGCGCTTGCTTTCGGCGGCAAAATCGTCGATGTACGCAGCGCTTCGGCTGATAATGCCTTGCTGTTCCTCGATTTCGGTTTCAATTTTTTTGATACTGTCCAAAGCCTGAGCATGAGTAATTGCAGGCTGTTTCAGCTCGGGCAAATCAAATTCAAAAACGTCGGACGAAAGCGCTGCAATTACAAAATATGCCTTTTTGTTAATCCTGCTTATTTCGGTAATCGAATATTTATCGCTCCACCGGTTTTTAAATTCTTCAAAGCGTTTTTCGCCCAGCTCGTAAAAATGCACCGAAATTCCTGCATCATGCAGCTTTTTTATATGATTTGCGTCAAATTCTCCCCAGGCAGCAAGCTCTGCCGTTTCTTTGTAAAGTTTATCAGCCCCGGCTTTCAGTTTTACAAGAGCATTATTTGCATTGATGTAAATTTCCAGCGCCTTATCCACATTAATGTCTTTTTTAACATTCGGCTGACCTTTTTGCGCATCGGCAAAAGATTTCAGATGCTGCACAGCCTGCTTGCAGTTTTTGATTTTTTCAACAATATCATGTTCGCAGTCGTTTGGCTTTAGCGCCGAAATGCTTACATCGACCAGCCCGAGTTCCTGCATCTTCTGTAAAAACGGCTGACGGTCACTGTAGAAAACAATCATCGAATATTTCATCATCGGAACTATCATTTTGCTTCTTCCTCCATTTTTTCGTGTCTGTTTTTCACTATCTTTTGCGCGGCTTTCGAGAGATTTTCTTCATCTTCGATAAATCGCTTTATTTTAAGAATAGCTTCCTTATATCCGGGTATCTGAACCTTTTCGTAAAGATTTACTTTCTGAGTGGTTTTTTTACGTGTAAAATCCAGAAGACGTACCTTTTCGCCGGTAAATTCGCGCTCCAAACTCAAGCGTGCAATATCTTTAAGGATTGCAACGCCTTCGGAATACCAAAGCGGCTTGCTGAAAAGGCTAAAGGGTTTAAGCGAGAATATCACATCTTCGATTACGGGAATTTTCACGCCCGCTATTTTCGTGGTTTTAATATCAACATCATCAATAGCAATCAGTCCGGGTTCAAATTCTGTCCATAAAGCCGACATCCGGTCGTACGAATTGATTTTTTGCATAAGTTCGGCGCTTATTTCATCCGACCTGTCTTTCGCTTTTTTAACTTCCATGCGCAATGCCGACTCCTTACTCTTGATTGTGGGCAAAGCCTTTTCACGTACTTTGAGCTGCCTGTTCAGGTCGTTCAGCGATGTTTTGTTATACTGATATTTAATAGCCATAAAATTTTAATACTTATACTTGTTTTACTTTGTAATACATAACTTTTGAATAGTTTTCATTCTGTTGCTTTTACTTTCAATGTTAATTCGCCTGTACCTTCCAAGCCTTCCTTGTCCACTGCTTCAACTGCAATGCAGTGTTCGCCCGGCTCAAATTTTTTCACCTGTTTTCCGTCTTTGTCTATCACTATATCAGCTTTGAAGCCCTCTTCGGGATTATGGTCAAAATCCCACGAATAAAACTCAATGCCCGAATCGCTTTCGGCAGAAGCTTCCAGCAGGTATTTGTAGTTTTCCAGTTCTTTGGATGTTATCAACACTTTGGGACCACTGCCGTAATCAATCATGTCATTCACCTTTTTCAAGCCGATAATAATACCTTCCTTGTTTTTCAGTCGTGCTGCTTCGGCAACTGCTCCCTTGCCAAACGAAAATGCGATGATATACCCTACGGGATTGCCTGCCGCTCTGTTTTTTTCAAATAACCGCTTATCGTACCGCTGCACTGCCGAAAGAAATTTGTCAATCACATCGCGAGGTACGTTGTCGGAACGCTTAACCTGTATCGGCGTTCCGTCGGCAGCCCTGCCATCAAGACCAAGGTCATTTCGCTGCTTGGTATTGGGAGTTCCTCCGAACTGTTTTATTATCCATGTTTCAAATTCAAAAGCATCCTGATTTCTAAGAATATTGTAGTCGTACTTTCGCAGCTTGAGTTCGTACGGTTGAGAAAATATATCCTGCTGCCTGCGCAAGCGCAGGTCGGTAACTTTTACAGCCGCTACCGACTGGTCAATTCCTATCCAGTTGCGTTTAAGTTTGTCGGCGACTGCAACAGTCGTTCCGCCGCCTACGAACGGGTCGAGAACAAGGTCGCCCTCGTTGCTTGCGCATTTGATGATGCGTTCGAGCAATGATTCGGGTTTCTGCGTAGGATAGCCGATTCGCTCTCTTGCCGAAGGAGCAACAAAAGGTATTAGCCAAACATCATTTTCACGAACTCCTTTTTCGTCAATTTCTTTATCGCTGACAAGAACAGGATCATTGCCTTTTTTAAATCTGCGAAGCACTCCGCCTTTTTTCCTATCAACAGAGCCTTCCGTATAATCTGTGTACAAAATATTGAATTCATAATTATCAGATTTTGAATAAAAGAATATGGTATCGTGCAGCCTCTGAAAATTATGAGACATTCCCGTCCATCTTCTATAATGCCATATAATTTCATTCCTGAAATTATTCCGTCCGAACAGTTTATTCAAAATATCGACTTTTATTTCCGCATTCGCATGCCAGTCGCAATGCAGAAAAATGCTGCCTGTCGGTTTCAGCAAGCGATACATTTCCACAACACGCTCTTTAAGCCATGCAATATACTGGTCGATGCCGCCGCTCCAGCGGTCTTGAAAGCTGCGTACTTCTCCATCATCTCCCCAAATTACCTCGTAGTTGCGATTGCTGAAAAACGGAGGATCAAGGTAGATTAAATCCACTGTTTCATTTTCCATCGCTTTCATCACTTCGAGATTATCGCCGAGTATCAGTTTGTTTACAGACATTTTACATGAAATTTAATTATCGCTTTTCCAGTATTTATCCATCAAGTCCTGCTTGATTGCCACTTCGGTCTGACTGAAGTACTTGCCGAACAAGCTCCAAGTCCTGTCGAGCATTTCTACTGTATTGATATTAATATCTATGGACAATATATTTTCGGAATAGTCCTTTGCAAAATTCAAAGCCCGCTCGTCATAAGCGGTAAGATCAAAGCCGTTTTCCAGCTTTGTTTTTGCATTCGAGGCATCGGCATACAGGCGAATTGCGGCGTTCATCACCTGAGGATGGTCTTCGCGCGTTTGCTTGCCTATAACCAGCTGTTTCAATCGCGAAAGGCTGCGGAACGGATCTATAACGACTTTTCCCGTATCGCTGTCTCTGCGCAGATATAACTGTCCTTCGGTAATATAGCCGGTGTTGTCGGGAATTGCGTGAGTAATATCGCCGCCGCTCAATGTAGTAACGGCAATGATTGTTATAGAGCCTCCATCGGGCAACTGCACCGCTTTTTCGTATATTTTTGCCAGGTCGGAATACAGCGAGCCGGGCATGCTGTCCTTTGAAGGGATTTGATCCATGCGGTTTGAAACTATCGAAAGAGCATCGGCGTATAATGTCATGTCGGTAAGCAGCACGAGAACCTTTTCGTTTTTATCGACTGCAAAATATTCGGCGGCGGCAAGCGCCATGTCGGGAATCAACAGTCGCTCGACAGGCGGGTTGTCGGTTGTATTTACGAAGCATATAATTTTGTCGAGCGCTCCTGCGTTTTCGAACGATTTCTTGAAAAACAGAAAATCGTCGTTCGACAGCCCCATGCCGCCAAGTATAATTTTATCGACCTGGGCGCGCAGTGCAACCAGCGCCATTACATTGTTGTAAGGCTGGTCGGGATCGGCGAAGAAGGGTATTTTCTGTCCCGAAACCAGAGTATTGTTAAGATCTATGCCTGCAATTCCCGTAGGAATGATTTGCGAAGGCTGCTTTCGGCGAAATGGGTTTACCGAAGGTCCGCCTATTTCGCGCTTTTCGCCATCGAGTTCAACTCCGCCATCTACAGGCTTGCCGTAGGCATTGAAAAAACGACCTGCCAAATCATCGCCGACCTTGAGAGTTGGCGGTTCGCCCATAAATACAACTTCGGCATTGGTAGGAATACCTTCGGTGCCTGCAAATACCTGCAACGATACCATATCGCCATCAATTTTGATTACCTGAGCCAAGCGCCCGTCAACGGTTGCAAGCTCGTCGTTTGTTATGTTTTGAGCATGCAGGCTGACTGTTGCCTTAGTGATTGCTTCGAGTTTTGTATAAATTTTCTGAAATGCTTTTGCCATATATTTTATTATTACTGATTTTATTCTAATGATTAACTATAATAGTCTGCTCTTTTATTTTTTCTCCGTTTTCGATAATGTTGAGATAATAAATTCCGTTTGGCAGTTTTGATGTATCTATGCGTATCTGCTGCGTTGATGACGAATGCGTTTTGTTGTAAACCAACTGCGCAGTGCTGTGACTGTATAATAATACTGTTATATTCGATGACTTGACTTTTGCGCTTTGAGTGTTTATTGCAGTTGTTTCCGTGCCGTTTTCTTCTATTCTGTCGATAATCAATTCGTTGCTTGCAGGGTTGGGATAGGCAGCGGAGTAGGAAGAAAAGATATTGTCTATACTATTTAATCCCATCGAACCAACAAAAGCACCTTTCCAAGGAGTATAACAATAATCGTCTAATCGCGCACGTACCGCTGCAAACCCGCCAATTGACCCACGCAGAGGTACTATATTCGCTGAATTAAAATCGGTACAAATAGCAGTATCACTATCTACAACAAGAGAAGTTAATCCTGATCCTATACCCCAATCATAACATGTCGCATACGGATGAACATATTCAAATGTTGCAGAGTGAGAAACACCGGGAGTAATTATTAATTCTCCATTATTCACATTAAGATTTTTTGTTAAAACTTGATTAACCGTTCCCAAAAGTGTTGCAGTTAATGTTGCAGTATAACCGCCGCATACTGAAATTGTAACTTGCGATGTTCCCTGCCCGCTGATGATATTCAAATTGCTGCTGCCACTCCATGTTACGGTTGTACCCGTTGGTAAATCAGGTATTGTATATGTAACTTGTTGAATGCTGTAAGGGTTAGTGTTACCTGATATTGTTAGATTAGTATAGTTTATTGTACCTATAGATGATTCTCCCGAATATCTTGGATCTAACCAATGACTTAATCCCGTATCATCTGTTCCTCCTCCTGTCCATGATTTATGAAATTGACCGTAATATTTTGTAATAGGAGCACAACCATTACCACCGCCATGTAATTGTCCAACAACTAATTTATTTTGGTTGAATAATGGCGAACCTGATGATCCTCCTTCTGCTGTTCCATTATCAAATCCAACTACCCAGTGAGTATTTACAGGTGAAATAAAACTTGATCCTTGCCATGTAATAGAACTTGTGTTAGAAGTAATAGTGTGATTATCAAATGATATTTTCATTACATCTCCTTTTGGATGATGAATACATGTTCCAGATGTAGGATTATTTCCTGTTTTGTCCCAACCTAAAAAAGTGAGCCCTGCAACCGGTGTTCCTGTTAATTCCATAAGCAAAAAATCAGTATTCACCCACGCCGCTCTAAAATTGGCATTATTGTAAGTAATATAACTTGTAACCGTACTGCCGCTACAGGTTGATTTTTTATAATTAAACCTGAATGCCCAATTTTGTGAATTGGTTTTTTCCGTAGCGCTTAATGTACCATCATTATTGCTGTCTATACAGTGAAAAGCACTTAAAAAATATGGTTTATAATTTTGATTTGTATTGTTTAACAAAGAACCTGTACACCATTCCGTCCCGTTTGACAACAAGACCATTGCTACAGCATTTGATTCGTTTGCCCAAGCAGAATAGCAGGCAACATCATTATTACAACTTGCAGATGCTCCTAACGATTGAGTTATATTATCATCATCTGTTAATGAAGCAAACATATTTTTATAACCATGTATAATTTTAGTTATTCTTAAAAAAGATCTTTCTGTTGATGATGTTGGCTCTATTAATTGAAGAATAACCTCATCTCCAACAATAATATCAGACAGAAAATTTTGTCCTGATATATTTTGCTCTTTAATAACGGGACCATAAACCATAGAACCATCTACGCTAAAAATATATAATCCAGCGCCTTCCGACAAATATAATTCTTCAAAAATAAAATTTAAGGAATATGCACCTTTTGACGATATTTTTAGACTCCAAATATTATTGTCATCTTGAGTTTCCCAAACTCCATCTTTCAAAGTATAATCTACATCAAAGCCATACCCAAAACGAAATGGCACATCTTTCATTTCTTCGTTTTGCCTATCTTCTTTCAATAATTTAGCAACATCAAACGATTGCATTTTTTTCATTGGTATAGATTTGTGTAAAGACGCTTTTATAACCGTATGATACTGTAATGCATCTTTATTCTCGTAAAGTGTAGATTGTACTTGTGATATTCCATTAATAGAATAACCAAATATTAATAGCAAAACAACTATCTTTTTCATAACTTAAATGTTTTATTTTACTTCAAAATTGATTTTGAACGAAACAGGTATTCTATGCAATTCATTTTTATAATAAAAATCTATTGCTTGTTTAATTTCAGTATAATATTTTCCTCTTGATAAATATTCTTGAGGTAAATATTCACTATCCTGCAAACTGTTAGCGCCGCATAAAAATAACCCCCAATATTCACGATTATTAACCCACGGCACAATAAGTTCATAAGTATTATTTTCGCCATAAAAAGGATATTTTTGCAAAACATCCATACAGAAAACATCATCAAACGGATATCCAATATCTCCTTGGTCTTGTGAAATCACCTTACAAAATCCTCCGTATTCTAAATCACCAAGAAGATGACCGGTTATCTCAAATTCCTTATTAACATTATTATTTTTTACGTTAAAACAGAAACTGAAATTTTCACCTTCGTTGAATATTGTTGAAGGTTCTCCCTGTTCGTTTAATAAATGAAAATTAAACTCTATGCCGTTATTGACATAATTTATTACAGGGTTCTCGCTACCGATAGTTACTTCATAAAAATTTATACTATCCGTATTTTCTTTCCCGCAGGAAATCATCATTCCTGCCAAAAGCAGCAGTATCGCTGCAAATTTTAATGTTTTTGTTGTCTTTTTCATAATTTTTATTTTTAATTGTTTAATATTTTCTTTGTTTTGTAAACCTAACAGGTTTCCGAAACCTGTTAGGTTTTGCATTGTATTATTATTTTCATATTTCAAGATTTAATTCAAAAATATTGTTTCATTAGCACTTGAATTAAACGTTATATTACACACGTAATATTCTTGTTTGTCACGATTGAATAGAAACTTACACATATTATTAGATTTAGTTTATTTGTTTTCATAATTATATAGATCTAAATAATAAATAATCTGTTTTATTATAATACAGCATCAAGGAGGTTTCTGTAACCTCGAAGTAATTCACAAGGTATAAGCACTCCATATATAACTTTCCATCAAACAATTCGTTTATTTCTGTACCACTGATATTATCTATATAAATAGTTGATGTTGAAAGATTAATTCGATAATGCACATAGATAGCATTAGTTGATGTTTTACCCGAAAAGGTAGTATTGCTCTCGAAAGTAATCCAGTAGCATTGGTCGGATTGAGGTTCGGGAATTTTAGTAGTTCCTTCCGAAACTTGAACAAACTCAACTAATTTCCATTTTGTTCCTTTTAATGAAACGTTTTCCTTTTCATTATCTTTCCCGCAGGAAATCATCATTCCTGCCATTAGCAGCAGTATTGCTGCAAACTTTAATGTGTTTATTGTCTTTTTCATAATTTTTATTTTTAATTGTTAATCTTATTTTTTTATTTTGCTTCGGCAACCGGGTCAATTTCGTTATATTCGCCTTTTGTTTATGTGTTCGTTCAGCTGCTTTTCATATCTTTCAAACTCGTCGCCCTGAAATACGCTGTAATTCATTTGCCGCATATTGTTGATTATATGCTTGTAGAAATCTATACATTCGTTAAAGTTGTCAAAAGCAAATTTTGTCCGGCATATATCAAGCACTTTTTCAAACATAAACTGTTGACGCTTCAGCGGCGCCGAAGCATCTATTGCATCAAAAGCGTCCTGCTGCAAAATCACATAGTCAATAAGTTCCGATTTCCAAAACCTGTCGTGATATTCAACCGGAACGCTGTCATCGCCCAGAATGTTTATCTGCTCGTATGCTTCGCGTCCGCGCAAAACGATATTTTTGCCTTCGCTCACGTTTGAAGTCCATTCGGCGCTTATGGTTTTGTTAAGATATTCGCAAATTTCGGGATATTCGAGATATTTTGAATAACTGTCCACAGGGTCAACGGCAGGGTACCGCTTGCTGTCGGCTCGACTTTGCGCCAGTGCGTAAAAGCAGCGCGCCGCCTTTTTAGTTGATTCGGTTACGGGTTCTTTCAGGTTTCCTCCGGCAGGCGACACTGTTCCGATAAATGTAACCGAGCCTGTATGCCCGCTGTTGAGATAAACCAGACCTGCACGCGAATAAAAGTTTGAAATAATTGCCGACAAGTCCATTGGGAAAGCATCTGCTCCGGGAAGCTCCTCGAGGCGGTTGCTCATTTCGCGCAAAGCCTGCGCCCACCGCGATGTTGAGTCGGCAAGCAAAAGTATTTTGAATCCCATTGCACGATAATATTCGGCTATTGTCATTGCCGTATAAACAGACGCTTCGCGAGCCGAAACAGGCATGTTGGAAGTATTGCATATTATGATTGTACGTTCCATCAACTTGCGACCTGTACGCGGATCGTCGAGTTCGGGAAATTCGGTAAATATTTCAACAACTTCGTTAGCTCGTTCGCCGCAGGCTGCATTTATGATAATATCGGCGTCTGCCTGTTTAGCCAGAGCATGCTGCAATACCGTTTTTCCGCAGCCGAAAGGTCCGGGAATGAAGCCCGTGCCGCCTTCGGCTATGGGATTGAAAGTATCGATGATACGAACTCCCGTTTCCATTATCCTGAACGGTCGCGGTTTTTCTCTGTATGCCGTGATTGCCTGCTTCACAGGCCAGCGCTGAACCATTGTTATTTCGCGGTCGTTGCCGTTTTCGTCCGTAACAACGGCTATTGTATCGTTAATCTTATAAGAGCCTTCGCCGGCTATTGTCTTAACCCTGTATTTTCCATGAAATTTGAAGGGAACCATTATTTTATGCTTCAGCCAGCCTTCGGTAACTTCGCCCAGCCAGTCGGCGGCAACAACTTCATCGCCTGCTTTCGCTACAGGCGCAAAGTCCCAATCCTTATCAAAATCAAGCGGTGCGGTATATTCTCCGCGTTTCAAAAACACGCCATCCATCGATGCCAGATTGTTTTGCAAGCCGTCATAATTGCTCGAAAGCAATCCGGGACCGAGCGTCGCCTCAAGCA
Source organism: Prevotellaceae bacterium (assembly GCA_031267135.1). Lineage (GTDB taxonomy): Bacteria > Bacteroidota > Bacteroidia > Bacteroidales > UBA932 > JAIRKV01. The sequence goes on from JAIRZQ010000027.1 coordinate 12,544, forward strand.
TGTGTCCCTGAAATTCGACTTCGCAGCCTACGCTCAATCCGCGAGTACTTTCATATACCTGCACCTGCACTTTTTCGCCATCAACTTTTATTACATCCGCCATCAAACTTATATCGCCCAGCCTTATGTAGCAGACTTCGTTTTGTGCAACCGCTCCATCTACCTTTACCGATACAAGATTGGCAATAATTCCTGTTACTTTTCCTGTTGTTTTCATTTATACTTCTATTTTATTTTCCGATATTTTTATGTCCTTTTTATTAAAAACTTCCTGCGTATCGCAGGTTTTCATTAAGTCGCCGATAAGTTTTTTAAACATTTCCTTTCCTGTCTGACTGTCGAGCGACATCCATCTGTCCACAATATCCGCCTTTTGCATAAAAGCCAAAACGGCATCGATGTCAAAATAATTATAAACCGAAATTTCGTCGATTTTTTCCCATCTGAACAGGTCGATTTTGCGTTCGCATTCGCACGGGTCTGCAATTTCGGCAATCTGAACGATTTGTTGTATCCAGTCTATTTCGCTGCTGAGCCCGAAGTCTGCTGCCGAGCTTTTTGCAAAATTTTCGGACCGGCTGCCTACAAAGCTGTCGGATGCATCTGTTTTCAACCGCCGTGCAACTATAGCAGCCTGTATGTTGCGCAAATCTCTGTCGAACTCGAACCAGCGGCATATAAATGCATTTTTTGTTTTCAATGCTTCGTCGTAAAACAGTGTTTGAAGTAAATTTTCCCTATTGCGCTCGTACAGTTTTAAAAGTTCGGCGGGACAGTCCTCGTTATTTTCGTTTTCGAATATCTCAATAAAAAAATTCATGTATTTCGGCAATAAGCGGCTTTTTATCTTTTCATCAAAAGCGTTCCGTTCAAAATTTCCCTTTTCATAAAAAGCGCTGTTTTTCTGCTCCAGCATATTGATGAGATTTTGATTGTCGTATGGATAAAACAGGATTTTCACAAGTGCATAATCGTTGGGATGTACGCTTTCCCTAACTTCATTACGCAATGCTGCAAAATCAAATTTCTTTGCATCAAAGTCAATTATCAATTCGGGCAAGCTTGATATAAGACAAGGATATTCTCGTTTCATAATCATCATGTTCTATTCCTGTCCGAACAGTAACTGCCGCATTTTTGGACGCGTATATTCGCTGAAAAGATTTAAAAAGTCCTGCTCGGTGAAACTTATGTAATATCCGCTGTCTTTTGACACAATCCTGAATCCCGATTTTATGCGATTTGAAAATACAAATTCGGTTTTATCGCCGCCAAGCTGTTTTGCCGTAGCTTCATTTATAAACTGCTCAAACTCCTTTTGTTTTGATTCGGGCAATAAAACATTCAATTCAGTTGCATTTTGATTATCGGCTTTAAAATTTTCAACTGCCGTTTTTACAAGCGTTTGCACAAATTCAACATCGTTAATGGCAGCTTTGGTTGCAGGCGTTATTATTTTTGCAGTAATCAGCGATTCCACGCTTTGCTTGACCTGCGCTATTACCTGCCGCGAAACCATGGATATTTCGGCATCTGCATTTTTCTTTGCTTCGGCTGCCGATTTGTTTGCTATGTCGATTATTGATTCTGCTTCCTGTCGGGCATCATTCAAAATCTTTTTTGCTTCAGCTTTAGCATTTGCCATAATCGCTTCCGCTTCGCTTTGTCCTTTCGACAATCCTTCCTTATATAACTTTTCCGTTAATTCCTGAAGTTTGTTTTGCATATAATTATTTTAAATAAAAGTTATGAATTTACGCACAAAGATAAAAATAAAATAACAATAAAAGACAATTAGCAATTAATAATGTTTAATAAGATAAGTCAGACAGGTAAACGCAATCGATATAGGAAGAATTGCAGTTTCGAAACGCTATCGAACTGCTGTTTGGCAAGAAGTTTTCCATGTGAACAGAAAATCCGATAAAAACGGACATAATTTTTTTATAATATAATCAATTTCAGACATCCTGCTCAATATATAACCGCTGTATTATTTGAAAAATTTAGGGATACAGCATCGAATTGAAAATTATTTAACATACAGACAGATATGTAAAACAGCATATAATTGCAGATTGAGATTTTTTTTATAATTTAGCGGCTTAAAATATTAACGAATATGGAAAATAACGAAGAAAAAATTATCGGATTGCCTGATAATGCATTTACGGAACTTAAACACGGTGAAGAATACAAGCCTGTTATGCCTGCAAATAAAAAGTTTCCCGAAGCCGGTACATGGTCTGTACTTTGGGGAATTTTAATGGCTGCTTTGTTTTCGGCGGCGGCAGCATATCTGGGTTTGAAAGTGGGACAGGTTTTTGAAGCGGCAATTCCAATTGCAATCATTGCCGTAGGACTTTCGACTGTGGCAAAGCGCAAAAATGCCCTTGGCGAGAACGTAATCATACAGTCAATAGGCTCATGTTCGGGAGTTATTGTTGCCGGAGCAATTTTTACGCTTCCTGCCCTGTATATTCTGCAGGATAAACATCCCGAAATGTCGGTTTCGTTTGTACAGATATTCATGAGTTCGTTGCTGGGCGGCATTTTAGGAATACTGTTTCTGATTCCTTTTCGTAAATATTTTGTTAGGGATATGCACGGAAAATATCCTTTTCCCGAAGCAACGGCAACAACACAGGTGCTTGTATCGGGCGAAAAAAGCGGGTCGCAGGCAAAACTGCTGATAATTGCAGGAGTTGTCGGAGGACTTTATGATTTTGTCATCGCAACTTTCGGAATATGGACAGAAACATTCAAAAGCACTGTTTGTTCGTTTGGACAGGCGGTTGCCGATAAAACAAAACTTTTTTTCGGAATAAATACAGGAGCTGCAGTTCTCGGACTCGGATATATCATAGGATTAAAATATGCGGCAATTATATGTTTCGGTTCGTTTCTGGTCTGGTTTATAATCATTCCTCTGTTACCGCTTCTTGGCGATGCAACTCTGCAAATGCTTAATCCTGCCGTTAGCGGCGCCGTAAGCGATATGTCGCCTCATACCATATTCACATCATTTGCACGCCACATCGGCATAGGAGGAATTGCAACAGCCGGAATTATCGGAATCATAAAATCGTGGAGCATAATAAAAGGCGCCGTAAGCCTGGTTTCAGGCGAAATTAAGAATAAATCGGCAAACGTTAATAAGGAAACTCTGCGAACCCAACGCGATTTGTCTATGAAAATTGTCGCTTTCGGCTTGATATTTACATTACTTGCCGTTTTTGCATTCTTCTTTTTTGGCGTTATGGAATTTAACCTGCTTTATGCGGTTATAGGCATTTTGATTGTAGGAATTATTGCGTTCATGTTTACAACTGTTGCCGCAAACGCAATAGCAATAGTAGGCACAAATCCCGTTTCGGGAATGACGCTGATGACGCTGATACTTTCGTCTGCAATTATGGTAGCAGCAGGATTAAAAGGCGCAACAGGAATAGTGGCTTCACTCATAATGGGCGGAGTTGTTTGCACGGCATTATCGATGGCAGGAGGTTTTATTACCGATTTGAAAGTCGGATACTGGCTGGGTTCTACTCCTGCCACTCAGCAAAAGTGGAAATTTTTAGGAACGCTTGTTGCTGCGGCAACCGTAGGCGGAGTTATGATAATTCTTAATAACACTTACGGATTTGTCGGCGAAGGCGCATTGGTAGCGCCGCAGGCAAATGCAATGGCAGCCGTTATCGATCCGTTGATGTCGGGAACGGGAGCGCCGTGGATGCTTTACGCTATTGGCGCTGTGATTGCTCTGGTTCTTAATTTTTGCAAAGTTCCCGCTTTGGCGTTTGCTCTAGGAATGTTTATTCCTTTAGACCTTAATGTGCCGCTTCTGGTTGGCGGTGCAATAAGCTGGTTTGTTACCACACGCAGCACAAAACCGGAAATAAATAAACAGCGCGGCGAAAAAGGAACATTACTTGCATCAGGATTTATTGCCGGAGGCGCATTAATGGGCGTTGTAAGCGCAGCATTGCGTTTCGGCGATATTAATTTGACGCTTCAACCGTGGGCAGAATCGCAGGGTGCGGAAATTTTATCAATCGTAATGTACGGCGCATTGACAGGATTCTTGCTGTGGCAAATATTAAAAGATAAAAAAACGAATAATTTATAGTTTACCTATTTCAAGATTTAAAGATTGAAATTATTGTATAATTAGTCAACCTAACAGGTTATTGAAACCTGTTAGGTTTTAAAATGAATATTTAATAATTGACAATTTACTATTAAAAATGATGATAAGAAAAATAAACATATCGAACGAAACAAATAATTTTCAATTAAAATATCCCGTCAGGGACAAAATGTTGGAAGAAATGAAAACAAAAAGGCAAATACAGTGCGAAGCACAAACGATAAATATAATTGCAGACGCTTACTCGCACGATTTGCAGAAATAATTAATACTGTTTTTACAAAATTATCAAAATTAATAAATAACAACTCAAAATGAAAAATAATAAATTAAAAAAATCTGTACAGGAAACCTTAAACAAAAAAATTATGATAAGAAACATTAAATTCGCAGCAATAATGCTTATTGCTGCAACGACAATGTTTTCAGTTATCAGTTGCAGTAAAAATAACGATGATGATACTGCCAACAACATTCTCGATGTATATGTGGCAGGATGGGAGTATAACTCAAGCGGTAAAGCAGTAGCCATGCTATGGAAAAACGGTGCGACGCAAAGTATTACCGATGGGACAAACCATGCTGAGGCACTTTCCGTTTGCGTAGCAGGCAATGATACATATGTGGCGGGATACGAGTATAATTCAAGCTACAAAGCAGTAGCCATGCTATGGAAAAACGGCACGGCACAAAATCTTACCGATGGGACAAACACTGCTTATGCATATTCCGTTTTTTTAGCGGGTAATGATGTATATGTGGCGGGAGATGAGAAGAACGTGAGCGGTATACTTGTAGCCACGCTATGGAAAAACGGCACGGCGCAAAGACTTACAGATGGGACAAACTTTGCTGAGGCACTTTCCGTTTACGTAGCGGGCAATGATGTATATGTGGCGGGATATGAGAGGAACACAAGAGATAACATAATAGCCACGCTATGGAAAAACAACGCGGCACAAAGACTTACAGATGGAACAAACGATGCCTTTGCAAATTCCGTTTTCGTAGCGGGTAATGGTATATATGTGACAGGATACGAGAGGAACGTGAACGTAGCTACGCTATGGAAAAACGGCACTGCACAAAGACTTACAGATGGGACAAACGGTACTTCTGCAAATTCCGTTTACGTAGCGGATAATGATGTATATGTGGTGGGAAGCGAAATAAACACAAGCGGTAAAGAGGTAGCCATGCTATGGAAAAACGGCGCGGTGCAAAGCCTTACAGATGGAACAAACGAGGCTTATGCGAATTCCGTATTTGTGAAATAAAAATTGTTTGCTCGGTACTGCCTCAAAAGGTCAATTTTTCGTCATTGCGAGCGTAGCGAAGCAATCCAGACTAACGACTATTTTGGATTGCTTCGTCGCTTCGCTCCTCGCAAAGACGAAAAATTTTAGATTTAGACAAATAATCAAATCAACAATGAACAATAAACATCCAAGCAAGCAACTGTTTCAGAATGAAGAAATAAGGCATGTGTCGATGCAAAAATTAGATTCATTTTACATCCGCAAGCCCGAAGAAAGTCAGCATCATTCATCGCGACCGCACATGCATCCCGTACGCGCTGCCGTACACTGTTTCTTCTTTTTGACCGATGGGGAAGTTGTTGTTGACATCGGAGTTGACAATTATGTAATACGTAAAAACGAATGTGTTATAATTCCCGAAGGGCAAATATTTAATATAAAATCATACAGGCAGTGTAAAGGCTACATGGGCGGTTTTCACAACGATTTTTTGCTCGCAGGCCTGGTAGGCAATAAATTTTTAAAACGTTTTGATTTTCTTTCTCTGTGGGGAAATCACAGGATAATACTTCCTGACGAAGAGGCAGGCTGCATTACCGCTATTTTTAACCGTCTTTTTGTCGAATTTCACAGCACAGCCGGCGATAATGATGTAATACGCGCTTACTTAATAACCATGCTGTCGGAAATAAACAAGATTTATAAAAATACCTTAATCGTAAAGCCAAATAACGCCGAAAGGATAACCGGTCGGTTTAAGGAAATTATTTTTGATAATCGGCAAAAAAAGCTGACCGTTACCGAATGTGCATCATTATTGAACATTACGCCAAATCACCTGAATAAAACAATAAGAAACACAACGGGAAAATCACCGTCCGAATGGATAATCGAATCGATTATTACCAAGTCAAAAATTTTACTTTACCAGACAAATCTTACTGTCAGCGAAATAGCAGCAAGCGTGGGAATTTTAGACCAGTCGTATTTTAGCCGTATTTTCAAAAAACATGAAGGTATCAGTCCTGTTGAATTTCGCAAAATGATTGAAAAATCCTAATTTTGCCCTTTTATATCCTAACTTTATAACTATAAAGGCGCTACCTTTGCGCTCAATTAGTGTAAAATTAAAAACAAAAAAAACAGTTATGAAAGTAAAGTATAAACTTATGCCTATACTTGCCGGTTGCTTTATTTTTGCAGGCGCGGATAGCCAAACGAAAAACGATTCCGTGTACATGCTGGATGAAGTTGTTGTTAAAAACATCAAAAAAGAAACTTCAAACATCACCGAGCTGCCAACATCCGTTTCGGTTATAGGAGCATCAGCCATTAGAAAAAGACAGGCGCAATCGCTCAAGGAAATTACTATGAGCATTCCCAACGTTTATATTCCCGACTACGGAACAAAACTAACATCGTCAACATACATACGCGGAACAGGCTCGCGAATGAATACGCCGTCAATAGGACTTTATGTCGATAATATTCCATATCTCGACAAAAGCGCCTTTGACTTTGATTTTTACGACATAGAACGGATCGAAGTTTTGCGCGGCTCGCAGGGAACTCTCTACGGACGAAATGCTATCGGCGGAATTGTAAATATTCACACGTATTCGCCTTTGGAATATACGGGAACAAATATAAATATTTCGGCGGCAAATCATGATAAATATAAAACTCAAATTTCGCATTATGCCAAAACGGGGAAAAATACAGGAATGTCGATAAGCGCCAATTACAACAAAGATGGCGGATTTCTTACAAATGAATATAAAAACGAAAGCGCCGATAAACTTGAAAGTTTTGGAGGAAGAATACATTTGGCTTATCAAAAAAATAATTTCAAAGCAGACTATTCGCTGAATTATGAAGACAGCAAACAAAACGGTTTTGCATACAGCCTGTACGATAAAACGGCACAAACAGCAAATCCCGTTTCGTATAACGATGCCAACGAATACAAACGGAAATTGCTGACCACGGGAATTTCGCTCGAATATGAAAGCCGTAATTTTGTTGTAGTTTCGACTTTGGGACTGCAGTATTTCAGCGACTTAATGAACTTGGATCAGGATTTCACGCCAAAATCAATTTTTACTATCATGCAAGGTCAACATCAACGTTCGGTAAGCGAAGAAATAATTGTAAAATCGCATAACGCTGAAAACAGTTTATCGTTTAATTATCAATGGCTGTTTGGCACGTTCGGATTTTATCAGAAAATGAATACGCAAGGTCCTGTAACTTTTAAGCGAGACGGAATACAAAGCATTATTCAGCCTGTTTTCGACAACCTTTACGATTCCGGAGCAATGCCTTTCAGAATGACCGTGAAAGACGATGAAATCATCGTTGGCGGCGATTTTGAAACTCCTGTAAAAAGCGGCGCAGTATTTCATCAGTCTACTTTCAACAATATTTTATTTAAGGGCTTATCGCTTACGGCGGGGCTTCGTCTGGATTACGAACAAATAAAAATAGATTATTTTTCATCATCAAAAATTACCATAGGAGTGAAAATGCCCGGACCTGCACCCGAAATTGTACAGGAAAAAAACGATACTATTGATGGTAAAAATTCAAAAAAATATATTCAGTTACTTCCTAAAATATCATTGAAATATGCTTTCTCGCCAACCGAAAACATCTATATATTGACGTCAAAAGGCTATAAATCGGGCGGATACAACAATCAAATGTTTTCCGATTTGATGCAGGCAAAAATGGCAAGTCGAAATCCGGTAACGGATATTGATGCCATAAATGAAGTAATTTCATATAAGCCCGAAGAAAGCTGGACTTTTGAAATCGGCGGACGCGGTGAACCGATAAAAGGCATTTTGTCTGGCGATTTTGCAGTATTCCTTATTCGCAACACCAATCAGCAGATTGCTCAATTTGCACCGAACGGACTTGGCCGCATGATGAAAAATGCAGGACGTTCGACAAGTAAAGGCATGGAATTTTCGCTGCGTGCAAAAATCAGTCAAAGTCTTTATTTTAATGTTGCCTACGGTTATACAAATGCCAAATTTGATGTTTATAACGATACGGTAAAAGTTAACGGAATGAATCAGCCTGTGAGTTATAACAACAATTTTGTACCGATGGTTCCACGCCATACGTTAATGCTGGCTTTGGATTTTTCAAAGTATATAACGCCCGATGCCCAAATCCGCTGCAATCTGCAATATTATGGCTACGGAAAGACGTACTGGACAGAAGCAAACAGCGCATCGCGCGGATATTACGGAACATTGAACGGAAAAATTACCGTCGCTCAAAATCAGTATGAGTTTAGCATTTGGAGCAAAAACATTCTAAACAGAAAATACCATTCTTTTTATTTCGAGTCGATGGGAAATTCCTTTGTTCAACGTGCAAAGCAATTTCAATGGGGGATTGATGTAAATATCAGATTTTAATCAAATAAACAATAAAATTTTGCGTCTGTAGTTTTTTGTGTATTGATAATAAGTAAATACATGAACACTTATTGCTTTTTGTTATAAGGATTTGAAATTGCTTGATTTCTCTGTATGCGGCACGGTTTTGTGAAATGTAAAATTCAACTCCGTCAGATAAGTACCGACTTAAAAAGTCAGGTTTTTATAATCTTAAGTCGAAAAATAAAGAATTGTTTTTCAAAAACAAAACACCCGACTTTACATTTTCGGATGTAAAATTGAGTGTTGATTTTGCAGCTCTTTGCGGTGCGGACGGGACTCGAACCCGCGACCCCGTGCGTGACAGGCACGTATTCTAACCAGGCTGAACTACCGCACCTTTTGAATTGAGGTTGCAAATGTACATCTTTTTTTTGATGTTGCAATACTTTTATTGAAAATTATTTTAAAAAAGTAAAATTAACGCTTCCGTAATGCCTGCTGTCATAAAATCGCGAATGGATTCCGAAATCATATTTATTAGAATGCTCCATAATAAACAAACCATTTTCTTTTAACAGGTTATGTTTGAAAATAGAATCCGGAATTTTATCAACATCCGACATTTCGTATGGCGGATCTGCAAAAATTATATCGTATGCAACCGAACAAAATGAAATAAATTTTAACACATCGCCTTTTATTGCGTGAATTTGCTCAAAGCCAAGTTTGGCGGCTGCCTGTCGAATAAATGCATGATGCATGCCATTCAACTCGACTGCATCAATTTTTTTTGCTCCACGAGATGCAAATTCAAAACTTATACTTCCCGTTCCGGCAAACAAATCAAGGATTTCGGATTCGGTAATGTCCACAATATTGTTGAGTATGTTGAAAAGATTTTCCTTTGCAAAATCAGTAGTCGGTCGCGCGCTGAAATTATGCGGCGGAACGATATTTCTTCCCTTACGACTTCCGCTGATTATACGCATCTGTTAAGTTTTTCCAAAAGCGTTAAACGCAATGAATTTTCGGTGCCTGTTGCAAACATCAGATTTTTATTCATTTCCACTTTTACTTTTACTTTTTCAAAGAACGAGCCAAATTCTTCTTCTTCGTGTTTATTTATTTTTCCCGAAAGGTAAATATTGTCAAACTCAACATTCAATATTTTTTTTACGGCAGCAACAAAATATATAGCATCGCCTGTGCTTTCGGTTTTATATGAATTTTGCAGTAAAAGATTTTCACTGTCGCAGGCAACGATGTCGATTGTTTCCGAATCGAAAAAGATGAACATGTTTTTCCCCGAACTGCGCAAAGCCGAATAAATTAACGGAATGCACTGATTATAAAATTCCGCTTGCGGTTGATATTTTTTTACGGTTGCATAAATGTCATTATCTATTGCAAAAATGCAGTGTGCATCTGCTTTTTGTATTTTATGCGTGAATATTTTTTCATTATTTATATCGCAAACAAATTCAAGATATTCGGCTGATTTATTTTTATCGAAACAGCCATTCGGAACAAGCGTTGACTTTTGGCTAACAGCAATACATTTAACCGACGAAAATCGTTTTGTCAATAATAATTCTGTTGCAAATAAGTAATCAATGCCTGCATCTGCGGTATTTAATGTTTTGGCTGCAAGGCATATATTATTTGTGTCGAAGATGCAAAAAAGAAATCCATCCAAAGATATTTGAATGGATAACCTGTATTTTGATGTCTGTTCCGAATTAAATTTCCTGTCAACAAAATTCAGCATTGCTTATTCCCAGTTTCCTGCATCATTGTTAGGATTGTTTATGCTTCCCACTCTCAATCCGGGATAATGTTCCCAGTTCTTTTTTTCTTCTGCTAAATTTTTCCTTTCTTCGACACTGAGTTCGCCTTTCTGCTCTTTGATGACAGCATTTTTTTGTTCGTCGCTAAGGTTATTTCTTTGCATTTGTTCGTCGCTGATATTAGCAATTTCCTGCCTGTCCAACCCTTTCAGAAAAACTTCGTTCGGAGCAAAAACGGCAAATAAAGGAACCTGTATTTTCGAAATAGTTTCTTTTACTTTAGCTTCCATTATAAATTCATGCTTTTCAACATTACCGTTAACTTCGACTCCCGGTATATATTGCAATTCGTTGATATTAAAATTTTGTTTGTCGGAAAGTAAAACAGTATCAACTTTAACAACTGACTTTACATCATCGGTTATAGGCTTACGAACAGCCAAACCGCGTTTTTCGACTTCGCTATCATCCATATCAACCAGAGCCACAAGTTGTTCGCCTCTTACGGGACGACGGGCTTTGATTTGCTTTTGCTGTTCTTCGTAAAGTTTTTCATAAGCTTTGGTACGTGCCTGTGTTGCCGAATCGTCTAACGAACCTACCGAACGCAAGGTTTGCATTTTTCCTGTTTCGTAAAAATTTTTAAGTGTGTCAAAGTTTGATGTGTACACTCCTTTAACGCTTTTGTACGCTTGCTGCAAAGCGCGAATCTCTTTTAAGCGTTCAACGACTTTCGCTTTTCGAATTTCGTATGCGCTGTTAAACTCAATCGGTTTTCTCATGTTTGTAGTGAAAATGTATGCTAATCCCAATACCACACCCACTAACGCTAGTTGAAGAATTTTCTTTTTCATTTTATGTTTTTATTTTAATAATTTCATCAATGTTCGACCTGCAAATTTATAAATTTTTTTTTACACTAAAATTTTTTAATGGTTTTTTTTAAAATTATCTGTCGATTTTATGCATAAATGATTAATTTTGACGTAAAAATTTTAACATTCAATGCTCAAAAATCACGTTTTCAACAGGCTTTGTGAAAATCTTAAGCACAAACCTACGGCATCGCAAACAGAACTGCTTGTCAAGCTTGCCGAATTTGTTATTGACAAAAGCAACCAAAGCATTTTTGTAATCAGCGGATTTGCAGGCACCGGAAAAACTTCGGCAATAAGCGCTTTGGTAGCAACACTAAAAGAATTGAAAATAAAATACGTATTGCTTGCGCCTACAGGCAGAGCCGCCAAAGTTATTGCAAACTATTCGGGTGAAAAGTCATTTACCATTCATAAAAAAATTTACCGCCAAAAATCATCTGCCGATACTTTCGGAAAATTCGTTTTGGATAAAAATATTTTTTCAGATACAGTATTTATTGTTGACGAGGCTTCGATGATTTCAAATTCATCTGCCGAACAGTCGATATTCGGCAGCGGACGCCTGCTCGACGACCTTATTGAATTTGTACGCATGGGGAAATCATGCCGACTGATTCTTTCAGGCGACCGCGCTCAGCTTCCGCCTGTCGGACTTGACGAAAGTCCTGCTCTCAACGATGGCGAATTGAATCATTTCGGCAATATACAGAAAGTAAATCTTAATGATGTAGTACGTCAGGCTGCCGATTCCGAAATTCTATCGAATGCAAATCTTTTACGCCGGAATATTGATAACAGCATCATAAAAATGCCAAAATTCAAATTCACAAACCTTGCAGATGTAGAACTTGTAACATCCGGTCAGATTATCGAAAAAATTGATGCTGCCTATACGGATTACGGATTTGAAAACGTTTCGATAATTTCTTATTCCAACCGTCGGGCAAACAGGTATAATCAGGGCATACGTTCTCAAATTTTCGGTCGCGAAGAAGAGCTTGTGATTGGCGATTTGCTTATGGTTGTGAAAAACTGCTATAAATTTATCGACAACAGCGCCGAGATAGATTTTATTGCCAACGGCGATATTGCCGAAGTTGTTCGCATAGGCAAATATGAAGAACGCTACGGATTTCGGTTTGCAAATGTTACGCTTTGCTTTCATGATTACAACGATGCGGAATTTAATTGCAAGGTAATGCTCGATACGCTTACAATAGAATCGGCATCGCTTGATTACGACAGCAGCCGTAAGCTTTATGAGGCGATTGCCGAAGATTATGCATACATTACCGGCAAGCGAAAACGATATTGTGCAATTCGCGAAGATTTGTACTTCAATGCGCTACAGATAAAATACGCTTATGCCGTTACCTGTCACAAGGCTCAGGGCGGACAATGGTCGGCTGTGTTTTTAGACAGGCTGTTTTTTAAGGAACAACTGTCAATTTCCGATTTGCGATGGCTATATACGGCATTCACGCGCGCTGCCGAAAAATTATTTTTGATAGACTTCGACCCAAAATATTATACGATAGACAGTTTCGGAAAATAATTCACTCAAGTTGCTATTTATCATGGTTGTTATTTAGTCGCTCCTTAACAACTGTTCAAATTGTTGGTTAATAAGAAATTATAACTGAAAATTAATGACTGAAATGTAAGGTTTTATGACATTGGTTTTAGATGTTTAGATATTTGTTTCCAATAACAGAATCGTACAAACTTTAATATCTCGTCAAGCATGCGGCGCTCATGCAAGCCGCAGATCCAAATCCATGCAAGGTCTGTATCGCTTTTTGCATCAGGTTACATCTGATTATTAACTGATATTATATTAAATTTTAACATTTTATATTAAAAATTTTTGTCCTATAATTTACATTATATTTTGTTTTGAAATACAAAAGTAATTATTTTTTAATTAGTTGCAAATTGTAACAAAAAAAAAATTTTTTATCAAAAAACATGTATTTGATTGATATATTTGCAATTACCTTGTCTTATAATGTAAATTATAGAACGCAAATTTATTGTAAAACAAAATTAATTATTATGAAGAAATTTTTAATGTTTTCCATTGCCTGCTTATTTGTAAGCGTTTCGGCATTTGC
>JAIRZQ010000184.1 GCA_031267135.1 Prevotellaceae bacterium
GCCATATCCATAAGGGCTTGTTTTTTTCGTATTTCCTTGTCTTTTTCAAATGCTGCGCGTTCGGCTTCCTCTTCCTTTTTGAGTTTTTCGGCTTCGAGTTTTTCAAGCTCTTCCTGATATTTCTTTTCTGAAATCAAACCTTTATCGCGCTTGTCATCGAGCATTTTCATGTGTATCTTATACTCGCTGTCGATTGCCTTTTTTTCGTTTGCCAAACGGCGTTGATTGGCTGCCTGCTGCGCTTCGATGATTGAATTTCCTATTTCCCCTGCAAGTTCTATTGCCTGCTGTTTCAGTTTTTCTTTGTCTTCTTCGGACATGTTAAACATTTTGTCCCAGAAGTTTTGCGGTTCGCCGTTTTCGTCAACATCACCCTTTTCAAAGTTAGTTATCTCCTGCCGTATTTTAGCCAAATCCGCAAGTATTTGCTGATACCTTTCACTGTCAATCGCCCCGATTTCGACAAGCAGTTTCAATTCCGCTTCAAGTGTTTTAAATTTTTCTCTGCGCAGGTTTATTTCGTTTTCGATTAATTTCTTGCTTCGCTGACTTTCTTTCGTTTCAGTTACATTGATTATCGCCTTTTGCGTTTCGTAATTCGTTTGTGCATCCTGCAAGGCTTTTTTCTGCGTTTTCTCAAATTCTTCCTGCTGTTTGCGCTGATTTTCGATTATTCTTTTTGTGAGTTCCGATTGAACGGCGTCAATTTGTTCGCTTGTAAATTCTACCGTTTCAAGTTCCTCGTCAGACGCTTTTTTTATTATATCTAATTTTTTCCTTTCGTGGTCTTCTTCTACCTGTTTGATAATTTTACCATACTGTTTTTCTATTTCATCTTTTTGTTCTCCCAACAGTTTGTATTCAGCGCCACCTTTGAGTCCTAATCCTTCTAATTCTTCCTGCCGTTTTTCTATTTCTTTTTTTACTTTTCCGGCTTCTATGTTGAGTTTTTCTATCTCTTTTCGGTTGGCTTCGTCCTGTGCTGCAAGTTTTTTCTCTATACCCTCGTTCATCGCTTCGATTTCGGCAGCGTTTTTACGACCTACGGAATCTCTGCCCAACTTGGCTAATTCGTCTGCGTTTTTTTCGATGTCGCTCTTTGCTTCTTTTTGGGCTTTTTCTCGTGTTTCTTTTTCTTTTTCGATTGCCTTTTGCATAGCCTTTTGGGCTTTTTCCTCTGCTTCGGCAATATCTTTGTCCGATGATTTTTCGGTTATGTCGGCTGAAAAATATTTACCGTACTTTTCGCGTAATCCTTTAATCCTTTCTAACCGTTTTTTTAAGTTTTCTTCCTGTTGTTGCTGTTGCTGTTGCTGTTGCGCTTCCTGTTTTTGCTGTTCTTTTTCTTCTCTCTTTTTCCGCTGGTCGTCGGTTTCTCCGTACCAAATATCAATCTGTTTTAATTTATCTTTATACTTTCGATAATACTCAACATAGTCATTCATCCTTGCAAAAACATCATCATAGTCATTTTCAACTCCAAGTCTTTTAGCAATATCCATAAAGGCGACTTTTTCGCCATTTTTTATTGCGTCGGTAAAATCTCTCCAGACAGACATAAACAATCTGGCTTTTTCTGCAGGCATATTCAAATCGTAATTGTCCTTTAACTTGTCAAGCAGCCTTATTTCTTCCGCCGCTAAATCTTCGTGCGCTTTCTCTGTTGCCTGCTGTCGGGCTTTTAATTTCAAATTTGCTTCAAGCGCGTCGTTTACGCCGTCCAATGCTTTTTTTATTTCTTCGTTGGTCGATTTTTCCGTAAGCAGATAAGGCAGGTATTCGCCGTATTTTTCGTTCAACAGTCTGATTGCTTCGGCGCGTTCGTGCGTCCCCTCTGCCGCGCTTAAAGCCGTTTTTGTAATCGTGTCGAGGGTTGATTTTTCTTTCGACAGTTCTTTTTCAAACTCATTGTGTGCCTTTGTTGCATCGTCAACTTTTTTTCTGAATAAGGTAAATATGCCGATAACAGCCGTTATGCCCGCCAATACAATACCGAACGGATTTGCTTTGAGTGCAACCGTAAAGGCTTTCCATGCTACTGTTGCCATTTTTATATTACCTGTAATAAGAAATTTCACCGCTGCAAACAGCTTGCCGAATGTTGAGGCTTTTTGTATGGCGAGCGTTTGCTTTTCTATTGCCGCTGTTTCGGCAACGGTTGCCGTTGCGCTTGCTACCGTTACGGCTGTTGACTTGGCTTTGAATGCAGTATATATTTTCCAAATAGCGTATAACCCTGTCCATGCTGCCGCTGCATGAAATACACGAGTGGTAAAGTCTTTAAGGTTTTGTCCTATCAGTGTAAAAAACTGCACAACAGAGCGGGCTGCAGGTGCAAGCTGTTCGCCAAGCCATATTGCAAATTCCTGAAATGCGCTTTGAGCGATTTTCACGTCGCCCGTAAGCGTGTTGCGCATTGTTGCAGCGGCTTCTTTTGCCGCTCCATCGGCGTTTTCAAACTTGACGGTCAAATCATCTATTCCGTCTTTTGAATTTGCAAGTATGGTAAGGGCTGTCATGGCATTGCGCCCTACTTCATCGAATGCATCGGCGACGGTTATTCCCTTTTCGCTCAACTGCGACAATCGCTCCTGTACATCGCCGCCGTCACGCGCTATTTCGGTAAAGATACGGCGCAATGCGGTTCCCGCCATCGTGCCTCTTATGCCTCTGTCTGCAAGAACGCCGAGCATTGCCGTAGTTTCTTCAAGCGACACGTTGGCTTCCTTTGCAATGGGAGCAACCGTTTTCATGCTGTTTGCGAAGTAATCCAACCGTAAAGCCGTAGAGTTAAACGACTTTGCCATAACGTCAACTACCCGCTTCATTTCGTCGGCTTCAAGCCCGAAACCGCGTAAGGTACTGCCTGCCACGTCCGCGCTTTTTGCCAAATCTTCGCCTGTTGCCGTTGCAAGGTCAAGAGTGGCGGATGTTATTTTTAATATTTCGTCGGACGAAAAGCCCAGACGGGAATATGCAAGTTGCAGTTCGGCGACCTGCGTGGCTGTCCATTCGGTAGATTCGCCGAGTTTGCGGGCGTTTGCGCTGAGTTTTGCAAACTCTTCATCGGTTGCCTGTGATACGGCTCTCACGGCTGCCATTTTCTGCTCGAAATTCATAAACGTGCCGAAAAGCATTGTTCCTAATTGGAGTAATGCCCGATACTTTGCTTGTATAGAAAACAACATTCCGGGTATTGACTTGATAGCGGAAGCGTAATTGCCTATATTTCTACTGAAATCGCCTGCAGCAAGCGTTACTTCGCGCATCTCTTTGCGCTGCTGCGCCAGTTGACGCCCTAACGCTTTGCCTTCGACTGTATTGTTTCGCTGCTCGGCAGACATTTTATTGTAAGCGATATTATTCAGCTGTATTTGAGCGCTTAACTGATTTAACGAGCCTTTTTCGCTTTCGGTTGCCTGCTTTTGAAGTTTTGCGATTTTATTCGCTTCCTTTTCGGCGTCCGTAAGTTTCTTACGCGACTTTTCTACTGTTACGGTAGAAGCGTTATATTGATTGAATACGTTTATTACTTCTTTTATTCCGTTGTTTTTGGCAACATCTTTCAATACTTTTTCAAACTCCGACATTTTCTTTGCAAGCGCATCGATTTTGTTTGCCATATCAGGGATTTTATCAAGCCCTTTGATTTGAATATTAAAAATTTTTTCTATTTCGTTTGCCATATCAAGTATTTTTTTTATTTTTGTGAAAAAATTAATTTTTTATATGAAAAGTTTTTGGGACATATTTATAATTCTGGAATTTATAAGAAATCCGAAAGGGATGATAAAATTCTGTGTTGTAGTCGTTTTGGGCGCTGTATTTCTTGCTGTTTTTCTTGATACTTTGAAAAACGGAATTTCAATTGACAGCGATGATATTCCTGTTATAATTGCCGTTTCGATAGTAATGATTCTTGGGCTGGTATTAATTACCCCAAAAAAGAAAAAAGCGAATAACAACAAGGATTTAAAAAACAAATAATCATTCATACCTACCTCTCTTTTATAAATTGGCATTTCGTAGCCGCTCCGCTTTCAGGTTTGTAGTCGTTGATTTTTTCGAGCCTGCAAAGCAGATATTCGCCGTCAATCTTTAACTTAAACAAGCCCCTGAAATCTCTGTAACTGTCGTTCGGGAATAAAATACTTTCAATGTCTTTCGGCGTCAAATATATGTAACATGTAATGCGCCTGCCGTAGTTGTACATCGTTATATTGTACTCGTAATTTTCATGCAGTCCCTTAATTACAGTTTCATTAAACAGCAAATCGTCAAATGCGAGATTTATATTTCCGCCCTTAAACAGGGCGAGCGGATATTTCTTATTGCCCGTGCCTGCTATTTCCGAAATTTCACACACAACTTCATCAATATTAAAATCCAGCTCGCCAACGGTTTTTTCCTCGTCAAATCCAATTTGTATTAAATCGTATCCGGGCAAAGCGTTTTCGTGCAACAGGCTTGCGTGTAAAATACTGTTCTCAATATCAGTACCCTCGTTCATCGTTTTGTTTTCCAAATCAACTTTATACGAAGCATATTCGACTTTGTTTTTTCTGCTGTATTTATCTACCACTTCGTTGCCTGCCGCATAAGCAAGTTTTAAGGATACTCCAATATCGTCGCCTAATTCCTGTATTATAATCTCTTTGTCGTAATCAATCCTGTCGCTCCAGTCGACAATACGGCTTGCGTCAACAGGCGGGTTTATATATTGCCACTTTGCAACGAGCAGCATATTGTCATTCGGAATATCATCAAAATTCCAAAGCTCATTATGGTAAGACCAGCCTGCAAATATAAAATATTCGCGTGTCGGCGGGCTGGGTTCGGTTATGGCTGCGCCTGCGGATACTGTTTGACTTTCTACGCCCGTACCGCCCGCGCTGTCAAATTCTATATTATAAGAAGAAACTAAACTGTATCTCGCTGTAAAGGTTGTTTCCCTGGTTATCGGCACGGATGCCGGATTTATCAAAACTCCGTTTAATGTCCATCCCACAAATCGCCAGCCGGGCTTATTCGTTACCGTCGGTACAGAATACAGGTAACCGCCCGATTTAACAACAAAAGTGTTTTGCCCGTTCAAAATGCCCTTACTGTCGTCATTTTGAAATGTTACCTGATAAAATACCACTTGTTGAAATCGTGCAACAAATGTTGTGTCGCCTGTTATCAATTCATCTCGAGGGTCATTTATCAACATCTCCAACATTCCTGTCTGTTTATACCAGCCGATAAATTCAGACAGGCCTAATGATATGAGTTCGGGTATGTATGTTATATATGTGCCTTCTTCAACTCCGATAACCGTAATTCCCGTAAAACCACCGCCGTATCCCTGTGCAATAAACCGTACGACACACAACCTGTACGGCGGGTCGTCAGTAGTGTATATGTACATATCGTCTTCGGCAGGAGCTATTTCTATTATTGCAACATCCTGCAAGTGCGTAATAATTTCGGCAAACTGCGCTTCGGTGTTTCCGATTTCAATATATGCCTTGTCCAAACGGATAGCCCCGCCCGATGTGGAGTATGAAAATACTATTTTCAGAAACGAAAACACGGGAAACGTAGCGTATATCTTATTGTCTTTTACATATATTTTGTTTACAACTGCCATAACATTTATAATTTATCAATGTAAAAATTCTGTCGAGGCTCGATAAAAACCTGTTTGGTTAACGAGTTTGTATAGAATATCAGATTGTACATTTGCCGCAACGCCTGTATAAATTCTATTTGCGTTTTTTCACCGCCGACAGTGCCTATCGTTACCTGTTCGCCATAACCGAGATTATTTTTAAAGTCGGGCTTTATCGTACATTCGTTTCCAAAACAGATGCGCCCCAAGCCGTTAGTACACTTAAACCGCGTGCGCAGGTTGATGTAATCGCCTTTTAATATTGAATACGATTTTGTTGTAAGGGCATATTTGTATGTTAATGCAAAATCATCACTGCTATAATGATATAACTTAAAAAGCGCCTGATTGTGATAAGTATCGGTAGCGCTGTCGTATAAAAGAAAATAGCTGTTCGTCAAATTGTCATCTTCGGGACGTATAAGGCATATTTTGTATGATGATACTGTTATCTTTTTTACGAACCAGCGGTCGGTTAAAACATTATCTATAAGCGTAACACAAGTTTGCCAAACAGAGTACACATATACCAGTTTGGTTCTGCCCTGTAATAGAATGTCAAGATTAGTACCAATGTATCTTAACGAAAGATAATGCAAATACCCGTCGGCATTAAAACCTTCGGTTTCTGTTTCGACAGGGGTATTGGCGAGCGTAAACGTTTGCTCCTTGTCGCCATCCCCAAAAACAAAAGTATCCGCAAAGGCTTTTCGCGGGTCGCACTGAAACGACAATTCAATGTCGAATGATATTTTAATGTTGTCAACGGGCTTAAACCGAATAAAGCTACTGGTGATAATTTTGAGAATATCGCCTGTTGTAAAGTATTTATCATCATAAGTCCATGTGTTAAAGACAAAGTATGTAAATAATTCACCGAAAACACTGCGCCACCAGTCGCTCTCGTAGGTTGTGCCTACAAAAAAATCGTTATTCTCTTTTATGCTTTCCATGTCTTCGGGTTCTGTCAGCTGTCCGCTTATATATTGATTTTTTAATTTACTTTCGAGCGATGAAACGATTGTGTAGCCTGACATAATTAACTCTAACAGTCGCCAAATGTTTATAAACGGATAATAATCCTGTAATATCAGATTTGTTCGTGGCGACAGTTCGCCGTTTGTGTCCCTGCTGTAAAACGCTCCTCTGTCAATGGGTATAAACCGAATTAGCGGACTTTCGGTAATTGGAATTATGGAGTTGGCATATACTTCATTGTCGATGTATGAAAGACTGAAAGGAGCGTCTAATTCGTTCATTTTTTGCTGCGCGTTAACCAGCCAGTCGAAGCCGTCGCCGATGATATTCAGCGAATAGACTCCGCTTCCCTTATTGTTGTTTTTGTATTCTGTTATTTGAGCGTAACCGCTCATTACCGTCATTCCGTTGCTTAATATTTTTGCCGTATGTTTTGCATTGTTGAACTGCGCGCTCGAAAATACCTGCTCCACAAAGCCAAATATAATTCTGTTTCCCGGCGTCATCGGTATCGAAAATGTCTTTGAATGCCCGGTATTACTTTCTTCTACATTCTCAATATCGGCAAGACTTAACGTTATTGCAACGTTGGTTTTCTGGTCAATATCCACGCTTTTATCGTCTATTAGCAGTTCTATCATATCGCACGCTGTTTTGGCTGTATTGAGAATTGGAAGTTAACGAGCGTATCGGCATCGTATATCTTAACGCTGTTGGTAATTAAATCTACTTCCCGATAGCCGTTGTCATATATGAATAACCTTTGCGAACTTAATATGTCCGATAACGCTTGCGCCGTTTGCTGCGTGATTTTATTTGTCGAAACGGTTAATTTCCGTTCGCCTTTTACGCTTGTAATCATATAACCATCTGCCGAATATATTTTGTCCTTTGTAACGCTAAACGATTCTTCCTGACAGTGCCGGAAATAATAACTGTCGATAGATCCGTAGCGGTTAATCCATGCAAGGCGGTAACCGCAAGGATAATTAATATTTTCGTATTCAATTATATCAATGATACTGTCATTGGCTTTTATTATCGCATAAAATTTTTCCGAAAGCGCCGGAAATGTAAGAACGCCATACCCGCCATTAACAAAATTTCCGCTGAAGCCTACAATATCGCCGGCGCTGTCGGGCGATATTATTATTTCATAACCGCTGTCGGAAATTGCAGTTACTTCCAATATTTCGCCTTCCTTTGCGTACTGTTTTTTTTGATTGGTCAAAAAACGGTTAAACGGAATTGCATCTGTTGACTGCAACAGCGCAACACTGTTGCTTACCGTGTCATTTACCGAAATAGAAGCAACCACGACACGACCTGTCTGTGTGCCGGTATAGTGTCCTATAATCACTGTGGGGGAAAAAATAAACTTGTGTTTGAAGTAATCGGCAACATTAACATCAATACTCGTGCCGTTCATTTGCTTAATATAGTTGTCAATGATTATATTGATTATTTCGGGCGTGTCTTTTTCTATATGGAAAACGACAGGCTTATTCACGCTCGAATAGTTATCCGGGGCAGTTATTGTCATAGTTTATTCGATTTAAATATTTCTTTTATCACACTGTCTATGTATTGAGAGCAAAAGCGCTCAACGCTGTTATTTATTTTACCGTCGCCTTTTTGCAGTGTTTTTTCAATGAATTTGCTCGGTTCTATACCTTTCTGTTTTATTGATACCTGTATTGCAAATGCGACGCTGCGTTCCGATTTGCCCGCAAGGTTCATTTTCTTTTGCCGTATCCAGTCTACAAGCACATCAACAGGAACGCCTTTAAGTCCGGGCTTGCGTCCTTTCTCTACAAATTTTGCGTAAAACAAAGCGTTTCCCACAACGGAAAAGCCGCTAATCGTCCGCTCTACGTGCACGTTTATACTGTCAAACAACTTATCTGTTGCAACGTGACCCTGCTGCAATAATTCATATTGCAGGCTTTCGGTCAAATAAACAGCCAAACTGTTTAATACGGTATAATTTACGGCTTGCATATCAGCACGGATTGACGATGACTGTGAACGTTATTTTAAGCGACAATTCGCCGAAGCCTGTGTATGCGTATTCATTCGGAAATGTCCTTACGTAATGAATACTCTTTACGTATATGTCGTTTTCAATAATTTCCCTAAATGCTTTTAAAGCAAAATTTTCCATTTGATCCCATTGATTTTCTTTTTCCTGCTCGCTGTATTTGCTGTCCTTTATCATTAGGTAAAGAATGCAACTGTACGTGTTTGTATCCGTCATTTCGGGCGGATTGAGCCACGCAAGCGGGAAACTGTCTTTTACGCTGTTTATCTTATCGGCAATGAAGCCGCGATAAAACGTATATTCGGGTTCAAATGCCTTTTTTATTGCTTCACTTATTTTCGTTCTCATACTGTTCTAATTTTACTGTTAAATCAAATTTCAGTCGTTCCATGTACCTGAAATGCTCGGCGCAGCGTGCGCGGTCGCAGTTGCATTCGCGCTCAATCAGCATTGCAAGCAGTTTTATTTGAGCTCTTAAAGCGCCAGTTTCGATATTGTCTGCCATTTGTCTTTTTGTAATTTATATTTAACATTCAGAAACCGCATAAAATCATAACATTTCATTTGCTGTATAAACGGTATTTCACTCGGCTTTTCGTCGGTTACCTGCAATAATACTTCGTTCCATGTTATAGACTTTGTGCCGCTTTTTGATTTCCCTTTGCCGTAACACTCCGGGCATTCGTTACTTAAATAATCGTGAGCGCTGCGCAGCAAAAAAAGAATTTCAAAATATATATCCATTGTCAAATCGTTAAACGTGTTCGACAGTTTTGCAACTTCGGTTTCGCTGTATTTTTTCGTGCAGAGCGTTGCAACGAGCAGGGGAGCGACAGACAGATTATTTGCGCTTGCAAGGTCGGAAGCATCGCAGAACTGTTGCGCCGGCATCTCGCTTAACGGGGCGTCATCGCCGGTTATGTCTTTTCCCGACTTCGGAAATCGAAACACTTTGCCCTTGTGTTTGAACTTCGTTATCTTCTTTTGCTCGTAGTCCACGTATCCCATTGTCCCGACAACAAAACGAATTAATATGTTTGCAAATAAATATTTCACATCTTCGTTCGTTATGCTGTCTATAATATCACCGAACCCGCACAGGTAAGCCGCTACGTTACGCTCAAATTCGCATTGCACGGGAATATCATCGTCTGTTAATGTTTTTTGTTCCTCAATGTTCGGAGTATAAAATTCCCTTACGGTTTCGGGCAATTCATTAACTTTCGACTGCAAATACCCCGCCTGGACAATAGTTATATCATTCCAAGACGTTGGTATTGAATATTCCTTATTTGCAACACTGATTTTAAGCATAAGGTTTCAACATCTTTCCGAGTTCGGATAACTGCTTTTTAATAATTAAAATTCTCGAAACGTTAAGCCCTGCCGCTTTGCGTGTTTCAGCGTATTTAACTACCGTCTCCTCTGCCGCTTTAATAGCCGCAATAACATCATTTGCGCCTGTGCGTTTCCTAATCTCTTTTGCCGCTTCGTCCGGCTTAACAGGTTGCTCGTTAGCGTTAACAACAGGGGCTTGCTCGTTGTTCACTTCCGGTTGCTCATTGGTGTTAACGACGGTGTTTTGTTCGCTATTCACTTCCGGTTGCTCATTAGCGTTTGCCGTCTTGTTTTCTGCATCGACAACAGTCGTTTGTTCCGTGTTTGTCTGGTTTTGATTTTTTGCCATAATTTTTTATTTTAAAAGTTATAAAATTGTATAGTCTTGAATTAATCCTGCCTGCGGCAGTTCAAAGAACATTCCCATAATCAGTACATCAAGATAGTCGGGGGAACGTCCTGCTATTTCTTTCATTTTTTCCTTGCTTATTATATTTTTTTTGCTTGTGTCCCTGTCTATGTTATCCGCTTGCAACAGTCCTAATTCTTCAATTATACACTGTTTTTGATTTTCAGTGCAAACAATCTGTAATTGGCGATTGGTAATTATTTCTGCAAGTTTATACGCGCATTCCGCTTTAATATTTGCATATACATTACTGTTTACGGCACGCCCGCCGTTATGAAATTCTTTAATGCCTCTCAAATAGCTTTCAAGATAAGCGCCCAGTCCGTCGCTGTCTGCAACAGTCATGGAGCGTCCGACTTGATGATTTTTCATAAGCGCGGCGAGGTCGGTCTCTATTTCCTTTCCGTTTGATTTCGGCTTGTCAATAGCGATAGTAACACATAATCCGTTCCATAAACCCGCAACAAACTTATCGCGTCCCTGCATGGCAAGGTCGGCGGATATTTTCCGCGCTCCGCTTTTGGCCGTGTTGGTAAAACAGTCGAGTATTGCATCAAACGTAACAAGGGCATTAGGATTGTCGTCGTAATCCCAGTTGCCGAACAATAACCTTTCCCTGATGCTTTTTTCTTTTATTTCTGCAAGTTCCTGCCTGTAACTGTCATCAAGATACGGATTGTCGGTTACAAGGGCGGAAATATAGGCATAAGGAGCATTCAGCTGATTGCGTATGTATAGTTGATAAAATGATGTGTACAGCCAATTTTTCTTTGGATTGCACGTGATTAGCATTTTGGGCGTTAGTTTTAATTCCGTGTTCATGTGTCGCCCTATGCGTGATTTGAGAACATCAAACGCTTTAAAGTTAACCTCTCCCGCCTCTTCTATCCAGCCGCCCGTAAATTCAAGCGAGCCAAAGCGCTCATATAGCGGGTCTTTGTACGGATAATATGTCAGGTCGATTAACAGTATTTCGCTGCCGTCGTTAAATTTTATACCGTCATTGTCAATTTTGTAAGATGTGAAATTATGCAATTTTGCCACTTTCAACCAGGTAACAAGCACCGAATTACGGCTGTCTTTGAGATTATTTCGCCCGATAAACCAGCGTGTGTTCGGCAAATGATGCCCGCACTGCATAAGCCATTCGCACCCGAGCCAAGTCTTACCGCCGCCCGCAGCACCGCCATACAGGATGAACTTGTGTTTGTCGTCCCGCAGGTAATTATACGCCATGCGCTGCTTTATGTTGACGTTATTTTTCATTGACAGGCGTAAATGGTAAAAAGTTAAATCCTGAAAATACAGGCGTGCCGTCGGGATTTTCCACGACCTGCGTCTGTTTGTCGCGCCACAGTTTAGGCTGTCGGTTTTTCAACCAAAATATAATAGCAGAAGTATCAGGTGCGAAATACTCGGCTACTTTCGCCCTGACAATATTCCCTTTGAACTGAAATACTTTTTCACAGTCTTTTTTAACGAACCCTTTGGCACGTGAATACAGGGCTGCGGAAATGTTGGCATCGGCTTCGTTTTTACCTCTTTTTATGGACTGAAGAAAATCGAGATTTTTCTTTTTCCATGTGTTTAATGTTTTTTCGGAAATACTGAAAAAATCGGCAATGGCTTTATCCGTTGCGCCAAGCAAACATAACTTAAATACCTGCTCTGCGTATTCAGGTTTATAATCAGTAGGACGCCCTCTTGTTTTAGTCGGCTTCTTTGCCGTTTTCCCTGTTGTTTTCTTCGCCATCGAACATCACTTTTGCGAGGTCGAGACATGTTTCAAGCATCTTTACTTCGGCGCATAATTCAACAAATCGCTTTTTGTTAAAAACGTCCGGCACTGCTGATATTTTGCTTGAAGTAATTTCAATGTCCGCCTGCTTGCGTGATAACATCCCTTCTAAAACCTCAATGTAAGTCATTGTAATATGTTTTTTCATGGCGTAATATTTTATTATTGCGCCAAAGTTAATTATTTTTTCGTTTCAGTAAATTTTTATATTTTGTAAAATCGACACGATGATGCGGTCGACCATAGCGCATTACAAGTTCGGTTTTGTCGGGATACACTTTTTTAAGAAGAACGCTCTTTGGCTCTGTCGTGCGTTTGTCCTTGCTGTAAAATTCTTCCGTATTCCCGCCCTTGATTGTCTGCGTGCGCAGTTTCTCGCACAAATACGTTTGAAACAGAATCGTACAATATCCCGCCTCGAGCATATCCATTGACAGTATCACATCTTCATTGTACCGTCCGCGCCAACGAAACGGGCTGTCGGTTTTAATCAGGTTGCATGAAAAAATCCGCGTATTGATAATTAATGGATTGTTCTTTTGTTTTCTTGGAACAAACATTGCGTATTGCATCCCGGCCATCGTAACATTGTCATAGTTGTCAACGAAACGCTCAATACGTGCGAATGTGTCAAATTTTGCATTGTATTTTTTATTATTGTTATAGACCATGAAACGGCGAATATTGTCATCCAGCATCCAGTGCCACGGCGCTCCCTCGCTTTTTGCTATGTCCCATCCGAAATTACGTTTTGCGCCGGGACCAACACGGGGATTTTCGCTGTACGGTATTCCATCGCAAGTGTCGTATTGCTCTTTATACTTTGTATCAAGTACGAT
>JAIRZQ010000062.1 GCA_031267135.1 Prevotellaceae bacterium
AGCGGAGAAACGTTGACAAAAACGATGCTGCTGACCGCAAAGCACAAGGTTATTGAGCCGCTATTCGACAAAATATTTTGGGAGATTTTTTAGGGTGACGCATTGTCGAAGTCAGGAAAGAACAGAAAACGATGTCAGGCGATAGACCAAATTCAGCAAGGAGATCATGGAATCAATATGTATATTTCCCAACATCTACAAGATTATATAATGTAAAAAATGGAAAAAGTACTTATATCCGCCATATAAACAGAAATCCTAAACGTTTTATAAATATAAAATAGCATGAAAAAGTTATTATATTTATTAATACTTCCATTATTAATTTTTGCATCATGCAGAAAAGGAACAAAGAAACACAATGATGTAAATTTAAATATTGAAATCACAGACACATCGCAAACAAATGGCTGTTTAGAATCTGACTTATATAAATGTATCTGTTCTTATATAAATACTTCTGGTGTATCTTTTATTGAAAGTTTTCCACAGTATGTAAATTTATATTTTTTTTCAAAAGATACGATTGATTATTTTACGATTTGGAAAGATTTTTCGCTACCTTACCATTTAGATATTGACAACACTTTAGATTTTTTTCATTTTCAAATTGATTTAACCGCTTACAGTGCATTTTTGAAAAATATTAATTGTTATTTGTTTTTAATAAAGGCGATTGATTATAATACGGATTTATATGCATCTTGTATTGGTTTATTTGATAATCGTATTATTCAGGATACCATAACTTGGCATAATGATGGACGCTTATTTATACAAACATATAAACATAATAAAGTTGGAAATAAATTTAACATTGAAAAATTGGAAAAACCGATAGTGGATTTTTTAGGAAATCTGCCTGAAAGATTTTGGTAAGATACAGCAAAATTATAGTAAATGAAAAGAGTATTGTTGATAATTGTATTATTTTGTTCTTTTTCAGGTTATTCACAGGAAACGGGAATTTATGAAAAAGCGTACGAGCGTATAAACAAAATGCTGACAAACGAAGAACCGTTAAGTTTTGTAAATGCAGTATTTGCAACAGAAGACGCTCATTATGACGGTCAGTTGAATACAGATGTTTTTAATCGGGAATTAGAGTCATTACTGCAAATAATAAAGTTTATTTCTATGTCAGATTTAATCGAATATTCAGGCAAGGACAGGGAAGAAATGACAAAACATGCGGCAATTTTCAGGGTGATGACAGATACGGTATCAATAATTCTTGATTCGGCAAGCGTACTGGTGCATCTGCCTTATGCTTACGATTTTGAGGATGCCGCAGGACAGCGCGACTGGACAAAAATGTTTGTGTCGAAACTTATGACAACAGGTAGCGGCAACTGTCATTCGCTGCCGTATCTGTACAGGATTCTGGCAGATGAACTGGAAATTCCGTGCAGGCTTGCCTTTGCGCCGAATCATATTTACATAAAAGTATATTCGCAGGCAACAGGCTGGTACAACACGGAACTCACAAGCGCCACGTTTCCCGTAGATGCATGGATTATGGCTTCGGGTTACGTAACCCTGGATGCAATACGCAACGGCTTGTACATGGACACGTTGAGCGACAGACAGGCAGTTGCAAACTGTCTGGTGGATTTGGCTCAAGGCTATCAGCGCAGGCATGGAAAAGAAAATCCCGAATTTGTAATAAAATGCTGCAATACGGCATTGCAGTATCATCCGGCAAGCGTAAATGCAATGCTGACCAAAGCCGAAGCGCAAAAATATTACATTCACTCGCAAATGAAAAGTAAAAATGCAAGAAAGGCGGAAGATCTTTTTGAAGATAATGAAATAAAGGCAATGTATTCCGAAATGGAAGCGACATACGTCCGTCTTCACGAGTCGGGTTATCGCCGTATGCCCGAAGAGATGTATATGCAATGGATTAGATTACTTCAAACCGAGCAGGATAAGTATGTTAATAAACGGTTTTGAATTTTAACTTCCGGAACTGTAAAAAAAATCAAATACGGTTGCATTTTATACTTGATGCTGCGATGCGACGAAGATGAATTGTAAATTATAATGAAAATTATTACATTTGCCGGCATATAAAAATTAGTTTGAAAAAAATTGAATTAAAATCACATTTTGGAAGCATAAAGCCCGAAGCCGGCTGTGACGAAGCAGGACGAGGCTGTTTGGCAGGTCCTGTATTTGCCGCTGCCGTAATTTTACCCGACAGCTTTGAAAATCCTTTGCTTAACGATTCAAAGCAGCTTGGCGAAAAACAGCGTAAGGCGCTTCGCAAAATTATCGAAAGCAAAGCAATAGCATGGTCTGTTGCAAGTGTTGATAATGAAGAAATTGACAAAATAAATATTCTTAACGCTTCTATTCTTGCCATGCACAAAGCCTTATCGGATCTTAAAATACAGCCTGAATTTATAATTGTTGATGGAAATCGCTTCAAACCATATCAAAATATCGCTTATGAAACAGTTGTAAAAGGAGATGCCAAATACAAAAGCATAGCTGCAGCTTCAATTTTGGCAAAAACACACAGAGATGAATTTATGGAAAGTATTGCAAAACAGTATCCTCAATACGACTGGCAGCAAAATAAAGGCTATCCTGTAAAAAAACACCGCGCTGCAATTATGGAATACGGCGCAACGCCATTTCATCGATTAACATATAAACTGACAGATACTCAAATGAAGATAGAATTTACGGCAAAAAGATAACCGTTCTTTTCTTTGCCGAAACCTTGCGCTTACTGTTATTCTTGGTAAGTTAAATCAGTCTAATAAATATTTACAATTATATTCACGCAGAAATAATTTGTATTTTATTTGTATTCCGGCACGGGAATCAAAATAATCCAGTCTTTTTTCCTGCAAAGATAAATATATCACAATTGTAAAATATATTGGACTTAATATAATAATATGTTCAAATTTCAATAAGATATATTAAATTACACTTCACTCTGGATTATTTTATATTTCACCAGCAATGCAGCCATTTCTGTCTGCAGTTCTTTTGCTTTTTTTGCGGCTGCTACAGCAAAATTTTCGTTGCTGTCGGCATAAATAATTGCCCGCGATGAATTTACAAGCAATCCGCAAGTATCATTCATTCCGTATTTTGCAACATCCGCAAGATTTCCGCCCTGCGCTCCTGTTCCCGGAACCAAAAGAAAATGATGAGGAAGTATTTCTCGTATCGAAACAAGCATTTCGGCTTTTGTAGCTCCAACAACATACATTGTATTGTTTGCATTTCCCCAGTTTTTTGATTGCAAAATAATTTCTTCGTAAAACATTTTCCCGCTTTCGGTTTTAACCGTTTGAAAATCGGATGCGGAAGCATTGCTTGTGAGCGCGAGCAAAACAATCCATTTGTCGGCAAACGACAAAAACGGCTTTACCGTGTCCTCTCCCATATAAGGCGATAAGGTTACCGCATCGAATTTCATTTTTTCAAAAAACGCCTGCGCGTACATTTGCGAAGTATTACCGATATCTCCGCGTTTGGCGTCGGCAATCAAAAACATATCCGGATAACCTGCTTTCAAATATTCGACAGTCATTGCGAGCTGGCGCAGACCATCTTCGCCGCAGGCTTCATAAAAAGCCAAATTCGGTTTATACGATATGCAATATTGCGCTGTGGCATCAATAATTTGTTTGTTGAACTCAAATAAAGAGTTTTTTTGTTTGCGCAAATGCTGCGGAATTTTATTAATGTCGCTGTCAAGTCCTATGCATAAAAAACTTTGCTTTTGCCGTATCTGCTCAAATATCTGCCGCCTGTTCATATTTAGTGTTTTAACTGTAAATTATCGTTCCTCGTATTTCTGGTTTCTCAACCATGGCGTAAATCCTGCTTCGCGTATAGCGCTTTGTATTCCATTTGCATCAAATGTGTTTACTGTTCCTGTCGCCGAAACAACATTTTCTTCAATCATAATCGAACCCATGTCGTTGGCTCCCGAATGCAATGCGATCTGCGCTGCATCTTTGCCGGCGGTGAGCCACGATGCCTGTATGTTCCTGATATTGTTCAATGCAATTCGACTTATCGCAACAGTTCGTATATATTCGTCGATAGTTGTGATTTTATTGCCGGTTTTTTCTCCAAGCTTTGTTCCTCCAAGCTGCATGGGCCAGCATATAAAAGCTAAAAAACCATAAGCGGTTTTGGATTTTTCATCTTGCAAATCACGTATTTTTAAGAGATGTTCTATTCGTTCTTCCAAAGTTTCGATATGACCAAAAACCATTGTTGCCGAAGTCGGAAGATTGAACTTATGAGCTTCGCGCATAACGTCGAGCCATGCCCGGGAATCGGGCTTTGCAGGCGATATTTGTTTCCGTACACGGTCGCACAAGATTTCGGCTCCTGCTCCCGGAAGGCTGTCCAATCCTGCTTCGATAAGTTTTTCCAATATTTCACGATAAGATTTTTTTTCTTTTTTAGCAATATGTGCAATTTCAGGAGGACCAAGTGCGTGAAGTTTTATATTGGGATAAGATTTTTTTAATTTTGAAAAAAGGTTAGTGTAAAAATTCAAACCGTAATCAGGATGTAAACCGCCCTGCAATAAAAGCTGATCGCCATTCAGTTTTATTAATTCCTCGATTTTCCTGCAATATTCATCCATTGTTGTTGTATATGACTTTTCTGTTTCGTGCGGCTTGCAATGGAAACTGCAAAACCGGCATCCCGATATGCACACGTTTGTAATGTTTACATTCCTGTCGATTTGCCAACTAACGCCTTCCTTCATAACATGCATTTGCCGCAATTGATTGCCAACAAACATCAATTCGCCTGTTGATGTAAACCTGTATATTTGTATCAGTTCGTTTGCCGGCAAAGGTTCTAATTTTAATGCTTTATAAAAAATTTTATCGTGAATATTCATCATTGTTTTTCGGCATAAAGTTTTATTATGCTCAATATAACTTCTGTTGCTTTTTGCATCGATTCAACCGCGACAAATTCATATTTGCCGTGAAAATTATGTCCGCCTGCAAAAATATTAGGACATGGCAAGCCCATAAACGAAAGCCGGGCTCCATCCGTACCGCCGCGAATTGGTCGAATAACAGGCTCTACATTTGCTAATTGCATTGCTTTCACTGCGGTTTCAACAACATGATAATGCGGTTCTACCATTTCGCGCATGTTGTAGTATTGATCTTTCAGTTCAAGCGTCAAAATATCTTTTCCATATCGTTTATTCAAAAAATCGACACAACTCTTGACAGTTTCCTTTTTCTGTTCAAATTTTTTACGGTCATGATCGCGAATAATATATTGCATTGAAGCCTGCTCTACATTTCCGCTGAAGTGTGTAATGTGAAAAAATCCTTCGTAATTGCAGGTAAATTCGGGACGTTCGCTTATCGGCAACAATGCATTCAGTTCCATCGCAACGAGAATCGAATTAATCATTTTTCCTTTTGCATATCCGGGATGAATGTTGTTTCCCTGAATTTTTATTTTTGCCGAAGCGGCGTTAAAATTTTCATATTCCAATTCACCAAGAGCGCCGCCATCCATAGTATAAGCATAGTCGGCTCCGAATTTTTTCACATCAAATTTATCAACTCCGCGACCAATTTCTTCGTCGGGAGTGAAGCCTATTTTTATTGTGCCGTGCTTAAGTTCCGGATGGTTCATAATAAATTCGGCAGCTGTCATAATTTCGGCTATTCCGGCTTTATCGTCGGCTCCGAGAAGTGTTGTTCCATCGGTTGTTATAAGAGTTTTCCCTTTGAAATCGGATAATTCGGGAAAATCATTAAGCAACAGGCTTAATTTTTTTTCTTTGTTGAGAACAATATCTTTACCATTGTAATTTTCAATTATTTGTGGTTTTATATCAGCTCCGCTCAAATCCGGAGCGGTATCAACATGAGCAATAAACCCGATTACAGGAGTTTTTTTATTTATATTTGAAGGAATTGTTGCCATCACATAACCGTGTTCATCGAGTGCAGCATCTTTTATTCCCATTTCTTTTAATTCTTTCACCAGCAGTTTTGACAAATTTAACTGTTTCATTGTGCTTGGTTGAGTGTTGCTGTTTTCATCCGACCGGGTATCTATTGCAACATAGCGTAAAAATTTATTCAATACCGTTTCTTTCATCGCTTTTTATTTTAAAATTATGTTGTGCAAAATTACATGAAAATTTTAAAATTTCCAAGTATATGACATTAATATGCAATACAGATATAAATCATTTTTTACCTTTGTAAAACAAATAAATTTGATTGTAGATAAAATTCATGAAATCTGAACTTGCAATTTATAAAGCCTCCGCCGGATCCGGGAAGACTTTTCGATTGACTGTTGAATACATAAAATTATTGATGGACAATCCGAAATCGTATAGGAATATTCTGGCGGTAACATTCACAAACAAGGCGACAGCCGAAATGAAAGCCAGAATAATCGGCGAACTTTACGGTCTGTCAAAAAATCTTAATGAGTCGCTGAGTTACATGCAAACAATATGCGACGAAACGCAAAAGTCGAAAGATGAAATTTGCCGTCAGGCTGCATTGGCGCTGACGCTGATATTACACGACTACGGCAGGTTCAGGGTCGAAACTATCGACAGCTTTTTTCAGACAGTCTTGCGAAACATGGCAAAAGAGCTTGGCATCAGCACAAATTTCAACATTAGCCTGAACGATGATGATGTATTGCAAAACGCAATTTCGCTGATGATTGCAAATGCCGATGAAAACAACGGCTTGCTTCAATGGCTGCGCGAATATATCAGCCAAAAAACAGAAGAAAACAAAAGCTGGAAAATTGCCGATGATATAGAAAAGTTTTACAGAAATATTATTTCCGAAAGGTTCAAATCGCGTCAGGATGAAGCGTATAAGCGTTTTGGCGAAAAAAACTTTTTGCGCCTATACAGAATAAGGCTGCAAAAAATAATAGAATGTGAAACCGGAAAAATGAAAGAATTTGCAAAACGGTTTTTTGAAATTGTACAGGAAAATGATTTGACAGTCGATGATTTCTCTTATACCGGCAAAGGCGTTTACGGATATTTTGCAAAACTTGATAGCGGACAGTTTGTCGACGAAAACTGTTTTAATACCTACGTTAGAAACTGTGCTGAAGACGCCGACAAATGGTGCAGAAACAAAACAAAAACAGCCCGGCTAACCGCTCTTGCCGAAAATACTTTAATTCCGCTGCTGTGCAAAGCCGAACAGCAACGCGCCGAATCGACAAAAAACGCGATTTCATGCGAATTGATACTGAAAAACATCAACAATCTCGGACTTTTGAGCGATATTATGAAACATATTCGCGAATATACTATCGAAAACAATATTTTTCTGCTTTCGGATACATCTGTTTTGCTGTCAAAAATGATTGGCGGCAACGATACAGCCTTCATCTTTGAGAAAATCGGCGCAACAATACGTCATGTAATGATTGACGAATTTCAGGACACATCGCAATTACAGTGGAAAAATTTTGAACCCTTGCTAATTGAATGTCTTTCGCAGGGCTATGAAAATTTAATAGTCGGAGACGTCAAGCAGGCAATATACAGATGGAGAAACGGCAACTGGCAGATTCTCAACAATATCGAAATAAACAGGAATCTTCGGAATTTTAATCCATCAGTGAAAACGCTCGACAACTCGTGGCGTAGCGCAAAGGAAATAGTAGAATTTAACAATAATCTGTTTTCAAAAATTGTTGACATTCTTCAAAGCGAATATTTGACCGTCTTTGGCGAAAACTGTGATGACCTGAAAAAGGCTTATGCCGATATAAAGCAGGAATGTAGGCGCGATGCTTCAGGATTTGTTTCGGTAGAATTTCTGGCAAAATCCGATTACGAAGAAGATGTATTAATGCGTCTGGTGGAAAACATCGAAATGCTGCAATCCAATGGTGTAAAGGCTTCGGATACGGCAATCCTTGTCCGCAAAAACGACCATACAAAACAGATTGCATATTATTTTGAAAAATACAAACACAACAATCCCGACAAAAGTTATTGTTACGATTTGGTTTCGAGTAAAACTTTCAACTTAAGCTCATCTGTCGCAATCAATATGATTATAAATGCATTGCGTATTTTGATAAATAACGAAAACACAGTAGTCCAAGCCGATTTGGCATATTACTATCAAAAGTATATTCGTGGAAACAGTATTTCAAATCACGAAATCTTTGCATGTGAAATAAAAAATCTGCTGCCTGAAGAATTTGCGAAAACTTCCGAAGCCCTTAAATTAACTCCGCTATACGAATTGATTGAAAAAATCTATTTAATTTTCGATTTGAAAAAACTTGATGAAAATGCCGGATACATGTTTTCATTCTTGGACGGGATAAACGAATATTTGAATACGGAAACATCTGACTTATCAAGGTTTATAGAATATTGGGAAATGGATTTGCTTAATAAAACTGTCGAAATAAGCGGCGAACTGGAAGGAATAAGGATAATGACAGTACACGAAGCAAAAGGACTGGAATTTCATTCGGTAATAATTCCGTTTTGCGATTGGACTTTGGGTTCTGACGGCATTAATTATGTCTGGTGCGAAGCAGACGCAAAACCGTTTTCCGAAATAGGACTTATTCCCATAAGATACATGAGCAAAGTCAGAAATTCCGTGTTTTCCAACGAATACAAAAACGAAACCATGCAATTGTGCGTCGATAATATCAACATTTTGTATGTAGCGGCAACACGTGCAAAAAACAATTTGATAATACTTGCAAAAGAAGATGAAGCCAACAGGAAAAATAATGTTTCAAGCGTAATGTATGCAGCGCTTGACAATAAAAATTTTACGCGTGGCGAGATTGTGGCAACAAAAGATGCGGCAGCCAAAACAGGCGAAAATAAACTCGACATGCCATCCAAAACTTTGGAAGTTGCGTTTGTTTCTAATAATTATAATGCGGCAATTGTACAGTCCAATTCGGCTCGAACATTCGCAAGTGCAGACGAAAATGAAATTCATAACATGGTTCCGGTAAACAGAGGCAAACTTCTGCATCGTATCTTTGCCGAAATAAAAACTCAAAACGATATTAGTGCCGCCATAGATAAATTTCAGTTTGATGGAATTATACGGCACAACGACAAACAGAGTTTAAATAATTTTGTTGTTGATGCAATAGCAAAATCACAAGTAGCGCACTGGTATTCGGGAATATACAAGATTTTTACCGAATGTACTGTTATTACAAAAAGCCATAACGGCGAAATTATAACAAAACGGCCTGACAGAGTAATGACTGATGCCGACAATACAATTATAGTTGATTTCAAATTCGGTAAACAAAACGCTGCATATAACAATCAGGTATCCGAATACATGCAACTGATGAAAGAAATGAATTATAAGAATATTCGCGGCTTTTTGTGGTATGTTGACGACAACGATGTGGAAGAAATAAACAGTTAATTATTGATTGTGAATTTATTCCATGAAGGATAATTATCATCCGCTATTTTTTTAATACAAAAGAAAGAATATTCTGTTTTCACACCGCATAATATAAACTGAAGCATTTACTTATTGACAGGTTTCGTAATTGCAAATACAGGGATACGTACGCTACTACAAACCGGAAAGACAAATTACCGGTTGCATGTTTTTTAATCAATTTCTTAAAATTATTTTTGCAACAAAGCTAAAAACATTATTTTTGCAAAAAATTTTAATATAAAAATGCAAAGTGACCAATCGTAAAAAAATAGTATTTATTGTGAATCCCATATCGGGAACGCATAATAAAAGGAAGATTATTGAGAAAATTCGGAGATCGTCATGGTTTAATAACAACGATGTTGAAGTTTGCTATACCGAATATGCAGGGAATGCGTTTGAAATAGCAAAAGAATATACGGAACGGAATTTTGACATTATTGTTGCTGTCGGCGGCGATGGAACGGTAAACGAAATTGCCCGTGCGTTAATTCATACCGGTACGACTTTATGCATTATTCCTATGGGTTCGGGCAATGGTCTTGCCCGCGATTTGAACATTCCTCTTAAAGCCTATGATGCCGTAGATTTATTACAAAACGGTAAAGTTACGGCTATAGATGTTTGTTATTTTAACAATCAGCCGTATTTCTGCACTGCGGGTGTAGGTTATGATGCTGCCACATGTAAAATTTTTGTCGAATCGCACAGTCGCGGATTTTTTTCATATCTCATTGCAGGACTAAAAGCCTATATCAAAATAAAGCCTGTAGAATACAAGCTTACAATTGACGGAAACGAAATAACTCATAAGGCAATCGATATAATATTTGCAAATGCAAGGCAGTTCGGCAATAACGCCTATGTTTCTCCTGTTGCCGATTTGACCGATGAACTTGTTGACGTTGTTGTGATACGACCGTTTCCATGGTATAAGAGCG
Organism: Prevotellaceae bacterium; assembly: GCA_031267135.1. Classification (GTDB taxonomy): domain Bacteria; phylum Bacteroidota; class Bacteroidia; order Bacteroidales; family UBA932; genus JAIRKV01. Next base: position 10,406 of record JAIRZQ010000062.1, read on the forward strand.
TTGCTGTATGTATAAGGCTGTTTAGAAAAACCCTGCACAGGTCGCAATATGTTGAAATTTACAAATGCAAGCATGTCATTCTGGAACGTCCCGAAGACGGTTGCGCTCATTTCGATGGCGAGTGCACATCAGCTGGTAAGCGCATAGAAGTCAATATCAAGCCTGCAGCTCTGAAAGTTTTGGTAAAGAAATAACGCTGTTGCCTGAAATATGACAAACCTGTACGGCAACAGTCTGGGAGCGATTATGAGATGGTTATCTCATGTATATACTTCAAGGAATACAGCAGGCTTAATATCAGCATTGCAATGATTGTCAGAGTTAACATGTACAGGATGATGTTAAGTCGCTTGCAGGAATATGAGGACAGTACAGTTTCGCCGGCGCCGGCATTATTCAAAAGCAGTTTTTTACGGGCGAAGAGATACAATTTATAAACGAGCCATCCGAAAAAAGTTCCTGTAATAATACCGGGTATTATATCGGAAATGAAATGTACGCCGAGGTAAATCCGGCTGTACGAATTGACGATTGCCCACAAATACAGCATGACGGAATAAAAGCGATACCGGAATATAAGGGCTGTCAGCGTAA
>JAIRZQ010000006.1 GCA_031267135.1 Prevotellaceae bacterium
TGATACCTGAACATGTAGCAAATGCCCGCGAAAAGTTGCAGATTTAACTTTTTTTCGATTTTTTTGTAAAACATCATTTTATATATGCATTTTAAATAAATACTTTTAAATTCCTGTCCGATAATTTAAATTATATGACAAACGAATCGAAAGTATATCAATAATATACCGGCAAAACATGTAAAAAATATATTTTTTGAAAATTTTGCAGAAAACGAGAAATACATTAATTTTGCGACTGGAATTTTTGTCCTATAATTTAAAATATAAGACAAAAAAAATTCAAGAAATGTTAAAAAACTGCTGTTTTTTATTTGTTTTGTCATTGTAAACTTTCATTATAAACCTGACAGGATTCGGTTACAGGCAAAAATATTCAGGCATTGAATAGCTGCTGTCAGCTATTCAGGAACGTATAATTCCGGACGAATAATTTGTCATTTCAAAATAAAATATTATTTTTGCAAATCATTACACTAAAAGCAATGAAATACATATTGTTTATATTGGCTTTGCTGGTTTCTGCTGTATTGCAGGCGCAAATTACAGAAGATTTTGAATTGAACGGCACAGGCGCATGGAAGCAGGCGCCAGGGCATCGCTGGGATGCATCGCAAACAGAAGCTCTGGAAGGAAACTTTTCGCTGAAACACGTTTTCGACAATGTATCGGCAGGATACGACAGAATATCCGTTCCGGCAGAAAACATTGATGTTACGACAGGAAATATTACATGGAAATTTTTAGTCAGGCACGGATACAATCCATCGTCATCAAATTTTTGGGCGGCATTTCTAATGAGCGACAGAGATGCGGAAGCGATGATGAAAGACAGCGCTGTAAATGCTTATGCTATTGGCGTTAATTTTGTTGGAAGCAGCGATTTTGTCTATCTTTATAAAATTACAAACGGAACGGTAACCCAACTTTTAAATACGGATATTAATTGGGAAACAGCAATAAAAACGGCAGGAAAAGCGGCAATAGAAGTTGTAAGAAAAATAGACGGGGAATGGAATGTACGCATTGATACTGTCGGAAGTTTTGAAAATTTTGAAATTGCCGGAACTCCGATAATTGATACGGAACATGTTGATTTTAATCATTTCGGACTGCTTTATGCCTATACTTCAAGCGCCGACAGGCTGTTTTGGTTCGACAGGCTTACAATCACATCAAGCATATTGCCGGCACAGATTGTAAGCATTGAAAAATTAAGCAGGTCGCAGCTTTCGGTATCGGTGAGCAAGCCGGTGAAAAGCATTGGAAATATAAGCTTAACAAATCAAAATGGGGAAAATGTAAATATTGTTTCGCAAGTCATTGAAGGGCAAAATTCGGACAGAATTATTTTAACAACCGAAACATTGCACGGACGTAAATTTACAGTAACAATAAACAGTATGACTGATGAAGACGATATTGCAACAACGTCTGTAAAAACGTTTTTTATCGATAATTTTGATTACGGCGATATTGTTTTCAACGAAATAATGTTTCGTCCTGATCCTGTTGTCGGCTTGCCCAACAGAAAATATGTCGAACTGTACAATCGCACGCAATACGGCATAAACCTTGACGGTTGGAAAATACTGTACGGCACGTCCGGCGAATCGCGAATTGCAGCCGACAGTATTTCTGCCGGTTCGTATGCCATTATTTGTACATCAGGTGCAGTTGCCGATTTGTCGCCGTACGGAAAGATTATTTCTGCGGTTTCGTTTCCTACCCTGACGTATTCGGGACAAAATATAAAACTTGTTGACAAAGAGAACAATCTTATTGCGGCTGTTAACTATTTGCCCGACTGGCACAGCGATAGCGACAAGGCAGCAGGTGGACGATCGCTCGAAAAAATAGACTTTAACAACCTTTCGGAATTAAGTAATAACTGGAAATCAAGTAATGATGAAAAAGGCGGAACACCGGGACAGGAAAATTCGATATTTGGCGAAAATTCCGACAACGAACCGCCTGTGCTTGAAAAATGGGAAATTATCGGCAATAACAAACTGCAACTTGTTTTTAACGAACCTGTAAATATCGAAACAGCATCGCAGACCGAAATTTATTTTGTTGACGGTAACATTGGAAATCCTATAAGCGTAACGGCAAATCATAATGAAACGGTATTAACATTTGACGATACAATCAAAACCGGCGTGATTTATAATCTTGCAATACAAAATATATTTACCGACCTTGCCGAAAACTGTCTTGTTGATTTCAATCTTGCTTTCGGCAGAATGTTCAAGCCGCAAAGCAATGATGTTATTATAAACGAAGTGCTTTTTAATCCCTATCCGGACAACGTTGATTTTGTGGAAATTTACAACCGCTCGCAAAAAAATATTGATATTAGAGATTTATTTCTGGCAACGCGCAATAAAAGTACGGGATTATTACAGTCAATATACCCGACAACGACGAAAAGCGTTTTTTTGCAGCCTCGGCATTTTGCCGTATTTACAACAAATCCCGAAACCGTCCACCGGCAGTACTATGTGCAAAATCCCGAAAGTATGATTGCAATGGAAAGATTACCGGCTTATGCCAATACCGATGGAACAGTTGTATTGCTTGACGGGCAGCAAAATGTTACGGATGAGTTTTCGTACAGTGAAAAAATGCATTTCAGGTTTTTGTCTAATACAGAAGGAGTTTCACTTGAGCGTACAAGCTACGAAAAACCGGCAAACGACGCCGCTAACTGGCATTCGGCATCAAGCGATGTCGGTTATGCAACGCCAACTTATAAAAATTCGCAGGCAGAATTTGAATCCGAAAGCTATGGCTTTGACATTTCGCCGCAAACATTTTCGCCCGGCAACAGCGGCATTGACGATAAACTGATTATTTCTTACGCCATGCCCGAATCGGGGTACGTTGCAAATATAAAAATATACGACTCGCACGGACGTCTGATTAAAGACATACAAAACAACGCCTTGCTCGGCACGCAGGGAAATTTTACATGGAACGGACTGAACAGCAAACAACAAAAGGTCAATATTGGCATTTATATAGTTTATATCGAATATTTTAACTTACAGGGCGAAGTTACAAAAATCAAAAAAACATGCATTGTGGCAGCACGAAAATAAAACCTGCTGCCGGTTGATTTATAAGATTTATTCAAAAGCAAAATTTTCTGTTTCGGTGTACGTATTCTTTGTGTCGAGCGTTAATTTACAGTTTTCCATCAAAATAAAACCGCAGAGCATTACTTTTTTTGTTTTTTGAACCTACGCCTTTTATCAGTCCGCGCATGAAATTTGAATGCGCCTTATGAAACAGAAATAATTGTTTAGGCGTTAATATTGTTTCAAATATTTTTTCATATTCGAGCATTAAATCAAATTCCTGTTTTTGCAAATCGTACAACTGTTTATTAATTTGCCTGGCTCCGGCATCGGTAATTGAATTTTCTTCCGTTTCAAAATCGGCTAAAAGTTTTTTGCGTTCGCGTCCTATTTTACGATATTTGTTTTCAAACTGATCCAGTACGGGAAAAAATACTTTGGCTTCTTCGTCGGTAAGCTTCATTTCTTTTGTGAAATATTCTTTTTTCTTTGTTTCCAGCATTTCGCGAATTTTTTCATGTTCGTCTCTGCGTGCAATGTTGTTTTTCTGTTGCTTTGCCGTATCTTCACAATATGCAAGCAACTGTAAACGATCGCCGTCGTTTTCAAAACATTTAAACAAAACCGAATCGCCTGCATTGCTAATTTCCTGTGCTGCTGCTTGCTGTGCGGATGCGCAAATAAAAAGGATTGATATTAATATTAATTTTTTCATGACATCATATATTTAAGGTAAATACTGGTCTTCGACGAAAACCATCGAAATATAATGTTCATCAACTATATAGGTGATTATTTCATCTTGAATTTCGTCACTGAGTTCGTTACTGCTTCCGTACAGGTCGAGTATCGATTCGTCCGTATCGGCTTGCGACAGGCGTGTTATTGCATCCGGATTCTTATCGGTAACAGTATGTACGATTACTTGAGAAATACCGACAAGCAGCAAAAATCCTGCGGCGAAACTCAGTATTGGCTTCGCTGTTTGCCACAACGTGTGTTTTTTGACTGTACTGTTTGTGCATTTTTCCATTATGCGGTCGGGCAGGGCGTCAAAATATCCGTTGGGAAAGCTGAAAGATGAGTTTTTCAGCTTATCGGGTAATTTTATGTCTGTTTCATTGTTCATGATACTTGTTTGATTGGTTTTAATCAAAAAGGTTTAAATGTTGTTAATATATTTTTTTATTTTTTCCGTAGCGATATGATACGATGCCTTAAGCGCTCCTACCGAAGTATTCAGTATTTCTGCAATTTCCTCATATTTCATATCATCAAAATATTTCATGTTGAAAACCAGTCGCTGCTTGGGCGGCAGGCTTGCCAGCGCCTGATTTAATTTTATTTGCGCATCGTCGCCGTTAAAATATATGTCCTGTTTCAGCGTCTCGCGCAAATTGTTTTCCATATCCTGCAGCGAAATATGATTGCAGGATTTTTGTTTCTTTAAAAAGGCAAGAACTTCGTTTGTCGCTATTCTGTAAATCCATGTGTATAAGCTTGATTCGCTTCTGAATTTGTCCAGCGAATTCCATACTTTTATAAACGATTCCTGTATCAAATCGTCGGCATCGTCGTGATTTATCACCATTTTTCGGATATGCCAATACACGCGCTCCTGATATTTGAGTACAATCTGATTGAAAGCAAAGTTTTTGCTGTCGCTGCTTTTGAACATTTCAATCAACAGGTTGTCGTTTATTTCGCTGTGCATAAAATGTAATTTACAGTAAGATGTTTACTTTCTGCTTATCGCTTTTTTTGCCGCTTCAACAATATAAGGATGCGTAAGATGGTATTCCTCAAGCAGTTCCATTGGCTTTCCACTTTGTCCGAATTTATCGTTAACTGCAACCATTTCCATTGGCGTTTTTGTATTTGTAATCAACACCTGCGCAATGCTTTCGCCCAAGCCTCCATTGCGAAAATGTTCCTCGGCGCTGACAACTGCACCTGTTTTGGCAGCCGACTGCAAAATAGCTGCTGCATCAAGAGGCTTTATGGTATGAATATTTATGACTTCGGCAGAAATTCCCTGCTTTTTCAATTCATCGCAGGCAAGCAGCGCTTCCCATACCAAATGTCCCGTAGCAAAAATAGAAATATCCGTTCCTTCCGTGAGTTTTTGCGCCTTGCCAATCTCAAAACTATCTTTTTCGTACGTAAAATTAGGAACGCTCGGACGTCCGTAGCGAATGTAAACAGGTCCGGCATGCTGCGCCGCTGCAATCGTTGCCAATCGCGTCTGATTATAGTCGCAAGGACAAAGGACAACCATATTCGGCAATACTCTCATCAGAGCAAAATCTTCCATAATTTGATGTGTAGCGCCGTCTTCGCCGAGCGTGATTCCCGCATGCGAACCGCAAATTTTCACATTTGTGTTTGAATATGCTACCGATTGTCGAATCTGGTCATATACTCTGCCTGTTGCAAATGCTGCAAAACTTGCGGCAAACGGGATTTTTCCCGACAAAGCCAGCCCTGCGGCAATATTTATCATGTTTGCTTCGGCAATTCCCGTATTAATAAATCTATCGGGAAATTCGGCAGCAAAAGCGTCTGTCTTTACCGAGCCGTTGAGGTCTGCCGTGAGGGCAATTACATTTTGGCTGTTCCGTCCTGCTTCGAGCAATCCTGCGCCAAATCCGGCGCGGGTTTCTTTGTTTCCGGTGTTTGTATAGTTCATTTTTTTATATTTTATTGTATATTGTTTTATTTGTTAAATTTTACGAAATATTCATCGATTTCGTGACGAAGTTCCATTCCTGCTTTTTCAAAACAATCAAGCAGTTCGTTATAAGCATTTTTACCTCCGAGAAAATTCCAAAATTGTTCTGCTATCATCAATTCCTCATCTAAATCAAGCATTCCAGCCAATGTCCAAAATTGATATGGCTGTGGCTCGTATGGATTATATGGAATAGCAATGAGTGTATGCACTTTTGCGTTTTTGTTTGCAGTATATGCAATACCTGCCCATTCGAGTAATGTTTGTTTGTATTTCTGAAAATCACCTTTATTCGGTTTGGCAGTCTTTAGATCGAACAAATACTGTTCGCCGGATTGCGTTTCTATAAACAAATCAACTTTTGCGGGCTTCAATTTGTTGATTTCGCCTGACAGGGAATTTTGCAAATTTTCAAGTTCTTTCAATTTGTCGGGTTTCGGGCTAATGGTTAATTGATTGATGATAGATTGAACTTTTTGTTGGCAGTTGCCATAAATAGAGTTTCCTACAACATATTGCGTTTCTACTTTAGCAAATTGCGTTTTAGCCAAAGCTGCAGCAACAGGTTCGAAAATTGAAGAACCGAAAGTTGTTAATAATGATTGCATAAACGAATACAATGCCAATCTGTCTTTTCCCAGCAATCGGAAATGAAAGGGCATAAAATTATCTTTTGATTTGTAATTTTGAAACTTATTACGCAAGCAGGTTGCGATTGTTTGCTGGATTTGCTGTTTTTGGGTGTTAGTTAATGGCATATATTTCATTTTCTGCTTTTTGCGTTACGTTATATGTATTGTCATTATCATTTTTTATTACATAATTTTCTATCCGTAGTCTTCTATCACTCCGTAAATATGCCCTTACAGTTTCAGGTGAACAATCTAATTCACTTGCTATTAAAGATTCTGTTAAATTATTTTCAATGTGTAAGCAATGGATGATTCTTAATTGTTCATTTTTTAGGTTTTGATACTGGTTATCATTATTGTCAATTAAAGATTCATTTCGTTGTTTTGCATTAACTTGATTGACTAATTTACAGACATTTACTGTTTTACATTGTTTACAATAACAATCAAACTCTTTAATTTTTTCCCATTCAGAAATATCATATTCTGCATTACAATTTTGGCATTTCACAAATGCAGAACTATTAGCCCAATCTTCAACAAGTTTATTATAGTCAAAAACACGTTCAATTCTATATTTGCGGTTGTTTACATCATCAAAAGGTATGTTTTCTTTTTGACAAAGTCCGTAGTTTATTGTATAAACTACAATATCATTCGTAATCAATTTCTTATTAATATAATCACCTTTGTCTTTTTGCTCTGAAATTCTTGTAATAAAAAAATTTATTTCAAGAGTTGAAAGGTAGTTCTCGTTTTCTCCTTTTTTTACAAATAGAAAATGAGAAGGTGCGTTTGAAGTGGTAAATTCCTGAAAAATTACAGATTTTGAATCTCCTATTTGCTTTTTATTTTCTTTTGCTTTTTCAATTATTTTTTGAATAAGTTCCTTTAATTGGGTACGTTTGAAAACTTCACCATAACTTTTATAAGTAAAAAATTCATCTCGTGTTATGGTAGGTTCAATATCATTGTTATATTGCTCTTCTGCCGATTCTTGTAACATATTTTTGGTTATAGGCTTTCCTTGCGAAACGCTTCTTTTTTGCGCATAAAACAATACCTTTCCAATATTGCGAGGAATACACGAACAAATTTGAAAAATAATTTTATAGTAATCATCGATTCTTAAATTTTTTGTGTCAAATAATTGATTTTCAATGGTTGAAATATTTGAATTATTGAAATAAAATGATATTCTTTGTTGTAACAATCTTTTTACATAAGATATTGCCTGTTCTTCTACTTTATCTGCGCCAGAACTTTTGTACAAATGATAATAATCTAATAATAGGGTGTCAATTTTTGTTCTATCTATTTCAGGCAAGGTATATCTTTCCGGATAAAAGGCTATTTTGAACCGAAAAAAACCTTCTGAATCATTGTGAAGCGGGGCAACAATAGTTTTAATAAAAATGTCAAGAGCATCCTTTTCTAATTCAGAACTATCGTCTAAACAAATAAAAACTTTTTTAATACCTATTTCATTCAATATTTTTTTGAGTTTATCGGAGAAATTAACAACTTGGAACTCTCTTTTAAGAATACTTGAAAAGCCTTTTTCATTAGAATTTTGTATTATTTCTTTATTTACTAATTTACTTCCGACTTCCGTGTTTGTACCTAATTTTGCATTAATATAAATATCGTTAGTAGTTTCCTTTGCATTTGTTTCTGTTTCGTTTGTTATTTTTATTTTAGAAATATCACTAAAAGAATTTACTGATTGATTTAAAATAGCCTCTAATTGGTTAATAAAATCACTTTCAGATATTTTTTTATCATTCGAAAATAAATTTAAAATTTTTTGTTTCCATCTGCTATTCTCAAAAAGATTTTTATTTACCTCATTTTTTATTTCTTCTATTATTTTTTTTATAAAGTTAGAGTACAAAGAATATTTAACTTGTTCTTCTCCTGTTAAAGCATTATTATTGTTTGTCTCTACACTATCTTTAGAACGAGAAAAAATTGTTCTAACATCAATATATAAAGATATTTTATCTTTTGTTTTTCTTATATCATATTGAAAACGATTAATAATTGTAGATTTTCCTGACCCTTTTCTACCAACTAATAATGTTGTTTGGTCATTCAGCATTGCATTTAATACTGCATTACCTTCAAATGGGTCAGTGTATAATTGCTCAATAAGATTTTCATTGTCTTCATTGAGTAATTCTGCTCTTTGGTGTCGTTTTAATGATTCAACCAAATCGTTGTAAGATTTTTTAAAATTATCATTCATGTTTATTTGTTTTTTAAATGAAATATCGTTTCCGAATACGCTGTTTTATCTTTTTCTGAGCGGTTTAATACAGGGCGACAAAACTGATTCACAATTTTCATACCCGCATTTTCAGCGATTGTTGGATACATATTATATTTGTCGTTTGCTACAAGAAACACATCATAATCATCTGTGAAAAAGCGTTTGCAATTATTCAACACATCAGAAATTCCTTGAATGTAACTTATTTGCGCATCTTTTTTATGTCCTTTGTAAAGCGGTCCTATTTCCAATTCGTCCTTACGTTCATATCCGAACAAATCGTAAGCATAAGCGTGCTGCTCGTGATAATCAATTAAACCAACGTATGGAGGAGAAGAAAAAATGCCTTTGATTTTTTGTCTTTCAAATAAAATTCCAAATTCTGGATTTCTCCTTTTTATCTGCTCAAAAATATCAATATTTCGGCTATCTCCTGTCAGGCAAAGTTGAAATGTATTTGTACGCAATTTATCAAATAGTAAAAGCCGGTTAACCGTGTCTTTCGAATAAGTTTTCCACCATTTTAGAATAGAAAATAAGGGTTTACACATTTTACCGTGCTTGCTGCAATAATATGTTGCTGTGACCGGCTCTAAAAGCGTTGCCAAATCGGCGTGAGTTGTTGCCCGACAACTACGGATGGTTCGGCTCAAAATAATACTTATAATTTTCTTTGTATCAATATTTTTTGTATGTTTTATTGCTTCAAAAACAAAATCTATTTCATTACGGATGTGTGCAGAATACCATTTATCTAAGAAAGTTATGTCTTTGTCCTGACGAAGTTTTATATTGTATCTATTTACGAGATTTTGAAAAACCGATAAAAACTCCTTTTCTTTTTCAACTCCATATTGCTTTTCATTGATTTCACCTCTACGCAACTGGTATTTGTAATCAGGTACCGGAAAATATTTGTTATTAAACTTGTTTAATTCAACCAGTAATTTTCCCTCAAATTCTATGGTATTTGAATTTTTGATAAAATTTTCGAGCGACTTTGTTATACGCTCAATTTCTTTGCGTATGTCTGAAATATCATATTTTATAATTTTACAATTAGCAATCAGCGAATTAAAAGCGGAAACGTCAATACCTACCGCATGTATTCCCAATTCACACGCCTGTACCATTGTCGTACCACTACCTGAAAAGGGGTCAAGCACAATATCGTCTTTTGCAAAATATGCTTCCCTTTTAAATCTATCAGTATGGCTATCCAGAAAATATTCTACCAATTGCGGAATAAATTTACCTTTGTAAGGGTGTAACCGGTGAATGTGTTTTGTAGTTTCAACCTCTTTGTATTGTTCAAACGACAACGCCCAATTTAAATCTTCGCCGAATTGTTCCTTGAAATAATTTTCTCTTGAACCGTGATAAGATTTATAGTAGTCTAAAAGGTCTTTTTGAGATACCTGCGTGGCACCGTTTTCGCCAATCCTTTTTACACGTCCATACTGAATGAGGTAAGAAATATTGGATGGAGTGACGTCTTTTCCTACATATTTTGTCGCCCACTCGCTCGCCTCTTTTATTGTCAATAATTCATTCATCTCTGCATATAATTCTCAAAACATATATCATTAATATAATGACCAATAAGCAAAATCAATAATCTCCTATTGTTTCGAGCAATTGCGCCAGCGCCTGTTCCGTTTGTTCGGCATTGGGCGCTTTGCCATGCCATTTGTGCGTTCCCATCATAAAGTCAACGCCCTGTCCCATTTCGGTTTTCATTAAAATAACTATCGGCTTGCCTTTTCCTGCAAGTGATTTTGCCTTGTTAAATCCATCTACAAGCTCTTTTACATCGTTACCGTTTAACTGTATGACCTGCCAGCCGAATGATGCAAACTTTGCAGGCAAATCGCCAAGAGAAAGTACGTTATCAACTGCCCCGTCGATTTGCTGTCCGTTGTAATCGACAGTTGCAACAAGATTATCTATTTTTTTTGCAGCAGCAAACATCGCCGCTTCCCAAATTTGTCCTTCCTGCAACTCTCCATCGCCGTGCAGCGTAAAAACCAGATTCGGGTCGTTGTTCATTTTTTTTGCAAGCGCTGCTCCACATGCAACGGAAAGTCCCTGTCCCAGCGATCCGGATGCGATTCGCACGCCTTTGACATAACTTGTAGGATGTCCTTGAAGTTTTGAGTGCAGTTTGCGAAGCGTTCCCAATTCTTTTACGTCAAAATATTCGGCGCGAGCCAGCACGCTATACCAAACCGGAGCAACATGCCCGTTTGAGAGGAAAAACATGTCCTGATTTTTTCCATCGGCAGTGAACGTTTGCGGCGAAGCATTCATCGCATTAAAATACAGAACCGTCATAAAATCGGCGCAGCCGAGCGAGCCTCCGGGATGTCCCGACTGCGAAGCAAAAATCATGCGTATTATGTCGCGCCTTACCTGTGCCGCAATGTTTTGAAGTTGTTCAATATCATTCATAATTGTTATTGTTAAAATTAAAAGCGTTACAAAGATAAAAAAATATTATTAAACAGAATTTTCAATTTTAATTAAATCCTCATGCAATATGAAAATATTGCTTTGTTTGAACGAAAAATAAAATCAACAGCAAATCGTAAGTTAAGATTAATTTCTATTCGTCAAAAGAAATTTTCTTACTATATTTGCAGAATAAAAAAATTACATTCATTACTTGAAACGGCAAAACAAAATATGATGAAACTGTCGAAACCGATAAGGTTACTGCTGACAGCAGCGTTGCTGCTTGTTTTGGTGTTTGCGATAAGCAGGATGCCGGGCGTTGCCGAATGGTATGTCAAAAATATATATCCGTTGATTGCCGCGGCTCTTTCGTTTTTTTCAGCGCTGTTTCCGTTTTCGCTGTTTGATACTTTTACCATAGCTGCAATTATCGCTTTTGTTGTATTGGTGTTTTTAATGATTTTTAGAAAAATAAAATGCGCAAAGGGATTATATATCATAGCATATTCCGTTTTATTTTTAATTGCTTATTTTTATTTTTCGTGGGGATTTTCTTATTTTCGCAAAGATTTTTATACCCGCTGCAATATTCAAAAATCAGAATATAATGCAGAAAATTTCAAGGCATTTGTAAAGACTTTTATTGATGATGCAAATTCTGCCTGCATCGATTTCAATGATTTCGACAGGAATGATATAAACGGCAAAATAGAACGGCAATACGAAAAATTAAAAGATGTTCTTAAAATAAAATATCCAAACGGAAAACGAAAACCAAAGCGGATGTTATACGAACCGTTGCATACAAAAACAGGCGTCTCCGGATATTTCGGACCGTTTTTCAATGAAATTCACGTCAACAGTTTTGTTTCCGATTTTGAATATCCGTTTACGCTGGCTCACGAAAAAGCGCATCAGTTCGGAGTTGCAAGTGAAGCCGAATGTAATTTGTTTGCCTTTATTGTATGCGCAACAGGCGATGATGAACAGTTGCGCTACAGCGCTTATATTTCAACCATAGGTTACGTTCTCAACAATTATTACAAAATATTTCCCGATGATTACGGAAATCTGCTTGAAAGCATCGACAGCAAAATAATTGAAGACATCAGAACCATGTCGAAACGATGGACGGAAGCAAAAAATAAAACATTATCAAATGCGCATAAGGCGGTTTACGATGCCTACCTTAAAACCAACAATATAACTTCGGGAATAGAAAATTATTCGGAAGTTGTAAATCTGTTAATATCTGCATACGATATACTTGTAAAATGAAAAAAACTTTGCGCATATTCATTGTATTTTCATGCGCTTTATGTGCAGATGCGCAGGCGCAGCCGGAAAGCCGTTCGCCGTATTTTCAGCAATATGTTATAGAAGGCGGCGATACGCTATATCTCATGTCGATAGACGAATTGAAAGTTGTTGCCATGCCGAAATTTAACAACAGGCGCGACTGGAAAAATTATTACAGAATGGTTTTCAATCTTCCGCGTGTTTATCCTTATGCGCAGATAGCCAAAAGCAAACTTGCCGAAATGGATATAAGGTTTTCTGAAATTAACAGCCGCCGGCAGCGAAAGGAATATATAAAAACCGTAGAAAAGGAAATGATGAACCGGTATAAGTCGGCATTGAAAAAGCTGACTTTTTCACAGGGTAAAATGCTGATAAGACTTATAAATCGCGAAACCGAAACAACTGTTTATCAAATTGTAAAAGAAATGAAAGGCGGATTTTCGGCATTTTTCTGGCAAGGCGTTGCTGCCGTTTTCGGCGCAAGCCTGAAATACAGATACGATAAAAACGGCGATGATGCAATTCTCGAAAAACTTGTAAACATATACGAATATGGCGATTATGATGAACTTTACAAAAAAGTTTTCGGGATGGGAATCGAAGAACACTCGAAGCAGCTGCAGAAAAAGCGAAACAAAAAACATTAGTATTTTTCGTGAATGCTCTTAAATCCATAGCCAATTACTTCGTTGGCGTCAATCACCGTAACGAAAGCATCAGGGTCGATATGACGAATGTATCGCCGTATTGCTGCAACTTCGCGAATGCTTATATTGGTAAAGATTATTTTTTTTTCGCTGCCCGAAAATGCGCCTTGTGCATTGATAAGCGTTGCGCCGCGTTCCATATCATCGATAATTTTTCGTGAAATTTCTTCATATTTATCCGAAATGATGAGTACGGTTTGAGTAGGATTGAATCCTTTCACCATTTTGTCGGCTATGGTGCTGCTTACATAAATCACCGTCCACGAATAAAGAGGAATCGTCCAGTCGTTGAACACAATGAGCGCAACAAGCACAATAACGGAATCTACAATCATAAGAGCCGAACCGATTGACAAGTGAGTATATCGCTTCAGTATTGTTGCAAGAATATCGGTACCGCCGGATGTTGCCTTGGTTTTAAAAATTATTCCAAGCCCTATTCCTATTATAACGCCTCCAAAAACTGCCTGAACAAAAAATGTAGATGGATCGTCGATTAAAGGATCGTATTTGTATAGATACTCCATTAACGAAATTGAAGCCGACAGCGATATGATTCCGACTAATGTTTTTGCTCCGAACTTAGGTCCCAAAACCAGTGTGCCTATTAACAGCAGAGGCAAATCAAGGCAAATTCCCGAAAGCCCTATCGGAAAATTCAAGTGATGATGCAGTATTATTGCGATGCCATATACTCCTCCGGGAGCAAGTTTTAACGGAGAAACAAATACGACAAAGCCTGTAGCCATTATAAACGAGCCTGCGATTATTAAAAAGTATGATGCTAAATCTTCTTTTTTGAAATTAATTCCTGACATATTTTGTAATTTGATGCAAATTTAGTATTTTTGCACGAATAATATTAAAATACAATAAAATGAAATCAAATACTATTAAAATAATAATATTTCTTACATGCATGTATTTCTGTTCAACAGTTTTCATATCATGTGAAGATCATAAATCCGCCGTACCTGACAATAATTATGTTAATACATGGATTTTAGATAACATGCAGGAATATTATTTTTGGAATTCGTATATACCATCAAATCCGGACAAAGGACAATATCCCGATAAGTTTTTTTATTCGCTGCTTTACAAATATAACCAGCTCGACGGCGACCGTTTTTCGTGGATACAGGAAAATTATGTGGATTTACTGGAAAATCTTAGCGGCGTAAGTTCGGGCGATTTGGGATTTGAATATACTTTTATCGGATATGATGATGACAAAGTTTTTGGCGAAGTTCTTTATGTAAAGCCGGGAACAAATATCGAAAATCAGGGCGTAAAACGGGGAAATGCGTTTTGTAAAATTAACGGAACAGAATTGGATATGAACAACTACTTGTCGTTATTGCAAAAGGAGTCAATGACCATAACATTCAACGATCCGCTGCTTATTGGCAATACAATAAGTTTCAACAACGAAAGAGATGTTACGGTTACCAAAGCCAGATATGCGGAAAATCCTGTTTTTATGGATTCGATTTATGAAGTAAACGGTAAAAAAATCGGCTATGTGATTTACAATTTTTTTGCAAGCGATAAAGGAGACAATTCCAAAACATACGACAAACATCTTAATTCGATATTTGGCGACTTCAAATCGGCAGGAGTAGATAATGTTATTGTTGATTTACGTTATAATTCTGGCGGTTCTGTAGTTTCTGCAACAAATTTGGCAAGTATGCTGGCAAGTCCGCTAAACACAAACGATGTTTTTTATATGTTGAAATTCAACAATAATACGGCAGAAGAAAATACCAGCGTAAATTTCGTATCAAAAATAGAAGATACAGAGATAAGCATAAATAATATCGGAAATAATTTACAAAAACTGTGTTTTATAACATCTCAATGGTCGGCATCGGCAAGTGAAATGGTTATAATTGGACTAAAACCTTTTATGAATGACAAAATAATAATAGTAGGCGATGCAACTGTCGGTAAATCATACGCATCAGTAAGTTTTTACGAAAAAAACAATCCTCGAAACAAATGGGGAATGCAACCATTGGTAGCTAAATATACAAACGGCAATGGAGAACTGGTTCCTGCAACAGGCTTTATTCCCGACTATCTTTTAAAAGAAACTTTCGTAATACCCAAAAAGCAACTTGGCGATACTGACGAAGAGTTGCTCAAGGCGGCAATAAATGCAATATCGGGACTTCCTGTTTCTCAAAACTTGCAAAGACAATCGGCGCCCGGAGTAAGCATCATAGGTACATCAGTTGATAAAAAAGCATACAGCAACCAGTCGATTTTGGAAAAAATAAAGAAGTAAAATATCGAATGTGCAGAACGGACGAAGCAATCTCATATTGTATGGATTGCTTCGTTTCTGTTTATGACCGATGAAATAAATTTCCGAACAGTTTCATTTCGTTTTGTTTATATTGTAATTCATCTGCGCCGGGATAAATTGTTTGATGAAGCGCCTGTTGACGACGAGCTTGATGATTGCCGTTTTGTGTCGTTATCGCGTGCAGACTGTTTTCGCGGTTGCGTTTCCTGTGTCGAATTGCTTTTACTGTCAACTTTTCCCGAAGAACCTGCTGCTTTCGAATTTTCTGTGTTGCTGCCGCGTCTTGCCTGAGAAGAGCGACTGTCGTTATTGTTATTGTTTGTTACGCTATTATGATTTGATCGGTTATCATTAGTATTTCTTTTGTAAGCATCCGTGTTTTTATTTGAATTGTTCGGCTTGTTTTTGTCGCTTGTATTATTATGATAGGTATTGCCGCGGTTATTATGCGAATCAGTAGTTCTGTTCACTGTTTCTCTGCGGGTATGCGTTGGAGCGGGAGCATTGTGCGGTCTCATGTCCTTTGGCTTAGAAGGCATGTGCTTTGGATTGTTACTGTGATTAGATTTTGCATAGCTGTCTCTTCCTTTGTTTATATGCACTCGCATGTTCTGGTAAACGTTTCTGTTGATATGCCTGTCGTTAAAATAAACAGTCATTCCCTTGTATTTGTAAAATCCGTTAAGTAAAATCCTTTCCGAAGGCAGATTTTTGTAGTAATTCAATTCCCGCGCGGTAAAATACATATCCCAGTTCACTTTTAAGTTGCTGTGATACTGTGCATTTGCTAATCCCCAATGCAACTGCACATTGCCGATTTTTACGGTAAATCCCGAATTATATCCCCATGCAGGGCTGTATCCGTAGTAATAATAATCGTAATATTGCCAGTAATCGTCGCATATTTCTATTGCATTTACTGCATAGCTTCGCGCCTTCAGGGAATACTGCAGCGACAGTTTGAACTGATTCAAATCGTATAAATGGTAGGCATAATCTTGAAAATGCATTGATTTTGCTATTAATTCACCATCATTAAAATAAAAATAATCAACTATATCACAGGCATCGTCGATGATATAATCGGTTTTTTGCAACACTTCAAGCGTATAAGAGCGTGTTTGTGCGCTTGCGTTATAACCGGCAAGGCTGACAAAGAATAATGCAGCTATTGCAAGTATTCGTTGTGTAAGTTTCCGTAATTTAATTAGCGTTTTCATGACTTTGAATTTTATTAAATATTATTTAATTATAAATAGAATAAAAACCGTGCCAAAGTGATGAAATTGCTGCCCGTTTAACCAAAATTAACTTAATAACAATTTATCATCATTTATAAGTAAATGATAATTAGCCGCTTGGCTGTTTTCCACAAATAAATTTATTATAAAGATATTATGTTGATTAAATAGTCGTTCCTTAAAAAGATCATAAAACATTTATTAATAAATAATTATGAATGAAAATCATATGAAAAAATTGCAGGATTTTAAGCAAAATAGACATAAAATCTTGCAAAATAAATAATGTTTTCTTTTTCCTGTTAATTTGCCTTGACACAAAAGTAACAGAAAAAATATCTTTATTATCTCTTATCTCTGAAAAATATACTTTTTAAGGAACGACTAAATAACCGGCAATAGAGGCTCGACGTGTTGATACTCAAAAAAGCATCTTTACGGTTATCAAAACCAATAAAAGATGCTTGTAAAACCTGGAATATGTCCGAAAAGGAACCCCGAAGACTATTACGAAAAGTTCAACATCCTGCGTAAAATTCAAAAGAATTATTGCGCAATTTCCTGATACTGTTCTGCGCTAAGCAAATTGTTAAGTTCTTCAGTATCCGACATTTCTATCTTTATCATCCAGCCTTCGCCGTAAGGATCTTTGTTTACCAGCTCGGGTGCGCTTTCAAGCGAAAGGTTTATTTCAATAATTTCTCCCGAAACAGGCATTAATGCATCTGAAACCGTTTTCACTGCTTCGATTGCTCCGAACACTTCGCCTGCCGAAAGCGTTTCGCCTTCGGTTTGTATGTCAACAAAAACTATATCGCCCAGTTGACTTTGGGCAAAATCGGTAATGCCTACAACGGCTACATTTTCTTCAACGCGAACCCATTCGTGGTCGCCGGAATACTTTAAATTTGATGGTATATTCATTGCTTTTGATGTTATTTTTGCTGCAAAGGTAAAAATAAATTGCGAATTATCAATCGCTAATCCATTCTTCACTGCTAAAATTATTGTAACAAGCCATTAAGTGATTAACGATAAACATATTTCATACGTTAACCACTCTGCTGCTTTGTTACTTTTGTTAATTGTTTACAAATTTTCAAAATTATGCGTTTCATGTTTTTTAAAACGCAAATTCAATTAAAGCTTTTCAAGCATTTTCCTTATTAATTCCGTCATTTTAACTTCGGCTGCCGCGCCTACTTTCTGTACTTCCTCATGCGAAACTTCTATGATTTTTCCTTCGACACCAAGATCGGTAATTATTGAAATCGCAAAGACGGGAATGTTCGAATGTCGAGCAACAATTACTTCCGGAACTGTTGACATTCCAACAGCATCGCCGCCGATAATTCTGAAATATCTGTATTCGGACGGCGTTTCAAATGTAGGACCTGTTGTACCGACATAAACGCCATGCTGTAATTTTATTCCGAGCGCCGCGGCGGTTTCGTCGGCAAGAGAAATAAGTTTTTTACTGTACGCTTCGCTCATATCGGGAAAACGCACGCCAAGTTCGTTATGGTTTTTACCCAATAATGGATTTGGCATAAGATTTATATGATCGTTCAAAACCATTAAATCGCCTATTTCAAAATCGGGATTTACGCCTCCGCTTGCGTTTGATACAAACAGGCATTTGATATTAAGTTCCTTCATTACTCTTACGGGAAACGTTACCTGTTTCATATCATACCCTTCGTAAAAATGGAATCGCCCCTGCATCGCCATTACATTTTTACCGCCGAGCTCGCCAAAAATCAAGCGCCCGCTGTGACCTTCCACAGTCGATACCGGAAAATTCGGAATATCGGCGTATTCGAGGATTTCCTGATTGCTGATTTTATTTACCAGCCCGCCCAAACCCGTTCCGAGAATTATTCCCGTTTCGGGTAACGTCTTTACTTTATTGCAAATAAAATTTGCCGTTTCTTTGATGTTTGCTAACATAATATATAATAATTTATAATTCAATAAGATAAAACTTTTATTATAACCTGAATAAAAACGAATAAAAAAACGTTTCAAAAAGGCTTTTATCAAAACAAATGTACGTTAAATTTTTGAATTATGCAAAGACGGATAATATTTTGATGAAAATTTATAAGTTACGGATATTTGTGTATATATTTTTTGTTTTACATTATTTTATTTCATTCGGCAAAAATGTTTTCCGCTGTTCTGCTTTTTCTTTTTGCTGTGCAATATAATTCAACCATTTCACATAAAGTTCGTCCGGGAACTGTTCGTACCCCAAATCATCGATTTGCTTATACAATTTTTGCATTTTTATATAATGATTGTAGGCTTCAGGCGATTTTTGCTTCATTATTTCGGGAGTTTTTGTTTCCATCAATTCTGCCAAATACAACGTTAAACTTTCTTGATAGATTGTCTTTAACATGATTGCATTAATGTCGCATGAAAGATATTTGGCTGCTGCATCGGCACATTGTAAATAGAAATCGTCCAAACCGAATCTTGCATGATAATGTTTTGCCAAATCAATTAACAGTTCTGCTATAATTTGTTGTTTATCCAGAGGTTCAAGATAAAGTCTGTTGCGAATAGCTTCGGCTTTTATATAGCCGCTGTTCATGTAATGGGCATCACTAAGAATAGCACTACATGTTAATTCCATATTATACCATATTCCTTTTTCATCTTTTATCTTAACAAAAGAATGGCGTGGCGAAAACGACCAGTAAGCCTCTGCCTCAATAGCTTCTGCTAAAATCAGATAATAAAGCGGCATTGAATGACATTGACCAATTCCTGTTCTCATTAATTTTGTAACAAAATGGCTGTCATAACTGACTTTTGAGTTATAATCATCATAATCATACTTTACAGGCAAATGTATTTGTGTTGATTCGGTTGCAGAGTTTTTGAACAGCAATGTATCTGATATTAATCTGAATAACATCATGTTTTTTACCATGTTATTGTTTCTGTTTAATTTTTCTTCGCCTATTTTTCTTTCGCAGAGATCTGTTTTCTGCCTGATAAATTTCTTATATTCGGAATAGTCCAATGAATTGTTATAAAAAGCATTTTCGACAAGAAATACTGTGCGCTCCAAGCTCAATGGTTTTTCGCCTTTTAACATTGCGTTAATTTCGTCAAATGCAGCATAAAAATAACCGGTACCTTTCGGGTCAAGATCAGATTGAGACATAAAGCCTCGTTCTGTCAGAATTTCAATAGCTTCTCTGCGTTGCATCATTTCGTACATCTCGTTGATCATTGCTTCGCTTTGATGTATATTATGTTTAATTTCATCATGACTGTACGTATTCGGTTGCTGTTGATTCAACTGATGATTGTAAGGATTTGGAACCTGAGGCATTTTTACCTCAGGTAAAGGTAATTGCGGTATTCGTATTCCGGCTGTTTGAGCAGATAAATTTACGACACAAAAAATAAAAACAATGCCAATAATATTTTTCATAATGCGTTCATTTATAAATCATTCTGATTGACAAGCAGAGATTTTATTCTGTAATTGACTGTTTGGATTCCCATTGAATTTAACCAGTTGAGATACATGTTTTGCGGCATTTTACGGTAGCCCAAATGATGAATATGCGCGTATAATTCATTCATTTGATTAAGCAAATCAGCGTTTTTCAAATCATGAGTCGATTGTTTGTACAGGTCAGCCAGTGTTTCGGCTTTTAGCAGTAAGGCATTGATGTAATTCGGGAAATGGTTTAAAGCCGTTTCGCAGCATTGCAGAATAAAACTTCCGTTCTGTAATCCGAATTTTGCCCGGTAACCATGCGCCAGATCGACAAAGCAAAGTGCAACAGCCTGTTTCAGCGACAGTGTATCCATGTAAATGCCGTTTCGCAAGGCATCGATGTGGATGTATCCTGAAGACATAAGCCATGCATCGGTGGGGAAATCGCCGCAGGTCAATTCGATATTGTACCAGCCTGCGCGCTTATTTTGAACTTTTATATAGATATGATTGGGCGCTAACGACAGATAAGCATCCTGTTTCAATTCATCCATTATCATTTTGTAGAGAAACGGCAGCGAATGACAATTACCTTTTTTCGTTTCCATTAGCGTGGAAACAAACATGTTTGACCATTCTTTCTGTCCTGCAAAATCATCAAAATTATATTCAAAAGGCATATGTATGACAATGCCATCGTTTGTTTCAACAGGAAGAGAATCGGTCATAAAAACAAAGACCGCGCATTGTGCGCTTGCTCTTTCCACATCTGTTTCCTTATAGACAATATTTCCCGATGCCATTATTGTTCTGCAAAAAGAGGCATAAAACCGAATAAAATTATCAAACTCTTCTTCGTTTAACTGATTTTCAAAATAAGCGTTTTCGGTAATAAAAACCGCCTTTTTGAAATTTAAAGAATCTTTTCCTGACAGCATGGATTCTATTTCCGAAAAGGCATCAAAACAGTATTTTTCAGGAGTTTGCGAATAGGCAGTGGACACAAGCAAACTGAAAAACAAAACAACCGAATATATAAACTTAATTTTCATTATGCATCTGTTTTAGTGTCTTTATAGTGTATTTGAAAATATTATTTTTCATCATTTTTCTATTTCTTCAATTCTAACGGATTCTATAATATATTTCTTTCCTTCATACGAAAATTCACTGATTTTTTCGCGTGTTTCCAATATTCCCGCATAACATTTTTCCTTAAAATAAGTTACATATCCAAAATTTGAGAATACACAATTTTGATCTTCTTTCGGCAAGTGTGATTCTTCGTTAAGAAAATCAAAACATGAAGAAGAATACAAATAGAAAACATGATTATTCTTATTTTTCTTTTTTTCGTAAAATGGCACTATTGGTGGATCCATATAAATAGATACTTGAATCCACTGATTTATTCCTGTATCCATTGTTGATTCATCATAATCATTCTCTACTACAATAAAAGAAAAAGAATTATATTTATTTTTTGTTGAATAAAAAACATATTTTTTATCTGTTCCATGCCATCTGTCTAACATTATGCCAGATGGTATATATGTATCGGAATAATATTCAGGAATAACAAATGAAATACGTTTGTTTTCAAATATAATTTCATGTTTTTTATAACCGTCTTTTATCTCGTAATGTTCTGATTGAAAATTATCATCTTTACCATTGCAAGATAGTAATAATGCAATAACAAAATTAAATATTATAAATTTTAACGCATTCCTTTTCATCATTGTTTAATTTTCTCAATTCTGACAGATTCTATAATATATTTTTTTTCTTCATAAGAAAATTCACTGATTTTTTCACGTGTTTCTAATACGCATAGATAGAATTTGTTATTAAATTTAGCTATATATGCAAAATCTCCATACACACAATTTTGTATTTCTTTAGGAATATGTGATTCTTCTTTAAGAAAATCATAACATGCCGACATTCTTAATTCAAAAACAAGCCCATTTTTATCTTTTCGTAATTCACAAAATGGCACCATGAGTGGTTCTCCATAAATTGACATTAGAACTCCATAATCCATTATGCTGTCCATTGACCATCCGTCATAATAACTGTTCTCTACTACCGTAAATGAAAAAGAATTATACTTATTCTTTGTTGAGTAAAAAATATGCTTTTCATCTGACCCTGCCCATTTATCCAACATTATGTCTGGTGGAATATATGTATCTGAATAATATTCAGGAATAATAAAAGAAATACTTTTATTTTCAAATATTATTTCATGTTTTTTATATTCGTCTTTTATTTCGTAATATTCTAATTGAGAATTATTATCTTTATCGCTGCAAGACAATAACAATGCTATAGTAAAATTAAATATTATAAAGTTTAATGTATTCTTTTTCATCATTGTTTAATTTCTTCAATCCTGACAGATTCTATAATATACCTCTTTTCTTCATACGAAAATTCACTGATTTTTTCGCGTGTTTCCAATATTCCAGAATAGCATTTCTCCTTAAAATAAGTTACATATCCAAAATTCGATAATACACAATTTTGATTTTCTTTCGGCAAGTGTGATTCTTCTTCAATAAAATCAAAGCATGAAGATGAATACAGATAAAAAACATGATTATTTTTATCTTTCTTTTTTTCGTAAAATGGCACTATTGGCGGCTCCATATAAATAGATATTTGAATCCAACGATTTATTCCCGTATCCAGTGTTGATTCAGTATAATCATGCTCAAATACTATAAAAGAAAAAGAATTATATTTATTTTTAGTTGAATAAAAAACATATTTTTTATCTGTTCCATGCCATCTGTCTAACATTATGCCAGATGGTATATATGTATCGGAATAATATTCAGGAATAACAAAAGAAATACGTTTATTTTCAAATACAATTTCATGTTTTTTGTAGCCATCTTTTATCTCGTAATATTCTGATTGAAAGTTGTTTTTATTGTTGCAAGACAGCAACAATGCAATAGCGAAATTAGATATTATAAAGTTTAATGTATTCCTTTTCATCATTGTTTAATTTTCTTCAATTCTGACGGATTCTATAATGTATTTCTTTTCTTCATACGAAAATTCACTGATTTTTTCGCGTGTTTCCAATATTCCTGAATAGCATTTATTTTTAAAATAAGTTCTATATCCAAATTTTGAATACACACAGTTTTGATCTTCTTTCGGCAAATGTGATTCTTTTTCAAGAAAATCGAAACACGATGACATCCAAAGATAAAAAGCATGCCCGTTCATATCTTTATGTTTCTCAAAAAAAGGTATCATTGCTTGGTCTCCGTACATATACACTTGAATCCAATAATTTATTCCTGTATCCATTGTTGATTCATTATAATCATCTTCTATCAATATAAAAGAAAAAGAATTATACTTACTTTTTGTTGAATAAAAAACATGTTTTTCATCCGAACCTGCCCATTTGTCTAACATTATACCTGATGGAATATATGTATCGGAATAATATTCAGGGATGACAAACGAAATACGCTTATTTTCAAATATTAACTCATGTTTCGTATATCCATTTTCTACTTTTATATCCTCATGTGTAACAGCATTATTGACACAAGACAACAAGGATATTGTTGCAATAATTTCAAATACGATAAATTTCAAAACATTTTTTTTCATTTTTTTCGTTTGAGGAGACTAAACGGGAAATAATTTTTATTGTAATTGCTTGTTGCAGGACGATTGCCAAAATATTTTTGCATTGTAGAAATATATACGCCGTTATATTCTCTGTTCATTCGCTCGTTATAATTAGCGCTTTTGCGCTGCCATGAATCGGCATTATTCATAATTGCCGCATTATTTGGAAGTTGTCCTTCTCTGCCATGCTCTTCATTAGAATGATTTAGATTAGCATTATGTCCTGCACCGTGCATAACCGTTAAGGCTGCAAAATCTGTAATTGACAATCCCATTTTTTTTGCGCTTTCTGATGTTCCCTGTGCATCCATGGCAATGGCATGAGTTTTCACTCCTGCGGTATTTGTAGACTGTTCGGGATTGTCGTTGCCTCCCGTCCATTCATTTATGTCATTACCATACGATTGAGGATCTCTGGTTTTTATGAAATTACCAACGTCATCAAATGAACCAAGCGCAACATAAGAATCTGTCTGGTCAATTTTTGTCGGGTCAAACTCTGCGCCATTCGGCGCCATCATCATTCTGGTTGCTAATCCCAATTTTTCAAACTGTTGATTAACCGAAGTCAGCAATTTTTCTGCATCAACGAATACCTGATTTTCCTGTTGCAGATTTACCAGATAAATTACATTATCCATTCCATTCGGATCAATAAACTTTATCGGATTGTTCATGCAATATGCATAAGGCGAAACCCAGTAATATTTTTCACATAAAGGGTCAATAGACATTGCTGCGGTAGATGAGGCAATTTCCGTATCTGCCGCTTCATCATCAACAAAGCCTATTACTTTATTTTGTTTGGTGTCGAAAAGTACAGAACCTATTTCAACGATATCCGTTTGGTCGTGAAATTCTTCAAATTCGCCTTTCGACGAAGTAAACATAACCTGTTTGTTATATCCGTATTTTTCAAAAGGATTTTGGGCTGTCTGTGCAAAAAGACAAACAGAAGCAAATAAAATTATCAGTGAAAGCAGCATTTTTTTCATAACCTTACATATTAAATCAATTTTGATGCAAATATATAAATAAATTATGAATTATTAAAAAATATTACTGTCCGCTAAAACTTTTTTGAGTGCACAAAATCAGGGCTGATTTCTAAAAGATAGAAATCAGCCCTTTTTTGGTTAATTTTGCGTTATCAAGCTAAAAAAATAAACCAATGGGCAAAAGTACACATTTTATCGGACAGCCGATGTTAAATCAAGTAATAAAATGGTTTAACAGGGAAAAAGTTTTACAATTCAGCCGCGAAAACGGCGG
>JAIRZQ010000018.1 GCA_031267135.1 Prevotellaceae bacterium
TGTCCCAAACTCCGCTATTGTTAAGTGTCATTTCAATTATTTTCTCTTTTGTGCCGGACTACCACGCTTTATAGCGATACTCCAAGCGAAAATATTTTTTTGCAACTGTTGCATTGTCATTTTTGAGTTCCATTGCACGTATAACCCTGCTTGACCAAATTATTGCTTTGACAATGGATACAGTGAATTTAATACTTGAAGCTGCGGTAACATTCATTTGCTTTTGAAATTTTTTCATATACAAATTTTATATTAATTTTGCATAATAAAACAATTATGCAAAATTTATGAAAAACGAACAGTTGCTTGTTGATACAGAACAAATCATAAAGTCGAAAAGTCATTTTCTGGCAAAAATATTGCCCGGATTTGTATTGCGCTATATCAAGCGGATTATTCACGAAACCGATGTGAATAATGTGCTGTCCAAACACGGGCATAATAAAGGCATAGATTTTGTAAATGCTACGCTTAACGAATTAAACATCTCATACACAGCTAAAAATCTTGAAAATATTGACAGTTCCAAAGATTCCCGCTTTATTTTTGCATCCAATCATCCGCTTGGAGCGCTTGATGGACTTGTGCTGATGAGCGCAATAGGAAAACATTTTAACAATAATGTGAAATTTATTGTGAACGATATTTTAATGAACCTTAAACCGCTTGAACCTGTTTTTATTCCTGTCAACAAGCATGGACGGCAAACAGTTGATTATATGAGAAAAACTAACGATGCATACGCTTCAGATTGTCAAATCCTATATTTTCCGGCAGGTTTGTGTTCGCGAAAAATAAAAGGGAAAATAGTCGATTTGGAATGGAAAAAAAATATAATAAGCAAATCGCTGGAATATAAACGCGATATTGTTCCTGTTTATTTTGCAGGAAAAAATTCAAATTTTTTTTACCGTTTGGCAAATATCAGAAAAAAATTAGGAATAAAGGCGAACATAGAAATGTTTTACCTGTCGGATGAATTTTTTAAACAAAAAAACAGTAATTTTGAACTTGTTTTTGGAGAACCGATAAAATATTATACTTTTGATAAAAGCAAATCACAGGCTGAATGGATAAATTTTGTAAGGCAAAAAACATACTCACTTGAAAAACAGATAAAAAATAATTAAAATAAGTAAAATAAATTTAAAAAACAGCAAGCGCATGGAACCTATAATTGCACCTGTAGACAGAAACATAATCGAAACAGAACTTACGTCAGACAAGTATGTTCGCGACACAAACAATGGAAATAATAAATTATATGTTGTAACTTATGCAGATTCGCCAAACACCATGAATGAAATAGGTCGTCTTCGCGAATTGTCGTTTCGCACTGCGGGCGGCGGAACGGGAAAAAGTCTTGACATAGACGAATTTGACATCCAGAAAAATCCATACAGGCAGCTGATTGTATGGAATCCGCGCGATAGGGAAATCGTTGGCGGGTATCGTTATATTCTGTGCGACAGTAATAATATCGATGAACTTGCTACTGCCGAACTTTTTATTTTTACTCAAAAATTTATTGATAACTACATGCTTAAAACGATTGAACTTGGACGGTCGTTTGTGCAGCCAAAGTATCAGAACAGTGTTTATTCGCTTGATAATTTATGGGATGGACTCGGCGCTCTGGTTGTGAAATATCCGGAAATAAATTATTTTTTCGGAAAAGTTACAATGTATGTTTCATATAATGTTGCCGCGCGTAATCTTTTGCTTTATTTTTTGCGTAAATATTTTCAGGATAACGAAGAGCTGGTTTTGCCTATTCATCCGTTGCTGACGTATGCTCGCAATGACGAAATGGAGCAAATATTTACAGGGAAAAATTATAAGGATGACTACAAAAACCTGATAAGGAAAATTCGTGAAATAGGAGAACATATTCCTCCTCTTATTAATTCGTACATGAAACTTTCACCATCAATGAGAATATTCGGAACAGCAATAAATCCGGGCTTTGGCGGAGTTGAAGAAACAGGAATCCTGATAAAGATAAGTGATATCTACAGCGAAAGACTTGAACGTTACATTGGTCCCCTACGCAAACTTCGCAGAAGAATAAAATGGTTTAAACGAAGATAAATATTTTTTTAAAGAGCGACTGATTCTATCCATTAAATTTTTCCAATTCTATCTCAAACACCTCATTCTCTTTTGCAAGGTATGTTTCGGGAAATACGCTACGGGCTTCATCCAATAATGGATTTAAATCTTTATAGCGAGATGAGAAATGCCCGATAATCAGTTTTTTCACATTGGCTTGTTTTGCAATTTCGGCAGCCTGAACTGTTGTCGAATGTCCTGTTTGCTTTGCCATTTTCAAAAGTTCGCTTGAAAAAGTTGCTTCGTGATAAAGTAAATCCACATCTTTTATAATATTTACGATTTTTTTGCTGTACACGGTATCCGAGCAAAATGCGTAAGACCGTGGCGTATAAGGAATGTAAGAAAGTTCTTCGTTAGGAATTACAGAGCCATCTTCGCACATCAAATCGCATCCTTCCTTTATTCCGGCAATTTCGGCAAGCGATAACCCGTAACGCTCAATCATTTCTTTTCGTATGTTAAGTTTGGGCATTTTTTCCCTGAAAAGATAACCGCAACAGGGTACGCGATGCTTTAATGGAATTGTTTCTACAGTCATGCTTTTATCTTCGTATATCAGTTTATGCTGATTGACGTTAACTGCATGAAAAACTATTTCATACCTGAATTCATTACCGAAATACTTTAGAAAATCATTCAAAATATATTCCAGCATGCTGAATCCGTATATGTGTATTTCGTGTCGTCTGTTATCAAGATTCAATGTTGACAGCAATCCATACAGCCCGAAAATATGGTCGCCGTGCAAATGCGTTATAAAGATATGATTGATATGTGAAAAACTTATATTGTTGCGCATCATTTGAATTTGTGCGCCTTCGCCGCAATCAATCAAAAAAAACCGCTCATGTATATTTATTGCATGAGCGGTTTGAAATCTGTTTTTTGTTGGCGATGCCGAACTGCTGCCCAATATCGTAATTTTAAAATTCATTATAATATTAGAATTTGATTCGGTTTACCGCAAACATGTTTATTTACTTACCTTGGTTTTCTGTCATTTCGTCTTTCAAAGCCGCTAATGCTTCAACATCGCCAAGCGTTGTTTTTTCAATCGACGACTGTACTTTTTTGATTGCATTTTTTGTTGAATTTTCATTCGCTGCTTTTTCTTTTGCTTCGGTTTCTTTCAGTTCATCTTCGAATGTACGCGTATGTGAAACTATTATTTTTTTTGCCGCTTTAGAAAATTCAATAACTTTGAAAGGAAGTCTTTCATCTGCTTTAGCAGTTGTGCCATCCTGTTTTTTGAGTCCTCTCACAGGCGCAAAACCTTCTACTCCATATGACATTGAAATTAATGCTCCCTTGTCGTTGATTTCGGTAATTGTTCCTTCGTGAATTGATTCAACGGTAAACAGCGATTCAAATACGTCCCACGGATTTTCTTCCAGCTGCTTATGTCCAAGACTTAAACGGCGGTTTTCCTTGTCGATTTCAAGAACCTGAACATCAATTGTTGAGCCTATTTGCGTAAATTCTGCAGGATGTTTTATTTTCTTTGTCCACGACAAATCGCTTATATGTATCAATCCGTCAACGCCTTCTTCTATTTCGACAAATATGCCGAAGTTTGTAAAGTTGCGAACTTTTGCTACATGATTAGTGCCGACAGCATATTTTTCTTCAATATTAATCCATGGATCTGCTTTCAGCTGTTTTATGCCGAGCGACATTTTGCGCTCGTCGCGGTCAATGGTAAGAATAACTGCTTCAACTTCATCGCCGACTTTCATAAAGTCTTGAGCGCTTCTGAGATGTTGCGACCACGACATTTCCGATACGTGAATCAATCCTTCTACTCCGGGTGATATTTCCACAAATGCGCCATAATCTGCCATTACAACAACCTTTCCCTTAATCTTATCGCCGATTTTGATATTCGGGTCGAGCGAATCCCACGGATGCGGAGTAAGTTGTTTGATGCCAAGCGCTATGCGTTTCTTGTCATTGTCGAAATCAAGTATAACTACATTGACTTTCTGGTCGAGCGTAACAATTTCTTCGGGATGCGTAACGCGTCCCCATGATAAATCCGTGATATGAATAAGTCCGTCAACTCCGCCAAGATCAATAAATACTCCGTAAGATGTAATATTTTTAACAATTCCTTCGAGTACCTGACCTTTTTCGAGATGTGAAATGATTTCTTTTTTCTGTGCTTCAATTTCCGCTTCAATAAGCGCTTTGTGCGATACAACTACATTGCGAAATTCCTGATTAATTTTTACGACTTTAAATTCCATAGTTTTATCCACAAACATATCGTAATCGCGTATGGGCTTAACATCGATTTGCGAGCCGGGCAAAAATGCCTCTATACCGAACACGTCAACAATCATGCCACCTTTGGTGCGGCATTTGATGTAGCCTTTAATGATTTCGTCGTTTTCGAGAGCTTCGTTCACTCTGTCCCAAGAGCGCAGTGCACGCGCCTGCTTATGCGATAGAACCAGCTGTCCGTATTTGTCTTCGGCAGTTTCAACATAAACTTCGATTTTGTCGCCAACTTTCAAATCGGGATTGTAACGAAATTCTGCAATGCTTATTACTCCTTCGCTTTTATAACCGATATTTACAATAACTTCCCGTTTTGTAATAGCAGCAATAGTTCCTTCAACTACTTCGTTTTCAGCAACTTTTGAAAGCGTTTGATTGTATTTTTCTTCAATTTCAACTTTATTGCTTTCGTACAAATCTTCATCGCCGAGTTTATCCCAGTCGAACTGGTCAACAGGAATTGATGCGTTACTTACACCTGCTCGCTTGGCAGTTCTTTCAATTTTGTTTTCTGTTTCTTCTTTCGTTTCAAAAACAGGTTCTTCTACTTCTGTACCGGCAACAGTATCAGCAGGTTTTTCCGTATCAATAACCGTTTCGGTTACATCTGCCGCTTTTTCCGTTTCAATAGCAGTTTCATCTGTTTTGGCTGTTTCCTGTTGCTTGTATGAGGTTTCTTCTGCAACTGCAGACTGTTCCTCATTCGCTGATGTTTCTTGATAATCTTCCATTTATTTTTCTGTTTTTATTAATGGGTTAGACATTATGTTTAGACCTCTTGCAATTAAAAGAGGGCTGCAAAGATAATCAAAAATATTGTTTTACATATTACTAAATGTTGATTTTTTAAAAAACATAAAAAATATTTTATTTTAATATTGGCTTCAATGAATTTTCTATTGTTATAACATGCTTGTTTTCATTCTTTTATATTACTGTATTTTTTGACGTAAAATCTGCTGCTTTTGCATAATTACATTTTTTGATTACCTTTGCAAAAATAAACTGAGGGGTGCCTTAATATTACGGGCTGAGATTATACCCATTTTACCTGATTCGGATAATGCCGACGTAGGGAAGATAGAAAAGAATCCCCTTTTCTGTATTAATCAAAAAAATAGAAAAGATGAAAAAGATTGTTATTGCAATGTTTGTGTTTTGCTCTGCGCATGCATGGGCATATTCACAGGAAAACGACACAGCGCGAATTGTTGAATTGGATGAAATTCAAGTAATTGCTACACGTGCCGAAAACAAGACTCCTGTTACTCATTCGCTTGTAACGAAGAGTCAGATTGAAAGTTCAAATTACGGGCAAGATGTTCCGTTCATACTTATGCTTATGCCGTCAACTGTTGCAACTTCGGATGCGGGAGCAGGAATAGGCGCAACAGGCATCCGCATCCGCGGCGTTGATCCTACTCGCATAAATGTAACTGCCAACAGTATTCCAATGAACGATGCCGAAAGTCATGCGGTGTATTGGGTAAATATTCCCGATTTTGTGTCATCGCTTGCCGACATTCAGATACAGCGCGGCGTCGGCTCATCTACGAATGGTGCCGGAGCATTTGGAGCAAGCATAAATATGCAAACGGAATCGTTGAGTTATGAACCTTACGGGAAAGTTTCGCTGTCGGCAGGCTCGTATAATACGCATCGCGAAATTGTGAAATTAGGAACAGGGCTGTTGAAAAATCATTTTTCATTCAGCGCGCGCCTGTCGAATATCAGCTCGGATGGATATATAGACAGAGCCTCGTCAAAATTACGTTCGTATTTTGCACAGGGTGCATATTACGGCAATGGCGCAGTTATTAAATTTATAACTTTCGGAGGCAAGGAAGAAACATATCATGCATGGGATGGTATCGATGCCGGAAAAATGAAAATAAATCGGAGATACAACCCCTGCGGCGAAATACAGGATGAAAGCGGAAATGTTACAGGGTTTTATGAAAATCAAACCGACAATTATCTTCAATATAATTATCAACTGTTATATAATCAACGTTTGAGCGACACGTGGAATTTCAATATAACTCTTCACTATACGCGAGGCGATGGCTATTACGAAGAATACAAAAACGACAGAACCCTCATCGAATACGGACTGCAGCCATTCGTTACTGATGAAGTAACTGTAGAAAAATCAAATCTTGTTCGTAAAAAGCAAATGGATAACGATTTTTTCGGAGGTATTTTTTCGCTGAATTATAAAACGCAAAAAATATCGGCATCGCTTGGCGGCGGTATAAACAAATATGTCGGCGATCATTGGGGAAATGTAATCTGGGTGAAAAATTATATAGGAAACCTTGATGCAAATCATGAATATTACCGGAATTCTACCAATAAGGCGGATGCAAATATTTTTCTTAAGGCAAACTATGAAATATACAAAAATCTTAATTTTTATGCCGATTTGCAATATCGCCATATAACCCACGCAATAAACGGCGAAAATGATAATTGGGACTGGATAAACGGAAAAATGCAAGGCTTGTACGTTGACAATACTTATAATTTTTTCAATCCCAAATTCGGCTTTCATTACCAAATAAACAAACAGAGCGGCACTTATCTGTCGCTCGCCGTTGCGAACAAAGAACCTACGCGAAATAACTTTACCGATGCAAAATTTGATGCTGTGCCAAAATCCGAAAAACTTTACGACTGCGAATTAGGCTATAATTTCAGCAGCAACATGATTAATGCCGGCGCTACACTCTATTACATGAACTATAAAAATCAGCTCGTCCTTACAGGAGAAACTAACGATATAGGCGAAGCGTTAACAGATAATGTTGCAAAAAGTTATCGGTCGGGAATAGAACTTATGCTTGGACTGAAATTTACGAGCCGGCTGTATTGGAATGTGAACGCAACTTTTAGTCGAAACATAATTAAGGACTATACCGAATATCTCGACGATTATGATGAAAACTGGAATGCGCTTTATACTCAAACTGCAAATTATATGTCATCGACTCGTATTGCATATTCGCCGGATGTTATTGTCAATTCGCTTGTATCGTTCAAGTTTGGAAATTTAAGCGCAGCCTTGCAATCGTTTTATGTAGGCAAGCAGTATGTTACAAATTCAAAGCAGGACGACTTGAAACTTGATGCATATTTTATTAATAATATCAGAGTTGATTACAATTTGCAGATAAAATCGTTTGGGATGTTTAATTTAGGAATTGTGGTAAATAACATATTCGGCAAAAAGTATTGCAGCAACGGCTGGGGAGGCAGCTCATATATTAAAGATACGGACGGCAATATCCTGTATCGCTCGAATTATATGGGATATTTCCCACAGGCAACATGTAATTTCATGATAAATGTATCAATGCAATTTTAATAAATATTACAAATGGAACTTAAAACAATACTTCAAATAACAGGTGCGGCATTAGGTTTGCTGTACCTGTATTTTGAATACAAGGCAAATATTTATCTGTGGATTGTAGGAATGATCATGCCTCTGGTTCATGGATTTCTTTATTTCAAGCAGGGCTTGTACGCAGATATGGGAATGAATGCTTATTACATTCTGGCGGGAATTTATGGATGGATTGTATGGAATAATCATAAACCCGAAAGCAAAAAAACTTATAACATAAGCAGAACGCCTCTGCAACGGTGGCTGTATCTTGCCTGCATATTTGCAGTTGTTGATGCTGTGATAACATACATACTTATCGAATACACCAACAGCAATGTGCCGTATGCAGATGCATTTACAACTTCGTTGAGCGTTATTGCAATGTGGATGCTTTCGCGCAAATATGTAGAGCAGTGGCTTGTATGGCTTGTGGTTGATGCCGTAACATGCTGCCTGTACATTTATAAGGAAATTCCAATCACGGCGGCGCTTTATGTTTTGTATTCGTGCCTTGCAGTTACAGGTTATTTGCGATGGATGAAAATGATGAAAGAAAAACTTGTAAAGACATTATAAATTAAGGTAAACTTCTGCATTTTTCGAGTTCAATTTGCATATCCATATTATTAACTGATGTTACGAACCATCTGTCAGAATTTTTCCGTCATGAAAGGCAATGATGCTGCATTGATGTCATGTGTAACATGAAGAAATAAATATAAAAACATCCCCCCCCCGACAGGAAATTGTCGGAGGGATATGTTTGATTTCGTAATTGCTGCGCCGCCGCGAGTCGTTGTGTTGAACGGAGAAATTAATCATTAATCATAGGTAGAGGTAACAACACGATACTGTACTTCTGCACCGATGACGCCACCTTTATTTTCATTTTCTGCACTGGTAATTTCTCTAATAACATATAGTTGTACAAATTTCACACTAACAGTATGTGAGTTTCCTTTATTCTTAGTAGTTTCAACTTTTCGTGCAATATAAGCATATCCCGGCATTACAGCCACTTTTTCTGCCCACGCTGATGCAGGTACACGGTCTATGCCCGCTATTCCTGCCTTTTTGCCTACTACTTTAAACTTGTAATTTTTGCCGTAAAAATTGTCTCCTTTTATATGGAATCCGTCTGAAAAACCTTCCGGAGTTATTACAGTCACATTACCGCCACTGCTGTTTCGCATATTGACAGTTATCGTTCCTTCGGGAATCGGAGAAGTTATAGATAAACCATAGCAACCTTCGGAAGAAACTTCTATTTTATCAACATTGCAAATCAATTCTTTCAATTTGCTGCATCCATTTATATTCAGTTTAAGCAAACGCAAACCCATACCTACCAACATACCTACATCCAAGCTTGTCAGTTCATTATTACTGCAATCTAACTCCTGTATTGACGCATTACTCATATTTAAATTCGTTAACAGATTATTACTGCAATATACATATGGTATTTGCATATTACTTATGTCCAAATTCGTTAATAGATTATTACTGCAATGTAAAGAGTTTTGCATATGACAAGGTTTTTTGAAAGTCAAACTCCTTAAACGATTGTCGCCGCAAGACAATATATACATAAAATCTGTATTAATATGTAAATCTGTTAATTTATTTTTATAACAGTATAACTGATATAGAGAAGTACCGATATTCAAACTCATTAATTGATTTTCGCTACAGTTTAATCTAAATAAATTTGGACAGTTCCTAATATCCAAATTCGTTAATTGATTTTCGTAACAAAATAAATATTCCAAATCAGGGCAATTGCTGACACTTAAACTTGTTAATTCATTAGAAATGCAACTCAAATAAGAAATATTTGAACAGGTTAAAGTAATGGTATGCATTTTCCCATCTGCATAATTGTGACTAAAATCTTTTACTCCTGTAATATCCGATGACTCTACTCCATCACCAATGGCAGAAGTATGTCCATCTCCCCAGTCTATTGCCAGATTTTTAACTTGAGAGGTAGTACCTATTGCAATTATAATTTTGTTTTTTGCCGATTGCATTACAGCTTCATCGGCAAGGACTGTTGTTGAAAAGGCAAAAGTTGTTGCCGTAATCAGCCATGCTAAAATAATTTTTTTCATTGTGTATAAATTTAATTTGTTATATGTGTTTTTTATTTACGTTGATAATAGACAAAACTTTGACAGGTTTTGTCTATTTATCGTCTCGTAGAGACGGAATATAGGTAAAAAGCCTTCTGTTTTGTATTCTTTCCAACTTTCTAACTTTCAACTTCTACGGAATTATTGCGCTCATGATTTCGCTCCATGGTCCCTTTTCGCCGCGCGTATTTTCCTAGCGAAGGGCAAAATATACGGTTTTGCTGCGCATGTCGTGTTCAAACGCGAGCGTAAACGGCGAATTGGTATCGATGTTCGAGTGTATCAGTTCATCCCAGCGCATAAGCGAAGTGTCAAGCAACGCCCACGAAATTTCGGCGCCGTGCTGCCCTGTCGGCTTTGCCTTTTTGTGCCTGCTGCCCTTTTCATAGAAGTGAATCGTTACGCGCCCTATCACCGAAGTATCGATGTCAGTATCGGGCGCATCGGTTGCCACAGGCGATGGCGTGCGCGTGGTCTTGTGAATGGGCAGTCCCATCGACTTGCGGTCTTCGTCGGTAACGGCGGGATTGTAAGTTACATAAGCCTTCAGCACTTCGCGTATTTTTGCTTCTGCTGCCTTGCGGGCTTCGGTTTTTGCAAGCACCGCTACAGAGGTGCGCGTGGCGGGATGTTCGGCAGTTTCGAATTTAGAGGCAAAGTCGCTTTGCAGGGCAGTAAGTTCCGTTACTGTGCATGCAGGAATCTGCCAGCCTGTTGCATGTGCGTTAAGATAAGCGACAACCGTTTGCAGCCATTCGGCAAATTTGTTGTCCTGTCTCGGGATAAAATCAATCTTTTCCATAATACTGAATTTTAAACTGTTATTAATAATATAATGCTGTTTATAAATATTTTTGCTGTCATTCACAAATGCTTTGCCGTCTTAAACGAAGCCCTCGTTTACCTTCACAAAGCTTCTGTTTACTTTCACAGAGCTTTCGTTTATTTTCACGAATCTTCTGTTGCCCTGAATAAATGTTTCGCTGTACTGAATAAATTCCTCGCCGTACTGCGCAAAAAATTTGCCGTTCATTTACAATTTTCTGTCTTATAATTTAAATTATAAGACAAAAAAAATTCAAGAAATGTTAAAAACTTTTGCATAATTCCGGTTAATAATCATGCAAAATTGCAGTAATAAGAGAATATCATATATTAATAAAAACAGTAATGCCGCCTGCCCGATGCGCTGTTAAATATTCTGCAAGCCTGTTATTTGAAAAATCGTCTAAACACCTAAAGCCAATGTCATAAAGCCTTGCATTGTTATTCATTAATTTTCATTTTTAATTATTTAGTTGCTCTTAACAAGTATATTTTTCATAGATAAGAGATAATGAAGATGTTTTTCCTGTTACTTTTGCCTTGACACAAATTAACCAAAAGGTTAAGAGCAGCCGACACTATACGCCAACTCCGATTTACGACTGTGACTTGCAGGAACGCCGCCTGCTCAACGTGCTATTAATTTTTCTGCATGTTGAGTAGTTGAAAAATTTACCTGTACGCAAGAATAAAAGTTGATTAGAAAATAAAAACGGCATAGACTTCGCAGGCGGGGAACCTGCTCGGCGCAGACGGCGTTAAAACGGAATTCCGTCAAGCGAAGCAAGACATTAATTCCGTTAGCCGTTGAGACGTTAGCGGGTCGCCGAGAAGTATAAGCCTTGATTTTTGAGTTAATTTGCGTCAAGGCAAAAGAAGAGAAAATAAGATTTTTTAATATTTACAAAGTTTTATGTCTGTATTGATTAAAACCCTTCAATTTTTTCCTCTTATTTTCATTCATAATTATTTATTAATAAATGATTTGTGATCTTTTTAAAGAATAATTAAATAAAGTGATGAGGCTGTTTAAGAAACCTGTCATTCCCTCTAATGCGGAAATCCCTGAAAAAACAAGCGTTGATTTTTTAGATGATTGCGGGTCTCATCTTCGCTACGCCCATACAATGTCAAGGGCTTTTAAGACAGCCTATTAAGATATTTTAGTTTTTACTGTTAGCGTTTTTATTAAATTTTTTTCGGGAAAGATGTTATTTACACGTATAATGTACTGTAAAGAGATAAGTTACTTTCCGAATAAGCCTATTCGGTATTGATGTTTGAAATGTAATTCTATTCTGCGTATCCATACCGAAACGAAAGCAAGAGCCAGACGAATGATTATCATCCACCATAACGATGCGCCTATTGCCGCAAACAGCAATACATCTTCGAGGCTGCTGTGCGAAATAGCAATATGATGATTTAACAAATCGGCTTCTATTTTATTTATTTTTCCCTGTGAGGTTTCTTCAATCATTACTGCTGCCCCGTAAGCCAGTCCGAGCGTATTTGCTACAATCCACAGGAAAGATGTTTTTACGGGAAGTCCGAATAAACGCAATACGGGACTCAGTATTTTTGACAATATCTTTACTATTCCCAATTCGTTTAATACGCGCTGCATAACAGTGAGCAAAACGATAAGAACAACCATTCGTATTACAAGTTTTATTGTCGATATTCCCCATGCCTGTAATATTTCAACAATATTGCCGTCTGTTGCGATTTGTTCGATATTATTACCTGTTGCCTGCGATTCGGGCAAGACAAGATTAAGAACGAATGCCGCAACGAATGCCGCAAGAGTTCGCAAAATGAACATTCGCAGGGCGGACGA
Organism: Prevotellaceae bacterium; assembly: GCA_031267135.1. Lineage (GTDB taxonomy): Bacteria > Bacteroidota > Bacteroidia > Bacteroidales > UBA932 > JAIRKV01. The sequence goes on from JAIRZQ010000018.1 coordinate 12,587, forward strand.
ACCTGTTTTTTTCTGTACTGCCGTTTCAATAATCATGTTGTGCGAACAAAGGCACATAACCGCAATGATGGTTATGGCGCGAAAACTTAAATCCAGCGTTGTAATAACTGCAATTGCAGAATATATATTTACAAAATATCCTGTAATGTAAGCCAATGCCGATTCGCCTGTCAAGCCAATGTGAGTGAAAACAGGAGTGGCTATTTGCGAAAACCATTTCACAATGCCCAAATAATCGAGAATTGTTACGGCAAGCGATACGCCAACCGTAAGTTTCACAACCCACCATGCGGTACGCAAAGCGCTTGGAAAGGCATTTTTTATCGCATCTTTCAATCTTATACTTTTATCGGGCATGATGAATCAGTATATTTAAAATTATGATTTATTTTTTTTAATCCCTAACTCGGATTCGGATTTGTTGGTTTTGAAATATTCTTTTGTCGCTTTCATAATTCTCGGCGACAGAGCGATAGTTCCGATAATTGTGCAATAAGCCATTAATCCGTACATTGTGTCGATGAAGCACACTACAAGTTTGACAGATCCTATCGCTGCAACAATCAACGTCAAAACGTAAACATAATTGTAATATTTTGCATATTTTACTCCGAACAGGAACGAAGCGCATTTTGTACCGTAGTACGATGATGTAAATAATGTAGAAAAAGCGAAAATCAAAACCGCTACAAGTAAAATGTATTTTCCTGCATAGGGTATTGCCGTTTCGAATGCGGTAAGCGTTATTGTAATTCCTTTCACATCGCTGCCGGCAAACTGTTCCCAGACGCCTGTAACCAAAACCGATACGGCAGTAAGAGTGCAGATTAATATTGTGTCGATAGTCGGTTCAATCATTGCCACCAAACCTTCGCGTATCGGTTGAGGATTTTTTGATGCTCCGTGCGCCATTGATGCTGTTCCGACTCCTGCTTCGTTACAAAATACTCCTCTGCGCACGCCCATCAGTATTAATGCTCCCAAAGCGCCTCCCGAAACGGCTTCGCCCGTAAAAGCATCATCAAAAATCAACTGAACGGTAGGAATTATATTATGACTGTATTTTATCATAATAATCAAAACAGCTGTGAAATAAATTACCACCATTGCAGGAACCATCGCCGCAGCTACTTTTCCTATCCGTTTAATGCCACCGAAAATTACTATCGAAACTATTGCGCATATCAGAACGCCGATGATGAAGTTTGATTTCATGCCTGTTTCAATTCCCGCAGGCGCAAGGAATCCGCTGCTGATGATTTCCGTCAGTTGATTTGCCTGAAACAGGCACAGACAGCCTCCCATGCCGCAGGCGGAGAATATTACGGCTAATGGTTTCCATTTTTTGCCAAGTCCTTGCGTTATGAAATACATCGGGCCTCCCTGTAATATTCCTGCACTGTCTTTCCCTTTGTACATGACGCTTAATGAACATGTAAAAAATTTTGTTGCCATGCCTGCTATAGCCGTAATCCACATCCAGAAAATCGCACCCGGTCCGCCCATTGTAATAGCAACGGCAACGCCTGCAATGCTTCCCAATCCTACAGTCGCCGCAATTGCCGTTGACAGCGCCTGAAACGAACTTATCTGTCCGCTCTCGTTTGAATTTTCAGAATCATATTTGCCACGCAACACCTGTATGCCTCTATTGAAATAGCGAAAAGGCAAAAATCGCGAATATACAAGAAAAAAAATACCGCCGCCAACCAATAATGCCAGCAAAGGATAAGACCATACCCAAGCGCTTATTTTATCAATTAATTTTTCGAACTGTTCCATACAAATTTTTAAAATATTTAATTGGCGGCAAAATTAAATAAAAGTTTCATAAAGTTAATAAAGTTTGTAATGTTTGTGAAATTTATCTCTGCTTACTGATAAAAACGGTTTTCATACTCGAGTAAAAACGGTACCGATTGATTAAATCATTCAATCTTTTAATCACTTATTTTGTTAAGATGCTGCATGAGTTTGACGGTTTCAAAACGCAGGCAGTCATGTGCGCCATATTGGCAAAGTATTCGGCTTAATCGAAATTATTTTGTTTTCATTTTGATTTTTTTGAAAGTTTAAATGAGTTTTCGACAAAATTTAACACTGCTTGCAATCTGCTATCATTACTATAATTCAATGAATGAGTATGTTACGTTTTGTTACCAAAATTTAACATATAAAATTTATTTTTTTTTATAACTTTGTATTAAATATTCACCGTGATTTTTTAAGTAAATTATATAATCAATATATACAACATCAACATAAATTAATAAAGTTTGATTTTTATGGAAAATATTAAAAAATTTCAAAATGTATTTTTAACAGTATTATTTTGTATAGCAAGCGCAAATACTGCTGTTTTTGCTCAGGAAGAGCCTGATGACGACACACGCTATAACCAATATGGCGTGGAAGTAGAACATTTCCCTTTGAAAGCCGAATCGCAAAACAATATCCTTGTTATCGAAAACAAGGAAAAAGGATTTAAATTCTGGCTTGACAATCGCGTGCAAATGGACGGAGCTACGTATTTCGGTATTCCCGATGGATACACAAAAATGTCGGGCGGCGTATCATTGCGGCGCGTACGTATGGCAGTAAAATCGCAAATCAACAAAGACTGAGACTGTCTATCAGTGGGTAAAACACTGGAAAGGACACTTGGAACTGCCCGGCAGGAACGAGAGCATAGCAGTCGTGGAACTGGACGAAATGCATACTTACGTGGGTCGAAAAAAAGCTGCTGCTGGATATAGATTGCTGTTGATAGACATGGAAAGCGGTATCTCTCTTTTGTCTGTGGAGACCGCTCAACAAAAACCGGGTTGAAGATGTGGGAAAACATAAAAGGGTTAAATATCTGTTGTTTCACATCCGATCACTGGAAAAGTTACCCGGAATTTATTCCTTCAGAGAAACATTTGCAAACGAAAGCGGAAAATAGAAAGTTATAACAGCAGGATAAGACATTATTTGGCGCGATTCAAGCGAAAAACGAAATGTTACAGTAAAGCGACTTTTATGATTGAAATATCGCTAAATTTACTGATGATGAAATTAAATAAT
>JAIRZQ010000056.1 GCA_031267135.1 Prevotellaceae bacterium
ATTCCACGCCGTTTCACGTATCCGTCGGGCGAAGCGCAAAGCAACCCGGCAAACTACTTAGAGGCAGTAGGCCGCCTTTCCGACGGCGACCGCATGACCTCGCGGGTTTGGTGGGACAAACAGTAACTGTTGACATTCACATACAGTTAAAGCACGAAAGGGCGCTGCCGGGAAACCGGCGGCGCCTTTTTTGCACGACGGAAGAATCAAAGCACCGCCATCAAATTTTTTTTGTAATTTTGCATTTCCGAAAAGTAATCAAAAACTAAAAGTTTTCGGAATTTTATTATGGTAAAAAGAGAGACCTATTTATCGCAAATGAGAGAACTGAAAGATGTTCAGATAATTAAAATTGTGGCGGGAGTACGGCGCTGTGGGAAATCCACCTTGCTTGAGCAATTCAAAGATGAATTGTTGTCTGTGGGCGTTTCGGCTGACAACATTCAACATTATAACCTTGAAGAGCCTGAAAACACGAACTTTGAACATTGGCGCGATTTTTATTTTCACATAAAAAACTCGCTTTCGAGCAAGGGAATGAATTATATTTTCCTTGACGAAATTCAAATGCTTGACAATTTTGAACGTCTGCTCAACGGATTGCATATCTTGAAAAATGTTGATTTGTATGCCACCGGCAGCAATGCCTATCTCCTATCAAGCGAATTGGCGACTATTCTCACAGGACGGGCAATTACAATAGAAATGTATCCTTTTTCGTTTTCAGAATATGTTGACTATCAAAATATTGAAAATCCAACAGACGCAAATTTAGTCAATTATTTGCAGACAGGCGGTTTTCCGCAAGCGTTGGAATTGTTAAATATCAGCCATTCCGTTTACGAGAACTATTTGAAGGGATTGTATTCCACGATTTTAGAAAAGGATATAAAGCCACGCAACGCGATTTATAACGAGGTGGCATTTGAAAATCTTGTGCGGTTTTTATCTGATTCTGTAGGCAGTCCTGTTTCTGCAAGCAGCATAGCCGATTACTTCATTCATACAAAAGACAATATTGACGATAAAACCATAAATCGCTATATCTCAATACTCAATAAAAGCTATCTGTTTTATCACACCCGGCGTTTTGATTTGAAAGGCAAGAAAATGCTGAAAACGCAAGGCAAGGAATATATCGTTGATACCGGCTTTCGTAATGTTCTTTTGGGGCGGGAAAATCTTTCAGATTTGGGACATGTTCTCGAAAATGTGGTTTATTTTGAACTTTTGCGACGTAAAAACAGCGTTTGGATTGGTAAAAATGCCGCCCACGAAATTGACTTTGTGGCGAAAGACTCAAACGGTTACACGCATTATTATCAGGTTTGCCTTACAATGCGCGAAGAAAGCACTCGCGAGCGGGAGCTTTCGGCATTTATGAAACTGAAAAACCACCACCCGAAAACCGTTATTTGTCTTGACCCGGAAGAGCCAACCTACAACGGAATTGTACAGTGCAACGCAACTAAATGGCTGTTAACCTAACTTGGGAAAATTACCCCGAAAATGCAGTCGCCCGCAACACCCGCGCCCCGCGCGAAGTATAATCATTAATCATTGTTCAGGTGATAAAAAGTAGAAAGCCGCTCGTATAGGGCAGCTTCCTTTTCTCCAAGAACCATTGTTGCGAACCTGTTTGTTTATATCACTATAGTAGGCTCTCGGAGAAGTCTTTCTGTGCAGACAGGAAATATTTTAAGCCGTGGCCGAAAATATCTGTGGGCGTCTGCGTCATAAAATTCGAGTTGTAAGCATCAATTTTAAAATCTGTAACTAATTTCCTTGTTTGACTTGGCAGGTCAAACTAAATTTTCGGATCATCCTGTAAAATACACCCTTTGGGAGTATATGTAGTTAATAAAGTATGAAAAAGGAGTTGAATTTTTTTTTATATAAAACCGATAATTATGTTTTTTATAATAGATTAAGTACGATTTTCAGGGATAGAAAAAGAGTAAGTTTTATTTTAAAACCCGAATTTGGGATAAGATCGGTTAGTTATTGCCCACAGGGCATCAATATACAATAGAAAAAAGGCTCAATCACAGTTTAATAATAATTTAATATTTCCACAATGATTTTACAATCAAAAAATTATATTTATTCTTTGAGAATGCTCAGGTATAAATCTATAATTTGTTAGCCAAAATTTGCGGATATTCAGAAATAATTGTTTTACTTTGTACTCGGAAGGAAAAACAAATTTAGTTTGACCTGCCAAGTCAAATTATAACACGGGCGCCGTCACGGTTTGAAATGGAAGTGCGGGCCGAAGCGTTCAAACGCCGCCTTGTCGAGCGCCTCGCGGTGGTTGGGGTGTGCCACGCTGATAATTAACTTGGCTCGCTCCTGCAAGGCTTTTCCGTAAAGGTTCACCGCGCCGTATTCGGTCACAAACCAGTGGATGTGGTTGCGGGTAGTCACCACGCCGGCGCCGGAAGTGAGCACCGGGGCAATTTTACTCAGCCCCTTATTGGTCACCGACGGCATGGCAATAATGGCCTTGCCTTTTTCCGACAGCGAAGCGCCGTAGGTGAAATCGACCTGGCCGCCCACGCCGGAATAGAACGTAGTGCCCAGCGAATCGGC
>JAIRZQ010000073.1 GCA_031267135.1 Prevotellaceae bacterium
CACTATTTACATTCTCTCAAAGAACGAAGAGCCAAATTCTGGCAGCTATTTTCCTGCTGTCTTACAGCTAATTATTTGTTGAAAAATATATGTGTAATTAATTTTTAGAATTTATATAATATCAAATTGTTGTATTCAAATGTAAAGTATCCGCATGGAGTTTCGCCCATAATTTCGGACAAACTTACCGGAACAATACAATTAAACATAAAGATAAAAGGCTTGAAGAACGGCGTGGCATTGGCAACAGGAAGCATGCGGATACTCAACAACAAACACTGGCTTAGCGATGTAATTACAGGTGCAGGTATCGGAATAGCAAGCGTGGAATTAAGCTATTTGCTTTTACCTGCGTGGAATAAACTGTTAAGGCTGGAAAGGAAAAACAAAAATCTGGTAATAGTTCCGGTTATAAACAAAAAACATGCTGCCTTTGGTTTTGTTTATAAATTTTAAACAACTTACCGCTTTATATTGACATACAGCTGTTCCAAAAAATAACTTTATTATAGATTGCTGATTTGTTTTGACACAAATCAGTCCACTGTAGAAACGCGCCACATTTCAAAGCAGTAGTAAATGTGAAAATAGTAAATAAACAAAAAACGTTTGTTATTCTGTTTCCCTGTTTGATATGTACTTGCGCCATTTGTCAATCAGCATTTGCATGTTTGCGGGCATTGGAACTTCAAACTGCATTTCTTTTTTTGTTGCAGGATGCACAAAGCCAAGCATTGCTGCGTGTAAAGCATGATGCGGCACAAGAGAAAAACAGTTTGTTATGAACTGTTTATATTTTGTAAATGTGGTACCGTACAGTATTTTGTCGCCTCCATAGCGCCCGTCGTTAAAAAGAGGATGCCCGATATGTGATAAGTGCACTCGGATTTGATGAGTTCTGCCTGTTTCCAGTTTACATTCTATCAATGATACATAACCCAAATCTTCGACAATTTTGTAGTGCGTTACAGCATGTTTTCCCGTAGCTTCGTCGGCGTAAACCTTAAAGCGCAACCTGTCGCTTGTGCTTCGTGCAATATTTCCTGTGATTGTTCCTTCCCCGTTTTCAAACCGTCCCCAAACCAGGGCAAAATACCGGCGTTGCACGGTATGATTGAAAAATTGTTGCGCCAGATCTTTTAAAGCATCAAGTTTCTTGGCGACAACAATTACTCCGGAAGTATCCTTGTCGATACGGTGTACAAGCAAACCCGCCCGCTCGTCTTCGAGATTCACGTTTTCATTATCATGCAGATAACCGGCAAGAGCATTTACCAGCGTTCCCGAATAATTTCCGTGTCCGGGATGCACTACCATTCCTGATGCTTTATTTATTACAAGCAAATCGTCATCCTCGTATAAAATATCAAGAGGAATATTTTCGGGAATTATTTCTACGCCGCGCCTTTCATAAGGCATTACTATTGATATTTTATCAAGAGGTTTTATCTTGTAGTTACATTTTTTTGATGCTCCGTTTACCAAAATACAGCCCGAATCGGCTGCATTCTGTATTCTGTTGCGCGATGCGCCTTCAATTTTATCTGTTACATATCTGTCAATCCGAACAGACGACTGCCCTTTATCAACCATAAACGAATAATGTTCATAAAGTTCGTTCTGCTCTTCGTTTATCACATTATTTTCGTCCGACATTTTACTTTGCTACGATTATCTTTTTTGTTTCCTTAATTTTTTTCCCATCGTAAATACGCACAATATATGTTCCTGCCTGCAAATCCGAAACTCGGATAATATTATTGTCGCTGTTTTCAATTTTAATCAATCGTCCGCTTATATCGTATATTTCAATGCGTTTTGCAGTAATATTATCGGCATCGTCAGCCCAATTCATGCGTATGTAGTCGGCTGATGGATTTGGTGCAAGCACAACTCCCGATATTCTCGAAGCAGAATTTTCGGGTGGCAAAACAGGATTTAAAGGAAATCGTTCTGATGGTGAAAATATTGGACGAATCATTGGTGAACCTTCATATATACTTGGTTCCCACAAATTTAACAGATTGTAAAAAACCTTATCCTGATGATTTCTGTTACGGTCGAAGCCGAGATTTATAAAGTCATCGTTTGTTTGCATCCATCCTACATAAAAAGTTGTTCTGCGTCCTATAAATATCGGATTGGTAAATTTATATGCAATAAATTGGTTTAAACTGTCAGAATATGTTGGTTTTGTTGCGTTTTGCGTATATAATATTTCGCCCGGAACGCCATTATCATCGCGCCAAACGGTAAGCCTGAATTTATTGTTTTCGTTTATATCACCAATGGTGTGATTAAAATACATGTAAACACCTCGCAGCGAATCGCTTGCAAAACAGTAAAACTGTACTGCTACTTTTCCCGCTGCCGAACCTACGCCAAAAAGCCCGTAACCGTTTTCTGCCGTTCCATCATCGTAGGCGTAACTGTCATAAAATTTGTGATAATAAATAATCGTATCGTTGTATCTGTAATCGGCACGCGCAGGATCATTGTCGATTGTAAGGTATGACTTTATCTCAAATTCTGCACTGTCGGTATCGGAATAAAAATCATAATCGGAAACAGTAAATCTGCTGCTAAATGTTTCAAAGTCATGAATATTTTCCACTCCTCCCGAAAATTCAAGAATTTCGCCATTGCCAAACATCGGAGTAATTGCAAAGTGTCGGGCAACATTTCTGGTTCCCCATCCCAGATTATTGTAAGTCAGACTTATTGACATTTCGTCTCCGAACAGTTTTGCGCGGGCATCCGAATTGTAGTGTCGCCACGGAATCTCTTCATAAACAGTTGTCAGCGGCTGTTGCGGAACCATAATTGCAACATCTTTGATAAGCGTGTCAAGCGCTGTTATTCCTCTGTCGAGATACACAAAGTCAAGGTTCCAATGGTCGGCATTGCTTGCCCGTCCGGGAGTAAAACTGTTTATTGAAATGCTTGCATAATTTATAAACCTGAAACGAAAACTGTTGGTCAGATATTCCGGTTTGTCAACTTTTACGTGAGCCTTGAAAAAATATTTTTGGAGAGAATCCACTCGCCGAAGATATGTTGATGTTTCTCCGTTGCGATAATAAATTTCAGTCATTGTTGAATCTACAGTCGATGGAAATGCTTTCCATACCGTATTCCAGTCGTTTCCATTGGGCGAAAACTGAAGAATAAGAGAATCACGATTTTCGGGCAAATCGCCATATCCGCCTGCTTGAAAATAAAAGGTCAGATAGATTGAATCGTTAGGATACACAAGGTTTATCGGCTGCGACAGAAGCGTATCCGACGGAGATGAATATATGTATCCGACATCGTTCAGTTCGCCTTTACTGTTAATTGCGTCGAAAGTAGCAACGCCAATACTCGGAGCATTAATGCCATACGAATCATTAATATAAACACTTGTTCCCTGCCATTTGGTCTGGTCGGGAATAAATCCCGTATTTTTCGAGAAATCGTCTATAAACGGCAATTCCCTTATAATGAGGCTTTGCGGTCGCATTAAATTTGAACGTTTTTTTGCAACTTTTTTAACTGCAGGATTTTCTTGTAGTCCGATTAACAGTTCCTGTGCGTTAACATTTGCAAGCCTTGTAAGCAGCAATACTGTTATTATCAATAATGTTTTCAAAATTTTCATATCTTTTATTTTTTAATAGTTAAAGTAATATCTACCTTATCGCCAAGCGGACGTTGAATATTTCCGTTTTCGCTCGGATACTGGTTTTTTACAATTGCATCGCGTTTTTCTTCCGCTGTTTTTACTGTAGAATCGTAAACGACTTTACCCACGTTCAAATATGATTCTATTAAAATGTTTTTTGCTTCGTTAATATTTTTGCCAACAATATTTGGGACGTAAGTATAACAGTCGTCGGGATTATTACCCAAGCCGACAATCAATTCTATTTCGTCGCCGAAAAATACCGTAGCGTTGACACCGTCTTCGTTGGTTACAAAGTGTTTTGTCTGAACATCCATGCTTATTTGACCGATTACATTGTTCATTGCAATGTCAGGCTTGTAGGTTATTTTACCTATTTTTATACCTTTGCTTCCAAGCACTGCCGCTGCCTGACGCAAAGAATATCCCACAACATCCGGAACTTCGACTTTTTTAGGCGTTATGCAATTTATGGTAAGGTAAATCATTCGATTTTTTTTGACCTGAGCATTTGCTTTTGGATGTTGCTCCAGTACGGTTCCCGAAAGTGAACTCAATACAAATAACGAATCGCTGATTTCTATTCTGATATTGTTATCATCTGCCAGCTGTTTGGCATCTTCAATGTACATCCCTTTGAAATCGGGAGCAAGAATACTTTCGCCGTGACGTGTAAAACAGCTCAAAAACCATTTTGAAGCAAATATTATTGCAATAAAAACTAATATGGCATATATAATATTACGCATGTAAACATTTGACCATATTCCTTTTGCACGGCTATCGCCTGATATTTTTGATTTTTTTTGTGTCATAACAAATCTGTTGTAAGCAAGTTCAAAAGTACAAAGATATAAAAATTTACGGATATTATTAAAGACAGCAAATATTATTGTGTTTCGCAGATTCAAGTTATAAATGCAACTTTTTTATAAAGCCTTTCTATAGTCGCCTCAAAATTAAGCAATTTTCTTGGGTGCTTGTTAGTCTTGATTTGAAAAAAATGATTTTTTCTCAATTTGCTCAAAGATTTTAAATGCATTGACCCTGTTATTTCGTCTGCCGGTTTGTGCTTCTCAAACATTTTTTATAATTTCGCATTGTTTTTCAGTCAGGTTGGTTGAATAATTTGCTTTGTTGTCATTTTTAAAATTATATGATTAATAATTATAAAGACACAATAACTATCAGCGGATCAACTAAAATTCAAATGTTTATATTTAATTTTCTTAAATTTAAATACATTCTAATTATTTATATAATAAATTATTTAACATAAAATATCCATGCCACAGTCCAATTTTGTAGATTATGTAAAAATGTTTTTGCGTTCGGGTAACGGCGGTAGCGGTTCGGTACATTTGCATCGGGAAAAATATGTTGCAAAAGGCGGACCCGACGGCGGCAACGGTGGCAATGGCGGTAATATTATCCTGCAGGGTAACAAACAATACTGGACGTTGATACACTTGCGGTTTCAACGACACGTCATTGCCGAAGACGGCGAAAACGGAAGCGGCGCTTTGAGTACAGGTGCAAACGGGAAAGATATAATCATTGATGTTCCGCTTGGAACTGTCGCAAAAAATGCGGAAACACTGGAAATACTGTGCGAAATAACAGAAGATGAAGAACAGAAAATCTTGCTTAAAGGCGGACGCGGCGGAATGGGAAATGCATTTTTCAAATCGGCTACAAACCAAACGCCACGCTACGCTCAGCCGGGTGAAACAGGCACGGAAGGATGGTATATACTCGAACTTAAACTGCTGGCAGATGTAGGTTTGGTCGGATTTCCTAACGCAGGAAAATCAACACTGCTGTCGGTAATATCGGCTGCAAAGCCTAAAATTGCCGACTATGCTTTCACCACTCTCGAACCTAATTTGGGAATAGTGTCATACCGCGATGGAAAATCGTTTGTTATGGCAGATATTCCCGGAATTATTGAAGGGGCGCACGAAGGTAAAGGTCTTGGTTTGCGTTTTCTGCGGCATATTGAACGTAATTCGATGCTGCTTTTTATGATTCCTGCCGACAGCGATGATATTAACAGTGAATATAAAATCCTGATTAACGAATTGAAGCAGTATAACCCCGAACTGCTTGATAAAAAACGAGCGCTTGCGATAACAAAAAGCGACATGCTCGACAGCGAGCTTACAGTCGAATTAAGAAAAAATTTACCTGATATTCCGTTCATATTTATTTCATCGGTTGCGGGCAAAGGTATTACCGAACTTAAAGATTTACTGTGGAACGAATTGAACAAATAAAAATTTTATTAACACAACAGCTAAACACAAATATTGGATAATTGTTGTTCTGTGATTTCATATCATTAAAAAATGCTTGATTTTATTGAAAATATTGATGCTGAAATAAGCATGTTCATAAACGGTTTGCATTGCGGAATGCTTGATTTTTTAATGTTTCACATAACGCGTTTATACTGTTCGTGCGTGGTTTATACGGTCGTTATTCTTGCATTTGTTGCGATTAAGAAGCAACAGTGCCGGAAAGATGTTTTACTTCTGGTTCTTGCAGCAATCATTGTCGGCGTTGTGATTGCCGCAGTTATCAAACCGTCTGTTGCGCGGTTGCGTCCGTGCAATACGGCAGAATTACAGAATATCATACATCTCGTAAAAGGATATTGTGAAAAATCGTTTAGTTTTATGTCGTCTCATGCGGCAACAAGTTTCACTGTAGCAACATTTGTTCATGCAAGTTTGAGAAACAAATACGTTTCAATAATGATTTTTTTATGGGCATTTGTTTACAGTTATTCGCGTATTTACCTTGGCGTGCATTTTTTCGGAGATGTGCTTTGCGGTGCATTGTTCGGAATACTTTGCGGAAAAATCACATGGAATCTTCATATTCTTCTATTCAATAAAAAACTGTCCGCAAAACGATGCATCATTATTGATAAGGCATTGAATAAGCGATAAGTAAATTCATGGGTAGTGTCTTAAATTATCAGAATAAATTAGTATCTTTGCAGTAAAAAAACATATACAATGATACACACGATGTCAATTCAGTGTCCTCACTGTCAAAGCAAAAATTTGGTCAAGCA
>JAIRZQ010000075.1 GCA_031267135.1 Prevotellaceae bacterium
AACTACATACGTATGTAAGCGATGACTACATACGGTAGTAAGTGATGGTTACATACGTATGTAATGGGTAGCTACATACGGTAGTAGCAGATGGTTACATACGGTAGTAAGCGATGGCTACATACGTATGTAAGTGATGGTTGCATTAAGTCATTATAAATCAGACTGTATGAAAAGGGTTTGCATGGTGTTGAGAAAATATAAAATATTATACGCTGTTTTTGTTTTGTGTTTGGTTTCATGTAAACCGGAAAAACTGACTGTATGCGAGTGAATTTTAAATAGTTGTTCCTTAAAAAGGTATGTTTCTTTTCAGTGATTTTGTACCTTTGTCTAAAATCAGCAAATTATGATAATATGATTTTTAGAGATAAGGAATAAATATTCTTTGCATCCCAATATCGGCTTTACTAACCCTTTCCGGAAGATGTTCTATCATTCATTCATTCGAAACGCTAATATGACAAAATATAAAAAATACGACAGTCTGTCGAATAAAATTTATATCTTTGTTTTATGATTGAATATAAAAAATTTATACTGAAAAACGGATTGACATTACTTGTGCATCGCGACAGGTCAAGTACTGTTGCATCTGTTAATGTGCTTTACAGAGTTGGCGCACGCAACGAAAATCCTCAAAAGACAGGCTTTGCTCATCTGTTTGAACATCTTATGTTCAGCGGATCGAAAAATATAAAGTCGTTTGATGGTGAACTACAGGTTGCAGGCGGCGAAAGTAACGCTTTCACGTGCAATGATTATACAAATTATTATATAACACTGCCTAAAGAAAATATCGAAACAGCGCTTTGGGCAGAATCTGACAGAATGCTGTATCCAAATATTACTCAACATAATCTTGATACGCAGCGCAGCGTTGTTGTCGAAGAATTTAATCAGCGATACTTGAATCAGCCATACGGCGATGTATGGCTACTGTTGCGACCGTTGGCATATAAGGTTCATCCTTACAGATGGGCTACAATAGGAAAAAATATTGAACATATAAAAAATGCGACTCTCAATGATGCAAAATGCTTTTTTGATTTGCATTATTCGCCGTGCAATGCAATTGTCAGCATAGTTGCCGATATGGAATATGAAAAAATTTACAGACTTGTTGAAAAATGGTTCGGAGAAATTCCTGCCCGACCTGCTGCAAACTGCAAACTTCCTCAAGAACCGAAGCAGATGGAACCTCGCTCGCTTACTGTTGAGCGCAAAGTGCCGCTAACGTGCATTTATAAATCCTATAAAATGTTCCGCCGCGAAAATCCCGATTATTATGTTTGCGATTTGCTTACCGATATTTTTGCGAGCGGAAAATCGTCGCGTTTGTATGTAAATCTTGTAAAGAACGCCAATTTGTTTGCAAGTGCAAATGCGTTTATTTCGGGCGATATCGACGAAGGCTTGCTTACCATATCGGCAAGTTTACTTCCTAACGTTGATATAAAAAAGGCAGAAGCGGCTATCGAAAGCGAAATAAGAAAAATGAGAACTGAAAAGATAAGCGGATATGAGCTCGAAAAGGTTAAAAACAAGGCAGAGGCATCTCATGTATATTCCGAAACAGACATCCTGAACAAGGCAATGATGCTCGGGTATTACGAAATGCTCGGCAATATTGACTTGATAAATGAGGAACTTGATTATTACAGAGCAATTACAGCTGATGACATTATGAAAGTATCGGAAAATATATTTAATGATGAAAAATGTTCTACGCTTTATTATAAAAGCGTAAAGTAAAATAATCTTATGACTGTGAATAAATGAGCGATATTTTGAAATTAAACAGAACTGTTGCACCGAAATTTAAATTACCGTGCAAAATATCATTGCCTGCCGTAAACAGCGTCAACCTGCAAAATGGATTGCATCTTTCTGCAATAAACACAGGAACAGTCGATGTTTTGCGTTTCAGCATTGTATTCAATGCCGGAACACGTTATCAGCAGCAATTTCTTGTTGCAGGCGCGACATTGAACATGTTAACCGAAGGAACAGAAAAATACGGCTCGGAAGAAATAGCCGAACAACTTGATTTCTACGGAGCATCCGTAGATGTTGATATTGACAGAGACTGGTCGTGTATAACGTTTTATTCGCTTACGCGGCATTTTGAAAAAGTGATGGAAATAGCCGGGCAAATTATAAAATATCCTGTATTTCCCGAAAAAGAACTGGATGTTTACAAGCAAAATCATAAACATCAGCTTATTATCGAACGCGAGAAAGTTGCTGTAATTGCTCGCGAAACGCTTGTATCTGCACTGTTTGGCGAAAATCATTATTATGGCTCGTTTGCGCAGCCCGATGATTACGATAAATTAAACTCTAATATTCTGAAAGAATTTTACGAACAGCATTATTCAAGCAAAAATGCGTTCATTGTTGTATCGGGAAAAATTTCTGATAAAGAAATAAAAACAATATCCGATTTTTTCGGAAATGCAGCATGGGGAAAAGCAGCGAAAGCGAAAGACATACAGCAGAAAATCATTGGTTCGCCTGAAAAAACAATTCTCGTACCCAAAAACGATGGAGTACAGTCGGCAATCAGTATCGGAAAAGTACTGTTCAACAAAAGTCATAGCGATTATTACGGTATGTTTTTTGTTAATACTGTTCTTGGAGGATATTTCGGGTCGCGTCTTATGAAAAATATTCGCG
Organism: Prevotellaceae bacterium; assembly: GCA_031267135.1. Lineage (GTDB taxonomy): Bacteria > Bacteroidota > Bacteroidia > Bacteroidales > UBA932 > JAIRKV01. The sequence continues at coordinate 2,680 of JAIRZQ010000075.1, forward strand.
AAGAAAAAGGATACACTTATGGAATATATTCAAATATAGCGTGCATGAAAGATTCAGGCTATTTTGCAATTTCAGCCGAAGTTGGCGACAAATATGTGAAACTGACACTGGAAGAAATAAAAAATGAAATTTTACGCCTTCAACAGCAAAAAATCGCAAAAGATGAATTATCTTTGGTGAAAAATTATATAACAGGTAATATTCTTCGCTCAATTGATGGAGTATGGAAAATTGCCGACGTATGTATAGATGTACTGCAAATAAATGCAAATTTCGAATATATTGAAAAAATGCTGGATGAAGTGTTGAAAATAACGCCGGACAGAATACTTGACCTGGCAAACAGATATTTAGATACTGATACATTTACAACAGTAATATCAGGGAGACGCTAAAATGAAAAATATAATGAGGATTCTTCTAACATTGATGCTGATGACTGTGAAAACAGCAGTTGCCAGTTCGCAGTGTTTTCCGCCGCCGCCGATAATCGAAAGTGTAACTGTTGTTCCCAATACCACCGATGGCGATGTAATAATCAAGTGGCACGAGAATCCCGAAAATCTTTGTACAACAACCGGATATGAAATATACAAATATGATTATGCCATGCAGCAGTTTTATTTGCTGGTGCTTGTTCCAGCGGGAACGACAAGCTATACCGACATAAATGCAGGAGCTAACATCCGTCCGCAAATTTACAGAATGACAACCAAATCAGGACCATCAGGCAACGAACATTCCGAAAATCATCACTCCGTATTTCTGAACGCCATAGCGCATTACGAACCGTGCGAAATGTCGGCAAACGTGTCGTGGAGTCCATATAAGACATCTTACAGAGATGCATTTGAAATCAGACCATCAGACAAAAAATTCAACGATTCGGTAACCTGTCAAATTATAGGTTATATTGCGCCTGCCGGTTCGCCGTTTAACCTGCTGAATGCCGATGCGCTCAGCCCTGTTACAAGCGATACGGCTGTCAGTTTCAGAATGATTGTAAATCAAAATTATTTGTTTTGCCTGAAAATATACTTGCCCAACGGCGAAATAAGCTATTCGAATGTGCGTGAAGAAACTGTTACGGGAAGCGACATTCCTGTTGCGCCGAAGTACATAAAGCTGGACTCGCTGGTATCATTCGATACTCACAATCACCTTCACTTCGAAATCGAAAACTCTACGCAAATGAACAAGTTTCAGATCGAGCGCTGTACAAGCCTTGACAGCGCTTTCGCGGCAATACATATATTTTCGGATAAAAATACTGCTGTTTACGATGACAATACATGCAATGCAAACACACAATATTTTTACAGAGTAACGGCGTTCAACAATATTGCGTATTGCAATGAAACGCCTGCTGTAATAAGCGATACGCTCAACAGTATAATTTTGAATGTGAAATATGTAAATCAAAACATTGAAGTATCATGGAACAGCTTTCTCATCGATTCCATATATTATTTATATCGAAACGGCTTGTTCTGGCTGACTTTGCACAATCAGCAATTCACAGACATGGATGTTCAATATGATTTTAATAATAACATATACGATTTCTGTTATAAAATTGAGGCTATTGACAGACTTACGAATTATGCGAGTATTTCGCGCAGGTATTGCATAAGCCTTTACAAGCCTGTAACAATGCCAAATGCAATAGATCCGACAAGTACGTTTACAAACAATATTGAAACCGATCGCCAAAGAAATCAGTTTGCGCCTGTAGTCGGCGGTAATGAAAGCGACTATGAATATCGCATGATAATATTCAATCGCTGGAATAATGTAATATTTGAAACGACAAAACCAATGGATACGCCGGTTTCAAGCAAACATGTCTGGAACGGAGCATCGCCAAAAGGCAATATACTTCCGGAAGATACTTATCTGTATTATGTGAAAATTATATTTAAAAATTCAGATCAGGTATTTGAACAAAAAGGTACTGTAACTTTAATTTATCAATAAACGTTATGAGCGAACTTCAGACATATGATGAAATGCTTATACGGCGCGAATTTGAAGAACTCATAAAATTGTGCCGCAAAAATACTAATGAAGAAGGTATTGCTCTTATAAACAAAGCTTTCGAAATAGCCAACGAAGCGCACAGGGGAATAAAGCGCCGCTCGGGAGTTCCGTACATATTGCATCCTGTTGCCGTTGCAAAAATAGTTGTACAGGAAATAGGTCTTGGCTATAAATCAATATGCGCGGCGCTTATGCACGATGTTGTCGAAGATAATCCGAATTTTACAGTCGACCTTGTAAAAAGCGTTTTTGGCGAAACAATATCTTACATTGTTGACGGTCTCACAAAAATTGATGTCGCTTTCGACAAGGATAAATCGGGACAGGCAGAAAACTTTAAACGAATATTATTGACAATGAATGACGATATTCGGGTTATAATTATAAAAATTGCCGACCGTCTTCACAATATGCGTACTCTCGATGCGATGCCTGTCGAAAAACAGCAGAAAATATCCAACGAGACTCTTTTCCTTTTTGCTCCGCTTGCCTATCGTCTTGGATTTTTTGAAATAAAAAGCGAACTCGAAGATTTAAGCCTTAAATATTTATCGTCTGAAGAATTTAACGAAATAGCGGAAAAAATTAACGCTACCGAAGCAGGACGACAAAATTTTTTCGACAGGTTTATTGAACCGATAGAAAAAAAACTGAAAGAAAGCAATATAAAATTCAATACAAGCGCGCGCACCAAGTCTGTGTATTCCGTCTGGAATAAAATGCGCAACAAATCCGTTAATTTTGAAGAAATATATGATTTGTTTGCAGTTAGAATAATATTTGAGCCTACCTATCTTGTTCCCGAACGAACTCAATGCTGGCATATTTATTCAATTATTACCGAAAGCTACCAATCGAAAAATGAACGCTTGCGCGATTGGATAAGTACGCCGAAAACAAATGGCTACGAAGCTTTACATTGTACTGTGATGGCTTTCGGCGTATGGGTTGAAGTACAGATTCGGACAAAAAGAATGGAAGAAATAGCAGAACGCGGATTTGCAGCTCACTGGCGCTACAAAGACGACACGGCTCAAGAAGAAGAACTCGACAGGTGGCTTGCTAAAATTCGCGATGTGCTTATAAATCCTGAAACCAATGCAGTAGAATATTTAGACCAATTCAGGTTCAACATGTATTCATCCGAAATAACTTTGTTCACTCCGCGAGGCAAGGCAGTCATGTTGCCGAAAGGCGTAACGGTTATTGATTTTGCCTATACTATTCATTCGCGAATCGGCGACAGAGCAATAGGAGCAAAAGTAAACCACAAGCTTGTTTCGTTGAGTTATGTTCTTAACAACGGCGATCAGGTAGAAGTACTTACAGCCGAAAATGCAAAACCGGTACGCGAATGGCTTGAATATGCAAAACTGCCTCGAACAAAAGTACGCATCGAAACAGCATTGAAAGCCGAAGTACAGGGTCATATAGATCATGGGAAAGAACTTATAAAAAACAAACTGGCAGAGTTTAATGTAGAACCGCAATCAAGAGTTTTTACCAAATTATGCGCCGCTTACGGCGTAGCAACTAAACGTGAACTGTACAGCAAGGCAGGTTCGGGAATCATCCAACTCGACGATTTTGAAAAGCAGTTGAAAGAAAATCCTCCTCAAAAATCCGCCATATACTGGGGTTTTGATTTGATAAAAAAAATAATTCCCGGTACAAAAAAAACTGTAAAAAAAGATGAATTTGAAACCGAAAATTCAAATGAAGCAGTAACCGAACCTGTAGCCAAAATAGATAAGAAAAAACCATTCCTGCTGAAAGAAACTGTTGAAAAAAAACTTACATATAAAGCGGCAACTTGCTGTAATCCAATACCGGGCGACAATATTATCGGCTTTGAAATAAGCGATGGAAAAGTTGTGGTACACCGTCAAGAATGTCCGGAAGCCAACAAACTTGCAGCTGAACACGGCGATAAAATTATTAAAGTAAAGTGGACTACTCATAAAATCCTGTCGTTTCTTGCATTTATTACCATGAGAGGCATAGACAGAATAGGAATTTTGAATGATACTACGCGAATAATTACGGGCGAAATGAACGTAAACATGCGAAAAATGAACGTAGAAAGCCACGATGGAATATTTGAAGGCACAATAGAGCTGTACGTTCACAGCACAGACGATTTGGAAAATCTTATCAGAAAAATATCAGGAATAAAAGGAATGGAAGATGTACGGCGCCTGCACAGGTTCGACACGTAAAACAAATAAAAATCAAATTATGAAGCACAGCAAGGAAAAAGATTCGGTAATGCATATTTTTACATCTTATCTTGAGCGTAAGGGTTATAGAAAAACACATGAGCGTTTTGCCGTTTTGCATGAAATTTATTCCATACGCGGACATTTCGA
>JAIRZQ010000142.1 GCA_031267135.1 Prevotellaceae bacterium
ATTGCCGTACAAGCCGGCAGGGAATTTATGCCGCCGGAGACGTTACAAACATTCCATATAAGCAGATTATAATTTCCATGGGCGAAGGCGCCAAGGCGGCATTAAGCGCTTTTGAAGACAGCATTAGAAATTTTCCCGTAAATCAGCAAAACAGTATTGTCTGATAATTATCTCCGAATTAAACAGTACTTGGTTATCAATATTGGACGCCTTTAGGCATCCTGTAAGAAACAGTAAAGACGCGGCATGCCGCGTCTTTACTGTTTCTTATGCAGGAGAACCGCAATTACCCAAAAACCGACTTCTGTAAAATACTTTTGTGCTGTGCGGCGCTTTTTATTAAATGTATTCTACATCTAAAAAATTCAAGAAGTGTTGAAATATTAAGTAATTATCTGTTAACAGCCAGGCGCAGCAGAAAAATACAGTAATGCCGCCTGCTTTACGCGCTGTTAAAGTGTCTGCAATTCTGTTATTTGAAAAAATGCCTGAACATCTAAAGCTAATGAGCAAAATTTTGCATTGTAATTCAGTAATTTTCTAGTTGTAATTTATTGTTAACAAGTAATTTGAATAATTATTAAAGATTGGATCTTGAATATCTTTCAAATTACAAAAAAACGACGCTTGAATAAATCAAAATCTGTATGAAAGATTCAACCCTAATACTTTATTATTGTATGATGGAAAAACAAGCGCTTGAGTGTGTTTTGTTTTTTTTCGACTGAACATTTTTTGCATGTAGGGATAAGTCCAATAAACAATTTTTGTAGAAATAATTCCAATGCCTGCGCCTGCAACTACATCGCTTACCCAGTGTTTATTATTTAGCACTCGTGAAATACCTATAAGCGATGCCATTGTATAACCGCCGACGCTGATCCATACAGATTGGTCTTTATATTCCTGATGCAGGAACTCTGCTGCAACAAAAGCCGTAGCGGTATGTCCCGATGGAAAGGAATTGTCTTTTGAACCGTCAGGACGCAACCTCTTGGTTGCCGTTTTTGTTGTGTAAACTATTCCTGTTTCCAAAATGTTGCTCAAAGCATATAAAATAGCCATATCCGATAAATTATGTTTGCTTTCGACTCCGGCAAGTTTCAAACCAAATGCGGCAACTGCCGGCGAAAATTGCAGATAATCATCCAAATTACTCTTCATTAAATAGTTATCTTCGATTATTTCGTAACTTGTTTGATTGTCTATTCTTTTCAATTTACCACTTTCAAAGGAATATATTCCATAAGCAATCATCAGCGATGGAATTCCTGCGCTTATCCAAATATTTTCTTTGGTGCGGTTTGATTTTATTTTTTGAACAGTGTCTGTAGTCAAAAATGTTGTGTCACTGTATTGCGCCGACAATAAATTTACATTGATAAATGATGTGAAAACAAATAGCAATATTTGTTTTGAGAAATTTAAATTCATAATTATAAAGTGTATTTTTAAGATTTTTACAAAAAGATGCTATCATTACAGTAATAAGGGTTGTAAAAACTTTGCAAAATTAAGTAAAAAAATACAAATATTCCGAAATTAAGCGAAAATAAACTTTTAATAACACAAGTTAAGAAATTATTTGAATTTTATCGGCGATTTATTTTATTGAAAACAAGCACAATATATGTTTTAATATTATAATTGTTAATCAATATTGATTTATAAATATTTTAAAACAGATTTACCTGAATATAAACATATTATCAACACATATATTACCTGATTGAAACTGTTCCAAATCAGGCAGGAAAATAAAAATAGCTTATTATGTACAGACATATATTCTAAAAGCTGTGTAAAAAGCTTATTCCTAATGTTTTATTATTATATGTCGGAAGAACAAAAGTTTGAGTGTGTTTCAGTTTTTTTATGCCATTAACTTTATGCATGTTGTGATAAGCCCGATATACAATTTTTGTGGAAACAATTCCAATACCCGCTCCTGCAATAACATCGCTAAACCAGTGTCGGTCATTCAATATTCGAGAAACGCCTGTAAGCGATGCCGCTGTATAACCTCCAATGCTTATCCATACGGATTGGTCTTTATATTCCTGATGCAAAAATTCGGCAGCAACAAAAGCCGTAGCCGTGTGTCCAGACGGGAAAGAATTTTTCTTTGAACTGTCGGGACGAATTCTTTTTACAACTTGCTTGGTTGTATAAACTATGCCGGTTTCCAAAGTATTGCTCAAAGCATACATAATCGCCATATCAAATAATTTATGTTTGCTTTTTATACCTGCAAGTTTTAAGCCAAATGCAGCAATTGCAGGCGAAAACTGAGCATAATCGTCCAGCTTGGTATGTAATAAATAATTGTGCCTGTGAACTTTATTGTATATATAATTATCTACTCGCCGTAATGTATTATTCTTTGAAAAATACACTCCGCAGGTTATTGTTAATAATTGAATGTCAGAATTAACCAGAACGTTTTTTTTATGTCTGCTGAACCCCGTTTTTTGAATATTATTTGCCGTCAAAAACGCATTTTTGCTATATTGCGCCTGCAACATGTTTATGTTCACAAAAAACAAAAGAGCAAAAAGCAATATATACTTTGTAAACTTTAAATACATCATAAACTGTTTTTTATGGTTTTAAAAATATTTGCATTTATGTTACACTGTTTGCGAAAAACCGTGCAAAGCTAAATACAGAAAACACAAATGTTTTGAAATAAATGAAAAAAAACCTTTTATAACCCAAATTAATATTTTTCGTATTATAATGCGGTAATCTGAGTTATGAAACATGTTAATTTTTGATATACAAGACAGATACCATTTAAATACTTTCTGTAATTTGACATCCGTTTGATTGAATTATTATTGTTTACGCTAAATTTTTGAAAATCTTTTCATGGAAATGTCGATAATTTAAAAAAAAGAATTACCTTTGCAGCCCTGAAAAAGAGAATAAAAAAATAGGTATTAACTGAAATATAAATGGACACACTAAGTTACAAAACAGTTTCGGCAAACAAATCTACAGTATGCAAAGAGTGGATTTTGATTGACGCAACAGATGTGGTTTTAGGTCGTCTTGCATCACGTACAGCGCTTATACTTCGCGGCAAGACAAAACCTAATTATACTCCTCACGTAGACTGCGGCGATAATGTCGTAATTATCAATGCGGAAAAAGTGAGGCTTACAGGTAAAAAAATGACGGATAAGGTTTATATTCGTCATACAGGTTATCCCGGCGGTCAAAGGTTTACAACCCCAAGCGAATTATTAAAACGTAAACCACACGCAGTAGTAGAAGAAGCCATCAGGGGGATGCTTCCGAAAAACAGGCTTGGCGCAAAACTGTTTCGCAATCTGTATGTATATGCAGGCAGCGAACATCAGCAGGAAGCGCAAAAGCCTAAACAAATTAATATAAACGAACTTTTATAATCAAGAATGGAAGTAATTAACGCACTTGGAAGAAGAAAAGCTGCCATAGCACGTGTTTACATTAGCGCAGGTAAAGGAAATATTACGGTCAACGGTCGTGAGCTGAACAGCTACTTTCCATCAGAACTGCTGCAATACGTGGTAACACAACCGCTTGTACTGACTGAAAATGTCGGCAAATACGACATTAAGGTTAATCTTACAGGCGGAGGAACAAGAGGTCAGGCTGAAGCATTGCGCTTGGCTGTTGCCCGCGGACTTTGCAAAATCGATGAGGAAACCAATCGTCATGTATTGAAAGAACACGGCTTGCTAACCCGCGACTCGCGCGTTGTAGAACGTAAAAAGCCGGGGCGTCCCGGAGCTCGCAAAAGATTCCAGTTCAGCAAACGTTAGAACGGAATTGAGTATTTTGAATATTATAATTAATATCAAAACACAGAAACTATGGCAAAGCACAACAACAGTTTAATTGACAATAAAATAAAATAAGAAAAACAGAACTTTTTAGCAGAAAACAATGCTGCTGTTGCGAAAAATCGTTTCGACCGGATACAATCCGCTACGAAAACGATTGATGAAATGAGTAAACAATATGTTTAATAAACGGTTTTAAACCAAAAATTAATTTTTAAAAATGTCAAGAACAAATTTTCAAGAATTACTTGATGCAGGCTGTCACTTCGGACACTTAAAAAGAAAATGGAATCCCAAAATGGCACCGTACATATTTATGGAAAAAAACGGCATCCATATTATCGACCTGCACAAAACAGCAGTAAAAATAGATGAAGCGGCTCACGTACTCAAACAAATAGCCCGTTCGGGTCGCAAAATTTTGTTTGTAGCAACAAAAAAACAGGCAAAAGATATTGTATCGGAAAAGATACAGGCAATAGAAATGCCTTATGTTACAGAACGCTGGGCTGGTGGAATGTTAACCAACTTCCCTACAATTCGCAAGGCAATCAAAAAAATGAACGTTATTGATAAAATGAGTACCGATGGAACATTCGATACATTGTCAAAACGCGAAAGATTACAGGTTACGCGCCAGCGTGCCAAATTAGAAAAAAACCTTGGTTCGATAGCCGATATGGCAAGGCTTCCGGCAGCTGTTTTTATTGTTGATATACAAAAAGAATCAAACGCAGTGAAAGAAGCAAATCGCCTTAATATTCCGGTATTCGCAATGGTTGATACCTGTTGCGACCCTACTCCCGTAGACTATGTAATTCCTGCAAACGATGATGCTGCAAAATCAATATCACTAATAATTGATATTGTTTGCAAAGCAATAAACGAAGGCAGTGAGGAACGTAAAGCAGAACGCGAAAAAGAAGAAGCTGCCAACGCTGTCGCAAAAAAAGAAACAACAGACGCAAATGCTACAGATGCAAAAGAATATTCGAACAGGAAGATACGCGCTCGTAAAAATAGAAGAGACTGATAATAATTAACATTTAAATTATACAAGTATGGAAATAAAAGCTGTAGATGTAGCCAAATTAAGACAAATGACAGGTGCAGGAATGATGGACTGCAAAAACGCACTTGTCGAAGCAAATGGCGATTATGATAGAGCACAGGAAATAATACGCGAAAAAGGCAAGCTTGTTGCCGCAAAACGCGCCGACAGAGAAACTACCGAAGGAAGCGTAATAGCAAAAATAACAGACGATAAACGTACAGGAATTATTGTCGGCATAGGATGCGAAACCGATTTTGTTTCAAAAAATAAAGAATTTCAAGACATTGCAAATTCAATTGCCGATGCTGCAATCAACAATCTTCCTGCCGATGCCGACGCTCTGAAAACGTTGAACGCAGGTGATGAAACAGTTGACGGAATCATTACCCGCCAAACAGGAAAAACAGGCGAAAAGCACCAGTTGTGTTACTATTCGCAAATAAAAGGCGAATACGTTTCGGGATATATTCACATGACAGGGAAACTGGCTTCTATAGTAGCGTTCAACAAAGTTATCGATGCCGAAGTAGCAAAAGAAATAGCAATGCAGGTTGCAGCAATGAATCCGGTTTCTGTTTCAGAACACGATTGTCCTCCTGCAATAAAAGAGCGCGAATTGAAAATAGGACGTGAAAAAGCTATTATGGAAGGTAAGCCTGAAAATATTGTTGAACGCATTGCAGAAGGCAATCTGAATAAATTCTACAAAGAATCAACATTGCTAAATCAGGCATTTATTAAAGATGCAAAGCAATCGGTATCCGATTATCTTAAATCTGTCGACAAGGACATAAAAGTTCTCGGATTTATACGTTTTTCGTTAAGTGATTAAAATAAATTTGTATTTAATAAAACAAAAAATAGAGCCTCTTTTTCAGACGCTCTATTTTTTTGTTATTGGCATAACAGGGTTATTCGAAAAATAGCCAAAAAGCGCATCTCTCATCATAAAAAGATGCGCTTTTTTATTACTTTAATTTTTACAATAAATCAAAAGAAACATCTAATACTTGACTTGTATTATAAAATTTAATGCGAAATATTGCTATATATTATATATATTGTATATATTTGCAAAAAAAATACGATTATGGGAAATCCTCAAAAAAAACGAAAATTGATTGACATATCCGACCGTACAGGGAAAATACTCGGAATGATGGCTGTTCAAAATAATATGAGTTTCAAAACTTATATAGAAACATTATTGGATGATAAGGCAGATGAAATAGCTCAGGATGAATTAATTACATGGAAAGACAAAAGTAATCACAAGCAAAAAAACAAATTATAAAAATGGTAAAATACAAAGGGCTTACTGCCGAACAGGTAATAGAAAGCAGAAAACTGCATGGCGAAAATATCATCACGCCGCCAAGGCAAACTTCATTATGGAAATTATTTTTTGAAAAATTTGACGACCCTATTATTAAAATTCTTTTGGTTGCAGCCGTTTTGTCGTTTGCAACATCATTTTTTACTAAAGAATTTATAGAAACAATAGGAATCGTATGCGCAATAATTTTAGCTACAGGCGTGGCTTTCTGGTTCGAAACGGATGCAAAAAAGCGATTTGACATCCTCAATAAGGTTAATGATAATGTTTTGGTGAAAGTTATTCGCAATGGCGAAATTTACGAAGTTGCAAAACAAGATATTGTTGTAGGCGATATTGTTTTAATTGAACTCGGCGAAGAAATTCCTGCCGACGGCGAACTGCTCGAATCAATATCGCTCACGATAAACGAATCGACTCTTACGGGCGAACCATCAATAACAAAAACAACAGACAAAAAAGATTTCGACTCCGATGCGACATATCCGTCGAATATGCTGATGCGAGGCACAACTGTTATCGAAGGACGCGGAGTGATACGGATAAAGGCTGTCGGCGACAATACCGAATACGGTCGAGTCGCACAGCAATCAACCATTGAAAGCAATGAAAAAACGCCGTTAAATCTGCAATTATCGCGTCTTTCATCATTTATCGGTCGTGCCGGAATGATTCTTGCAGGTATGATTTTTGTGATAATGATTTTGAAAGGCTTAATAAACGGCAGCATGCTAAATGCAACATGGATAGATAATGTTCAGCAAATATTGAATTATTTTATGATTTCGGTTGTGATAATTGTGATGGCAGTTCCCGAAGGTTTGCCTATGAGTATTTCGTTGAGCCTTGCCATGAGTATGCGGAAAATGCTGAAAACTAATAATCTTGTCCGCAAAATGCATGCATGCGAAACGATGGGCGCAGTAACCGTCATTTGTACCGACAAAACAGGAACTCTCACACAAAATCAAATGAATGTCAATTCAATTCTTATATATGATAACGATGTGGATAAATCTGTAATTGAAGATTTGGTTGCAATAAATTCTACGGTATTTCTTGATAAAGACGGAAAGGTAATGGGTAATCCTACAGAAGGAGCATTACTGTTGTGGCTGAAAGGCAGAGGCAAAGATTATTTGAATTTGCGAAACAACGTAAAAATTATTGACCAGATACCGTTTTCGACCGAACGCAAATATATGGCAACGCTTGCAGAATATCCCGACGGCAAACGGTATTTCTATATCAAAGGAGCGCCCGAAATCGTAAGAACAATGTGCGCAGCTAATGTTAACGATGAAACCATATCCGAACAGTTGCGCGATTTTCAGAACAAAGCGATGCGTACGCTGGGTTTTGCTTATTGCATTTGCAATGCAAATACCGCATTGGACGCAATCAACAGAAATTCGTTGAAATTCATTGGTATAGCGGCGATTGCCGATCCTGTCCGTGAAGATGTTCCCGGTGCCGTAAAAAGCTGTTTGAGCGCAGGTATTAAAATAAAAATAATTACCGGCGACACGCCTGCTACCGCTTGCGAAATCGCACGGCAAATAGGGCTTTGGAACGACGAAACCGATACTGACATAAATAAAATTACGGGTATTGAATTTGCCGAAAAAACGGATGAAGAACTTTCAGGAATTATTGACGGCTTGAAAATAATGTCGCGGGCGCGCCCGATGGACAAGCAGCGTCTGGTTCGGCTTTTGCAGCAGCGAAACGAAGTTGTCGCCGTTACGGGTGATGGTACAAACGATGCTCCCGCGCTTAATTTTGCGCATGTAGGATTATCCATGGGGTCGGGGACATCGATTGCAAAAGAAGCAAGCGATATTACTCTGCTCGACGATTCGTTTAACAGCATTGCAACGGCTGTACTTTGGGGACGATCGCTATATCGAAATATTCAGCGATTTATAATGTTTCAGCTTACTATAAATTTCGTTGCCATTGTAATTGTATTCTTCGGCGCTATTTTCGGAAGTAAATTACCGCTCACAATCACTCAAATGCTATGGATAAATCTTATAATGGATACGCTTGCAGCTATGGCATTTGCCGCCTTGCCGCCAAATCGCAATGTAATGAAAGAAAAACCGCGGCAAAAAGGTGATTTCATTATTACCGCTTCAATGATTTCCTTTATTTTGCTGACAGGCATAATATTTGCAGGTATTTTGCTGACAATGCTCTTTGCATGGGGAAACGGAATATCGACTTACAATCTTTCGGTGCTGTTTACTGTATTTGTAATGTTGCAATTTTGGAACATGTTCAACGTGAAAGCGTTTGCAAGCGGTAAATCTGCATTTGCAATGCTGAAAAAAAGCAAGGCGTTTTTGTCTATCGCTGTTTGTATTTTTGCAGGACAAATTTTTATAGTAGAATTTGGAGGAAAAGTTTTTCAAACAGAACCACTGCACATCTGCGACTGGCTTAAAATCACGGGATACACGGCTCTTATACTGGTTTTTGGAGAAATATTTCGATTGTTTACACGAAAAAAATTTAAGTAAATACAAATGCTTTTTTAGCTACATAGCACCGAGTTTTGTGGCTTTCGACAGTAATTTTGAAGTATCATATGATTTAAAAAACGATGATAAAATTTCTGATGGAATAAAAAAACTTTCCATCGGATAAAATATTTTTCCCGCTTGATTGTTTGTATTAATAGGTAACATAAACAAATTAAATCATACGGAAATGTTATATTATTCTATAATTGGCGCAGTAATTGCACTTTGGTTGACAGGCGTTGCCTGTCGTCATATTCGTGGACGAGGGAAAATGATCCGTGTAATTGAAGATAATTGTAAAGGTTGTGGAAAATGCTTGAGTATATGTCGGCGTAATGTTTTGGAAGCGGTAAAAGATGAAAAGGGCACGCATATCGCTGTAAAAAATCCCGATAACTGTACAGCTTGCAGCAATTGTGTGAAAGCCTGTAAATTTAAAGCGCTTGAATTATATTCACTGCGCAAAATCAAATTGTGAGATAAAACAGGAAAAAACATGTTTTTAGTATTGTAAAATGCAAAATACAATAAGTTTCACCATGCTGCCAAATGTTTTTTGATATTGCAGAACCTTTAACAGTTCGTTGAGCAGGTGGCGTTCCTACAAGTCACAGCAGACTTGTATTGTAAAAATGTGGCATATCTATACTTTGCTGCTTTTGCAGCAACACAAAACAAGAATCATCACTTTTATAATAAACCTGTTCGTAATGATGCCTTATATAGCTGATTGATAGCTTTATGCCTTTTTGGTTTTTGCCTTTATCTGTTCAAATCCTTTGCCGAAAACTCCCATAACCGATGCTACTGTTATAAAAGCATTTTTATCTACTTCTTTTATTAGTCGATAAAGTTCGTTGCTTTGGTATTTTTTTACAACTACCAGCAAAACTTTGTTCTCTTCTTTGGTAAACCATCCTGTTGAGTTCATCACCGATACGCCACGATGTAATTCCACGCTTATTCTGTCGGCTATTTCTTCATATTTTTTTGAAAATATGAATATCTGCACCGACTGTTTGGATCCTGACAGCAAAAAGTCGAGAGTGCTGCTCATTACGGCAATAAGAATATATCCATACATTACTTTTACAAAGTCGTGCGAAACAAAAAACGATGATGCTATTATCACCAAATCGATGTACAATATTATTCGTCCGGGCGTAACATTGCGATATTTATTAATTAACAGTGCTACAATATCGGTACCTCCCGTGCTTCCGCCCTGTGCGAAAGTAATTGCTATTCCCGCTCCCGAAAAAATTCCTCCCATAATAGCGCACATAAGAGGACCATTGTCTTCGTGAAATTTTTTGACGAAGTCTGTTCCTGTCGGTATGCTTGCGATAATTTCGGGAATAACCTGAAAAAACACAGTAACGATAACAGTTGCAATTATGGTTTTAATCGCAAAATTTTTACCGAGTACTTTTATTGATACCGCCAATAGAAAGGCGTTTAATATGAAATAAGTGTAACCTATCGGGAAACCTGTCAAATAATAGATAATTGCTCCAACGCCGCTTACTCCTCCTCCGACAATTTGGTTGGGAATAAGAAATACTACCCAGCCTGTTACGTACAAAAGCAAGCCAAGCGTTATCAGAAAATAAGTTTTTGTATATATCAAAACTTGATTCATAATCTTAATTCCGATGTTTTATGCCAAATATTTACAGTCAAAGTCAATATCTCGGTTTGGCGTAAGTAATAATCAATCGCGGCGGTTGAGAACTCGACGAGCCTTTAAGCAGTGTTTGATATAAATATGCCTGATTTTCAACATAAGAATATGTTGATGTTCCGTAATAAGATGTATTTGTTATTTGCGAATATGGCGAAATGTACAGTGTTGCAGAATTGGATTTTTCGATGTTTTTAATTATGCTTGTGAAGTCATAAGTTATTTTCATCGAATATTTATATAGAGTTTTGTTCAACGTTCCTCCAAACAGTGTCGAATTCAGTTCGGTGATGGATATAATATGCGGATACGAAACCGTTGCCGTGTCGGATGTTTTTTGTATTGTACGGTAAAATAATCCTATCGGCGTTGCCAGTCTGTCCAATTCATATCCTGAAAAACGCTCAACGTCAAATTCAAGCATAACGCGCGATATTGCCAGGTGTTCGGCAGTCAGATTGTTTTCAGAAAGCCATGTTTGTATAAGGTCTTTTCTTATTTTCATCATTGGCGTAACGCCGAACAGTCCTTGAACATACAGAGTGCTGTCTAAGTCTAATAATAACGTACGCGAAGTGTCGTTCAGCGATGCCGTATTTACTTTCAACGGGTGTGTTGCTGTTGTATAATCGTGCTGTACCGCAGTAAACGATGACATGTATCCGGCGCTGTAATGCCAGTAATTTGCCGTAGTATCTTTGCCGTTGTGTTTATAATATACCGACAAACCTATGGTAGTGGTACTTAGCGGAATTCTGTTCATTCTGCCTGTAACTCCAGCAGCTGCATCATCCGAGGTAATATACAATCCCTTGAAATATTCGTAAAACAAACTTATCGAATCGTATATCATTGCATTGTATGGCGCTGCGACAAGCTTGTCGCCGACAGAATTGTCGAGATGTATTTTGACAGTATCCGCCGTGTCCCATCTGTCTTTTGGCGTTCGAATATATTGTTTTGTTGCCACAGGAACAGGATTTATCATTGAGTTTATATCTACTGTCGGATAATATACCGAATCGTAATAAATCCGCTTGCTTAATTCGTAAACTTTTAATGTCTGGTTATATGAATCTTCGCCAGTGCGGTTGTCAACAATCATTTGCAAAACAACAGAATCAACAGTCGGCGCTGTTCCAAAACTTACGCTGTCAGCTGTAGGCGCTATTTGAAAAGCCATGCCTGCCGTTGTTGTTCCGAAAACAGGATCGTAGTAGCTGCCGAACGAGTTGTATTGAAGGTTTATTGTCATTACCGAATCAAGAGTTACATTATACACCGACGGATAGAGCGTATCGGTTACAAGCGTAAACTGTTCATCGTCCGGAACAAAATCAATACCGATAGTTTTATCCACGTTGGTACAGGATGCAAGAAACAGTATCAGCATATAAAAAAATAATTTTTTTGTTTCTGTAATAAATTTTTTAATCATGTTTTTGTAATATTTTTTCATAAAAGTTTGCATAATTTTGAGTATCACCTTTTATATCCTGATATTCGAGTATCGGTTTTTCATTTTCTCTTTCTCTTATATATTCATTGATCCTCTTTCCTATTTTTTTTGTGCCGAAAATAATTCCATCCGAATAGTCAACCGCAAATTTCACTAAATGTTCATAATCCGGTTTTTCCATTAGTGTTTCAATATGTTTCGGCTTGATATTTTTGCTGATTAATTTTCTGTCCAGAGCATTGCTGAATATTCCTTCAAATTTGTCGTTATACAGAGATAAAACGATTTTTGAACTTTTAATAATATCGTCTTTATAGGCAATTTTCAGAAACAGAGGCACCATGTATGTAAACCATCCGTGACAGTGAATAATATCGGGAATCCATTGCAGTTTCTTCACGGTTTCAAGCACTCCGCGAGCATAAAATATTGCCCGTTCGTCATTATCGGCAAATGGAATTCCGGCATCGTCGGCAAATAAGTATTTTCTGCGAAAAAAATCTTCATTGTCAATAAAATAAACTTGCATTCTGGCAGCCGAAATAGATGCAACTTTTATTAGAAGAGGATGGTCATTGTCATCTATTATAAGGTTTATTCCCGACAGTCTGATTACTTCGTGTAATTGATGACGGCGGTCGTTTATACAACCGTAATGAGGAACAAAAGTTCTTATTTCATTACCCATTTCCTGTATTGTCTGAGGTAATTGCCTGCAAATGGTAGAAATGTCATTTTCAGGTAAATACGGCGCAATTTCCGAACAAACAAATAAAATTTTTGCGTTTTTCATCTAAATATTTATCATTTGTATCTGTTTATGATACAGGTTGCAAAGATAGTAATTTTTTGTCACATGCGAAATATCATTGTCAAATAACAGTGTTAATGTTATTTATTTTGTCAAAAAAATATTAAATCACATCATATTCGTATAGATGAAAGTTATACTGTGAATACACAAAATATAACCTGCCTGTTTATTTTTCAGGTATTGTTAGTTTTTTATAATATGTTGATAATAAGTATTTATATCAACAAATAAATAAATTTGCAAAAATGATGTGTTAAAGTTGATTTCAAATTTAATGTTACATCTCCCGACGTTGATATTTTGAGTGTCTTTTTTTGTTAAATCATGTTGAAAACGTTAATAAATGCAATTTTATTTAAAATCTTTACGCTCAAAATGCATATTTACCGAATAAGTTTATAACTTTGACGAAAAATATTATACAAATAACGGTATTATGGAACGTAGAAATTTTCTAAAAGCTCTTGCATTGGGCAGCGCTGCAAGTATGATACAGTGGAAAACAAATAAGCTTTTTGCTGCCTTGCCGGCAACTCCGGCACAACTTAATGATTTAGTTGCTGTTATGGGTGGAGAACCTGATCAGCTTTATGCAAAAGCCATTGAATCAATGGGAGGAATCGGCAGATTTGTAAAAAAGGGGCAAAGTGTTGTTATCAAGCCAAATATCGGCTGGAACAAAGCTCCCGAATTGGCTGCCGACACAAATCCCTTGCTGGTATCTGCTCTTATTAAGGACTGTTTTTCGGCGGGAGCATCCGAAGTTGCAGTTTTTGACCACACGTGCGATGAATGGCGCTCTTGCTACAAAACAAGCGGAATTGAAGATGCGGTAAAAGCCGCAGGCGGAAAAATGCTGTTTGCCCACGAAGAGAAATATTATCGCCAAGTGTCGCTTCCAAGAGGAAAGCGCCTGAAAACGGTAAAAGTACACGAAGCCATTTTAGACTACGATGTATGGCTTAATGTTCCCATATTGAAAAATCACGGCGGAGCCAGGATGACTATTGCTATGAAAAACAGTATGGGAGTAGTATGGGATCGCCGTTACTGGCATTCAAACGATTTGCAGCAATGTATTGCCGATTTTGCAACACTGAATAAAAAACCTGCGCTTAATATTGTTGATGCATACAGAATTATGACGCAAAACGGACCGCAGGGCAAAGGCGTTAATGATGTGCAGCTGGCAAAGGCAATATTCATGTCTATCGACCCTGTAGCCGTTGATACTGCTGCCGTTGCATTCTTCAGCCAGTACAAGGAAATGACAATAAACGATGCAAGTCATATAAAATTGGGCGAAGAATTAAATGTTGGTACTACAAAAATTAATGAATTGAAAGTTGAACGTATAAGACTGTAAAAAAACTGTTGATTTTCATAATATAATTCCCTAAATATAAACAATATAATTTTTTGACAGATGTATAAATTTCTGCGTGGCTTTCGTATTGTTTTCGCAATATTGTTTTTGATTGTTATTACTTTTGTATTTGCAGATATCGGCGATAAGGCGGCTTCGCTTTTCAAGAGCGTTATAAAAATCCAGTTCGTGCCTGCTTTATTTGGCGCATTAACAGGGATTGCCGGAGTTTTTGTCACATTGATTGTTGTTACGCTTTTGTTTGGACGCGTTTACTGTTCGTTTCTCTGTCCTGTAGGGATTTTTCAGGATATTGTAAGTTTTATTGCCAATATTTTTAAGAGCAGAAAAAAACGACTCTACAAATATGCAAAACCGCATCGCATGTTGCGATACGTAATAATGACGCTGACTGTTGCATTACTGCTGGCAGGAAGCACAACACTGCTGCTGAAATTAGACCCGTACAGTAATTACGGTCGGATTTCCGAAAATGTATTACGTCCCGTAATAATAGGCGTCAACAATATGGGAATGTCATTATTTCCCGATACGTTTTATTATATGAATTATCAGACATTTACGTTCGGAAGCGTTATTTTCAGCGTATTGGTTCTTGTTATACTGACAGTAATGAGCGCATTGCGGGGACGCTTATACTGCAATACAGTCTGTCCTGTCGGTTCACTTTTGGGTTTAATATCAAAATATTCCGTTTTTCGCATTGCCATAGAAAAAACGAAATGTACGCATTGCCGCTTATGCGAACTTGCCTGCAAATCGCAGTGTATAAGCGCTAAAAACGAACAAATCGACAGTTCGCGCTGTGTGCAGTGTTATAACTGTGCGGTATTGTGCAAACACAATGCGATAGGATTTCAATTTGCATACGAAAAGAAAGCACACGACAAGCAGCCTGTCGATGCAGGCAGGCGCAAAGCATTTATTACTTCGGCAGGAATATTGAGCGCAGCATTGGCTACAAAAATATTCGCTCCCAAACTAAGAGCGGCAACTAAAAGCACAAAAGCCATTGCTCCTCCGGGGGCAACGAGCATCGATCATTTGAAACAGTACTGTACTGCCTGTCATGCGTGTATAGCAAAATGCCCATCGCGAGTATTGCGCCCTGCTTCTACCGAATATGGTTTAGATGGTTTTATGCTTCCGCTGATGGATTACCGAAACGGCTATTGCAATTACGACTGCACCGAATGTTCCGGCGTTTGTCCCAATCATGCACTGATTGCGAAAAAGCCTGAAGAAAAGAAAACAATACAAATAGGAATAGCCAACTTTGTTAAGGAAAACTGTATAGTCGTGTTAGATGGCACCGATTGTGGCGCATGTGATGAGCATTGTCCCACAAAGGCGGTTCACATGGTATCTTTTCGCGATGGTTTGCTGATTCCCGAAGTTAATGCAAGCTTATGCGTAGGTTGCGGAGGATGCGAATATATATGTCCGGGACGACCGACAAAGGCAATTTTTGTAATCGGTAACAAAGTTCATCTGTCCGCAACTTTGCCCGAGCAACAAAAACAGGAAGAAAAAACAGTTACGGATTTCGGATTTTAATTGCTGATTTTATCGCCTTTTCAAAATGTATATACTTCTTGATGAAAATGTATATACCTTTTTGATGGAACTATTACGCCGCTTGAACCGAATAATTAAAGGCTTTCAGTCTTTGTTCGATTTATATGCTTATCTGTTACTTCCCGATCTGGCATTGTTTGTCTCTTTTACTTCAATTACAAAAAGTTATATCACAGAATTATACTATAATCTGTTTAATTCTTTTTGATGTGAAGTATTCTTTTTAATTCTGGAATTAATATTGTTAAAATTATACCTGACAGTTAAACGTATCAACCTTGTATCTTGGTTAATGCGCATCCCGTTGGAAATATTATTGTATTTTTCATCGTAATTCCCGTTGCTGTTCTTTTGAAGAATGTCGTTGCATAATAAGGATATATTCAGATTATTTTTCAGAAAATTGCTGCGAATTCCGGCGGAAAGGTTATATTGTCCTTTTAGGTAGGAGATTCCGTATTCTCCCGGGCTCCGGTATCTGAAATCGCAAAAAAGAGAGAATGTATTACTAAGTTTATAATTATTGGTAATACTTAAAAAAGTCATCGATTTTCTTATTCTCCGCTCTCCTTCAAGATAGGGTATTCGGAAATTGGGAACCGATACACTGACAGAAGCTGCCCCGGAATATTTCCCTTTCGATAATTTATACGAAAGCCCGCCTCTGTAGTATTTTCCTTTATTAAGGTTTATATAGGAGAACTTCGTTACATCCGGGTTTGTTTCATCATTCATCCCGACAAAAATTATCGGTTGGGTTATTTGCTCATATCCTAATGTCATGGTTAAGTTTTTCCGGAACAGCAATCCGATCTCGTAATAATTACTGTATTCCGGTTTGAGGAACGGGTTCCCGATAATATATGATAATGAGTCCAGATATATATTATCGGGATTAATCTGTGAGAATTGTTGGCGGTTTATGGATCGTGAATAATCAAATGATATATTAAAGTTGTCTGCCGGACTGTAACTGATGTACAGACGTGGAAAAAACTCACTTGTTTTCAGGTCGTGTTCATTTCCGGAAGCATTTATCCGGGATTTTGAATATTCGTACCTTACCCCTCCTTTAATAGAAAACCCGCCAATGTCTTTCTTTACAGTATAATAACCAGCAAAGATTTGTTCCTTAGTGATGTTTGTATCATACGATTCCATTGCTAACGAGTTTGCGTCGGTATGACTGCTGAATCCTTCATTGTCTATGATTGACAATTTTCCACCTGTTTCAGAAATGAATAATCCGGCGATGTTGAACTGGTAATCTGCTGACAGTCCATATACATTGTAGTTATTGTTCGTATTTATTTTGGAGTTCTTTCTGCCCTGAAATATAGTTTCGCGTATGTCATTTACATTATTATGCTTTTGAGAAGCATAGCCGGCAACTATATTGAAATTGTTAATCGAATCGGGATTTATCCTGTAAGTCAGGTCAATATTATAAAAATCATTTTTACTGCCCCCATACGAATTAATTTGCCTGACTTCGTATCCATTTTCGTTCGTTTTGAAAATAGTTTGTCGCCTGTCTTCCGATTTGTTGTTTTTAGAAGTATTACCTGAAAACTGTGCACCTAAATAATGCTGCTTGTATATTCTGTAATCAATTCCGGCAAAAATATTATGACTTCTATTCTTGAATACCTGCGTGAAATCGGATATATTGTTCATGGTATAGTCAGGCTGAATAATGGTCTGGTATTGATATAAATATTGTTTTTGGTTGTATTCCCCGTAAGAATAACTGTACATTCCGGAATACCTGCCGATATTCTGTGTAATGCTCATCCCTGCTGTGCTGCCGATTTTTCTTGCGACCGTTAAATGGTCATATACCTGTAACATTGTAGCGTTGCTTACAGCTTTCTTTGTTCTGATAATAATTACAGACCGTCCCGATGCGCTATATTGCGCTCCGGGATTTCTTATAATTTCCACTTTGCTGATATCGGAAGGTTGCAATGAACTTAATTCGCCGCTGCTTGCCTCTTTGTTGTTTATGTATATTATGGCAGAGCCTTTGCCAAGCACCGCAATGCTACCTCCAACATCAGTCATCAACCCCGGAGTCCGGCTTAACATATCGGCTATACTACCGGCGTCACTTAACATTGAATTTTCAATGTTGATTGTGAGTTTTCCTTTTTCATTCTTCACTAACGGTACAGTTGCTGTAACGGTCACTTCGTCCAACAAGTATGTAGCGGCTTTTAGTGACATCCTGCCACAGTCGAATAACCCTTCCTGTAAGTAAACAGGTTTATAATAATCGTCATATCCGATGAGAGACGCTTTCAGCAAATATTTCCCCTGACATAAGTTTTCCATATGAAAAACTCCTTCCTGTTCAGATACACACCCGCTTACAAACGTTGAATCTGCCTGACTTAACAGGATTACGCCGGCATATTCAACAGGCTCTCCCTTTTCATTGACCAGAATACCAGTTATCCTTTGTTCCGGCGCAGTTGATTGAGAATGCAGTTCCATGCATCCGAAACATAAAATGAGTAGGGTAAAAATAGTTTTCCACCGGCTCTTTAATACCTGCCATATCGTTTTGCATTTCATATTGTTATGTATTATTAATTTTTATGTATTATTGATTCTTGAATTTAAAGACATAAGAGTAACTTATGAGTGATTTTTCAACTCATTACTATACTGATAATAATGTAATTATAATTTTTCTAAATATAGAAAATGCTATTCTTTATAGTCATCCCGGACAGTCATTAAAACCATGTTTTCTCCTGCAACATTAAAATGGAAAACAAATCTGGTTTCCATTTTACGCTGTTTATCTAAAAAGCGGCACAGGTCGGGCAGCATTTGTCCGTTTTCGTTTTTCTCTGCATACCTTACAGCGTCCGGCTTATCTTTATTGAAGGCATCAATAAGTTCATTCTGTAACTCTCTATTGCCATTGGAAAAGATAATTTTGATGGTTGTTCTTTCCTTTTTTCCGGTTTCGGAATCTTGTTTATGAATTACCGTTGCTTCAACATTATCAAGGTTTGTACATTTGTCTATCCAGCGCGTAAGATTAGTTTGAGCTGAAAGTTTGCTTGAGAAAAATCCCAGTAACAATATCAATATATACTTGTACGTTTTCATTTTTATATACTTTTATGTTTGTTAATCATGTTCGGTTCTTATATCAAAATACTTGTCTATTTCTATTTCCAGATTATCCAGTTCTGCCTCTCTCCGGTTTATTTCCGCTAAAATCTCATTCTCGATGCTTTCTGCATCATGGATATTATATGACTTAATCCCGTTTACAACTATATAGCTTTCCGTATATGGATTATAATCTGACCTGAAAGGAACCAGCACATATACGATTAATAAAATTGCGGCTGCTACTCCGGAAAAGTATATGATCCGTTTTATGTTTAACGGTTTTTTTTGCCATTTTTCCGAGTACGAAAGATCTATGTCCAGTTTATCACTTATATTATCCTCAAAATAATTGAAAATAGATCTATAACGTTTCAGATGTTCAGGTATCTTACTCTGTTGAAAAAAATAATATAACTCCCGTTCTTCCTCAAAAGTAGTATCTCCATTAAAGAATTTCTCCAATAACTCCTCTATGTATTTATATGCTTTTGTCATAATGCTGAATCTTAAAATATAGTTCTTGAATTTTTTTTCTTGCTCTTGAAAGGTTCATTCTGATTGCAGAAAGATTACTTCCTGTTAACAGCGCTATTTCGTCTATATCCATCCCTTCAATATGTTTCATTTTCAGTATTGATTTCTGCAAATCCGGCAACCTTTCAATTATTTGATTGATGATTTCAACGCTTTCTTTTTCATTCAGTTCCTTCTCCGGGAAAACAGTACTGTTCCTTATTTCCATAATATCATCCAAGTGTTCATCATGTCGTTTCCTTCTTCGTATTGTATTTAAACAAATCCATTTTGTTACCTGAAAAGATAAAGCCGGAATATTCGAGTGTTGATACAATTTATACCTCATATCCCACAGTTTCATAAAAGCCTCCTGAACAGCGTCTTCTGTTTCTTCAGTATTCGATAACATTCTGAAGGCATAATTTATCAACCTGCCTTTTAATGAGACTACCTCTTCTATGAACTGCTTTTTATCCATTCTGTAATTATATAACCCGACAAGCAAAAATGTAACATCAAAGATAAATTTTAATTATGACTTTTAAGGTATAGCTTCGTTTATACAGGTATCTTAAACTTGTAAAAGCAGGAATTATCCGTGTTCTTATTATATTTTCCGGTTATCTGCCGTGAGTTGATTTATACATCTTTGTAAACTTGTTTGCCAGTGAGGGACATCAACGTAATATGTGTTTTTTATTTTTTCCGTACTGAGCAAACTGTAGTGAGGACGTTGCGCTGCAGTGGGATATTCGGCTGTTGATATGGCTTCGACAGTACAGTTTTTATTGCCGAGTTTCATGATTTCCTTTGCAAAATCATACCACGAACATTGCCCTTCATTTGCAAAGTTATAAATTCCCGGTTTCATATTTTCGGGATTTTCGATGATTTTTTCAATAATTTTCAATAAGGCAGCAGCCAAATCTTCGGCATACGTAGGCGAACCTGTCTGGTCGGCGACAACTCTTACTTTTTTATGTTCGGAACCAAGACGCAGCATTGTTTTTACAAAATTATTACCGAAAGTTGAATACAGCCACGACGTACGGATAACTATTGTTTTCCGGTAAGCCAAAGCGTTCTGTTCGCCCAGCAGTTTTGTTTTTCCGTATGCCGATACCGGATTCGGACTGTCGCTTTCCGTATAGGGCGAAGCCTTTTCCCCATCGAAAACATAATCGGTGGAAATGTGAAAAAATGCCGTATTGCATATTTTGCACGAATCAGCCAAATTTGCAACTGCATCGGCATTAATGAGCATTGCTTTTGCATAATCCGATTCGGCTTTATCGACCGCAGTATATGCAGCGCAATTTATCAGGAAATCGGGCTTGTATTCGGTAAAAAACGCTTTAACTGCATTTATGTCGGTTATATCAAGCTCGTCGAAATCGGTAAAAACATATTGATTATAATGATTTTTTACCGAAAGTTTTTGCAGTTCGCTGCCTAATTGCCCGTTAGACCCTGTAACAAGTATTTTCATTATCAAGTATTTTTTAACAAAATTACAAAATTTATTCATAATAAATCGAGTATCTGCACATGCGGACATATATTTTATATGCTATTGATTAACTGCTGTGTTGCGGTTGAACCGTATCAATAAAAATTGCGGATACAATATTTTTTGTAAATTCGCAGAAATTAAACTCTGATTATGATACATGAATTAATAGCCAAAAACCGCAGTTACCGCCGTTTTTACGAAGATGCAGACATAGATTTGCATACCTTGAAATCATTAGTTGATTTGGCGCGATTGTCGCCGTCAGCACGAAATTTGCAGCCGTTGAAATATATTATTTCCAACAACAGAAAAATCAATGAAAAAATATTTACAACGCTTGCCTGGGCAGGATATTTGAAAGACTGGAACGGTCCTGTAGAAGGAGAACGTCCGGCGGCATACATTGTTGTCGTTGTTGACAGGAATATTACGCAAGGCAAACCCGAACATGACGAAGGAATTGTTTCGCAAAGCATTTTGCTTGGCGCTGTTGAATACGGTTTGGGCGGTTGCATAATTGTTTCGGTAAGGCGGCAGGAACTTGCTGAAATTTTAAATATATCCGGTCAGTACGAAATATCTCTTGTGATTGCTCTCGGCAAGCCTAAGGAAAAAGTTATAATAACCGAAATAAAAGATAACGACATAAAATATTTTCGAGACGAAAACGCTGTTCATTATGTTCCGAAACGCTTACTCAGCGATATTGTTACAGTTGTGTAGTTTTATACAAAATCCTTGATAATGTCAAAAAGTTTGTTACTGTGTACAATGTAGCTTCCGTGATTTTCGCCTTTAACGATTTTCAGTTTACTGTTTTGAATTTGCGAGGCAATGTGCAGCGTATGTTTTTCCCTGATTAAATCTTTTTGTCCTGCCAAGACAAGCGTCGGCGTTCTTATTTGTTGCAAGCGGCAGTCGCTGATGTCCGGCTGGCTTATCATCATTTTTATTTTTGGGTTGCGGGTGAAAAAGTATGTAAGCCTGAACAGAAACATCCATCTGCGCTTCACTCCCTGCGGCGTTACGTTCGCTCCGCTTACAATAAGCTTGTCGAGCAAGTCGGGATGCTGCGATGCCATCATTATTCCCGCAATTCCTCCATCGCTGAAACCAAAGAAAACAGGTCGTTTGAGTTCGAGGCGCCTTATAAACGCCACAAAATCGTCGGCAATATCCTGATAATTGAAGGTGTTTATTTTGCTGCTGCCTCCATGTCCGCGCGTGTCGATGGTATATACGCAGAATTTTCTGCTCAACAAATCAATTATTTCATCAAATATTTCATGACTTTCGCCATTTCCGTGCGTCAGGATAAAGGGCTGTCCGCT
The DNA here is from genome assembly GCA_031267135.1 of Prevotellaceae bacterium. GTDB lineage: Bacteria > Bacteroidota > Bacteroidia > Bacteroidales > UBA932 > JAIRKV01. The sequence goes on from JAIRZQ010000142.1 coordinate 22,163, forward strand.
GCCTGTTTTCCGGTAAAACAAATCAATATCGTTCACGTGTATTTTCATAACCGCCTATTTTGCTTTGATTGCATCGAATCCGCGTCCATATACGCCCATAACACTTGATTCCGAAATAAATGCATCCTTGTCGATGCTGTTTATGATTTGATGAATCTGCTTCATGTCTTTTTTGCGAACAATGACAAGAAGCACGTTACTTTCTTTTTTGGAATACCAGCCTATCGAACGCAGTGCCGTAACTCCGCGATAAGCTTCATTATTTATTCTATCGGCAATTTCTTCGTATTTCAATGAAATTATGATTATCTGTACCGACTGCTTTGAACCGGAAAGCAACAAATCGACCGAATACGAAAATACTGCCATTGTTACATATCCGTAAACTATTGTTCTGAAATCATAATTGATGAAAAACGATGATCCTATAATTATCAGGTCGGCATAAAGAAAAACCTTGCCGGGAGAGATATTTCGATATTTGTTGGCAATCATGGCAACAATGTCGGTGCCGCCTGCGCTTCCGCCGTTTTGAAAAGTAATGGCTATTCCGAATCCGCTTGTAATGCCGCCAAGTATTGCGCAAATCAGCTTATCGCTTTCTTTAAACGATTGCGTAATAAATTCGGGTTCGGGCAAAACGGCAAGCATGACAAACGTAAATGATATTCCGTAAATCGTCTTTATTCCAAAACTGTTTCCAAGTATCTTAAAACCGACTATCAGCAAAACAAAATTCAGGATAAAAAAAGAATAACTAACCGGAATAAACTGTCCTGAAAGATAATATATTACCGTAGCTATGCCTGTAGCGCCTCCGCCGACAATTTCGTTGGGTATAAGAAATGCAACCCAAGCCAGTACGTACAAAAACAAACCGACCGTGATCCCGACATACGAACGAATCTCCTTATAAGTTCTGTTATTTGATGCAATCATACCTTTAATAAATTTATGCAAAATTATACTTTTCGCATGAAAACGAAAAATTACAAGATTTTAACTCAATTACGTACTCTGCTTTTATTTAAAACTCACTCACATACAGTAAGTTTTCCCAATTTACATTAAACCAGACACAAAACAAGAAAAGCGTATAATATTTTATATTTTCTCAACACCATGCAAACCCTTTTCATACAGCCTGATTTATAATGACTTAATGCAACCATCACTTACATACGTATGCAGCCATCGCTTACTACCGTATGTAACCATCTGCTACTACCGTATGTAGCTACCCATTACATACGTATGTAACCATCACTTACTACCGTATGTAGTCATCGCTTACATACGTATGTAGTT
>JAIRZQ010000013.1 GCA_031267135.1 Prevotellaceae bacterium
TGACTACTTTTGTGCGGACTGCTTCCGTGAATTTTCTTTTCAGGCGGAATCGTTCCTTGCGTTCTTGGGCATAAATCTGTGCCTGTAGCGGCGAATAGCCCTGTCTGGAACTGTTACGTTTCAATTCTCTGATGATTACCGATTTGTCTTTGCCTGTGGCAATACAAATCTCTTTTCGGATACATCCAGCTTGCAACATCCGTGCAATTGTGTACCTTTGTTCCTGAGTTAAATGTTTCTTTTTTTTCATATTACAACTAAAGTAAGACATTTTTCTTAATCTCTGTTGCATCTACGGTATTTAACTTGCGAAAGGCTGTTCATAAAAAAACTAAAAAATCAATTCTTTGCCCATAATCGGAGACGTTTAATCCAAAAGGCAAACGTAACAACTATAAATATTTACGATCAATTCATTCATGTATTGACTATTTATAATTATTATTGTTTTTCTTTCTGTTTTGCTGATAGTTATTATTTTGATTGTTGTTGTTGTTGTTATTTTTCTTTTTATTGTTGTTATTCTTGTTGTTACTGTTCTTTTTTTGCTGCTGATTTGTTTCGTTTTTCGTAACAATCTGTGTGTTTACTTTTCCGCTGCAAAGTTTTGTATTAATATCAAGGTTTATTGTTCCGCCCGAAAGGTTATACAGGTCTTTGATTATTATTTCATCCTTGACACTGTCTTTATTCCATGCAATATATGATTTTTTTACTTGATTTGCTATTTGCATTATCAGGCATTGCTTCTTCTCAGATTCCTCAAGTTTTATGATAACATTAATCATTTCCAGTATGTACTGTCCGTAGTAAGGTACGTTCAGCGGATTCGACTTGTACGGAAGCTTTTTGGGCTTTTCGTGCAAACTTTCTTTTTCGGGAACAGGATGCGGAGAATCTATATCAATCTGAAAATCGGAAATAACCTGAATATGATCCCACAATTTGTGTCGGAAATCATTAACATCACGCAAATGGGGATTAAGATTTCCCATCACGGCAATTACAGCCTTGATTTGTCTGTTGCGATCTTCTTTGTTGGGAAGCGACTTTACCCATTCTACCATTTTATGTATGTTGCGTCCGTATTCCGGTAAATGCAGTTTTTTTCGTTGTGTGTTATAATCCATTATTTGGTGTAAATTTATATACAAAGGTACAAAATAATTCGTATTAAAGTGTTATATTCTCAAAATAAATTTTAAAAACGTCTCGGAATAAAATCGCTTAAAATAATATGAATTTATTGATGTTATTCTAACAAATATCTGTATTTTAATGTATTATAAAAATGATTAATTGAAATAATTTTATTTCGACATGAATAATATTTTAAAATTTGGGATTAATTTTTTGAAACAATATTTCGTTTTGCCATCCGTTATTTGTTTTTATCCATTGTTTTTTTGTTCCTGCGATTTCAAATCCCATGTTTGTAAGCATTTTTATACTGTTTGTGTTGTTTTCATCAACATTGCAATAAACCTGATGAAGGTGTAAAATGTTGAAACAGTAATCTATTGTGAGATTCATCGCCAAAGTTGCAAATCCCTGCCGGCGATAGCCTTGAGCGTATATAAGCACTCCAAGTCCAATGCGTGCGTGCAGTGGATTGAAATCGAACAAATCGATAGTTCCTATTGCGATGCTGTTTGTTTTGGCTTCAATCATCAATCGCAACTGTCCTGTTTCAAAAATATCTTTGTGCGAACTTTCAATATATTGTTTAAGCGCGTAACGTGAATACGGGACAATGGTATTGCTTGCGTTCCATATACTTATGTCATTTTCCCACAGATAAAGAATATCCAAATCTTCAGGTTCGAGCGGACGTAAACGTATATCTTCGGTTTCTAAAAACATATTTAAATTCTACTTCATCAATTTTCGTATAGCCGATGCCAGACGTTTAACGCCTTCGGTGTTCATTTCTTCCGACATGTACGAAAAGTTTATGCGCATTGTGTTTTTTCCGGAGCCATCGCAGAAAAATGCATTTCCGAGTACAAATGCCACGTTTTCTTTAATCGCAATATCGAACAGATCTTTGGCATCCATGTATTCGGGCAGCGTAATAAACAAAAACAGTCCGCCTTCGGGGCGCGTCCATTTTACGCCTTCAGGCATATATTTTTCGAATGCTGCAATCATTCCATCCCGTTTGCGCCGATAGTTTTCAATTATTTTCGGAATATTTTGATCGAGATAGCCTTTTTCTAAAAACTTTGCTGCAATTTTTTGGTCAAGCACAGGCGAACACAAGTCAACCGACTGTTTTGCCGTTACAATTTTGTCGATTACCGTTTCGTGAGCGATAACCCAACCAAGGCGAAATCCCGGAACAAATATTTTAGAGAATGTTCCAAGCAAAATAACCCGTCCCGATTTGTCCATTTCGTACATTGTTTTTATGTGATCGCCACCGAAACGTATTTCGCGATAAGGACAGTCTTCTACTACAAGAACATTGTATTTTTCGGCAATATTAAGAACCATACGCCTGTCAGCCTCGCTCATTGTTACACCCGAAGGATTTTGAAAATCGGGAATGGTGTAAATAAATTTCGGAAGTTCGCCCAATGTTTGCAAAACTTCCAAAGTGTTGTCGAGAGCGGCATCATAACGTATTCCTATCATGTTTGCTCCGTAAGCGTTGAATGCCTGCAATGCTCCGAGATATGACGGCAGCCCGCAAACAACCTTATCGCCCCTGTTCAGGAAAATTTTACTTACCAAATCAAGTCCCTGCTGCGATGCCGTTACTATCACAAGATTTTTCAAATCAATATTAAATCCCTGTTTATTGTAACGTTCTACCAACAGTTTGCGGAGTTTCAAATCTCCTTCGGTTTCGCCGTATTGCAGAGCTTTTGCACCGTCTTCGTCAAGCACTTCGCAAACAACTTCTTTCATTTTTTCTATAGGAAACAGGTCGGGAGCGGGAAAGCCGCCTGCAAATGAAATGACATCAGGATTACTTGTAAATTTTAATAATTCTCTGATTGCAGAGCGTTTCATGTTTTTTGCCGTCTTTGAAAATTTTTGTGTTATATCTTTCATGATGATTAAATATTAAAATTATTTATGTTTTAGACAGCAAAATTATATTTTTTTCTCTAATTTTGCATTATAAAAGATGTTTTTTTATGAACTTTTTGTTAAAATTTATAATTATACTGATAATATTCTTAAAATCAAACGAATATGCTGATGCCCAAATATTGCAGTCCAGGGTAATGTTTTTTAATACCGAAAACTATTTCGATACTTTCGATGATGACAAAACGCTCGATGATGATTTTACACCGACAGGTTCATATCACTGGACTTGGGAAAAATTTACGGCTAAACGCAATGCTCTATCAAAAATCATTATTGCCGTGGGCGAAGGAAAAACGCCGTCGATTATAGGGTTATGCGAAATTGAAAACCGTTTCGTGCTTAACCAGCTTGTAAACGAAACTCCGCTTGCAAAATTCGAATATCGCATCGTGCATCATAATTCGCCCGACAGCAGAGGAATAGATGTTGCTTTGCTTTACAATCCGTCTGATTTTGAATTACTGTATCAAAATTTTTATGAAATTTCAAAAGATTTTAAGACTCGCGAAATTCTTTACGCAAAAGGCATTTTTCATGGAGTTGACACCTTGCATGTTTTTGTCAATCATTTTCCATCGAAACGCGGAGGCGCAAAGGCTAGCGAATCGCGAAGGATGGCAGCCGCCATGGAATTGAAACGCCTGTGCGATTCGGTGAACAAAGCAGGCAATAATGCAAATATTTTGATAATGGGCGATTTTAATGATACTCCCAACAGCGAACCCGTAACAAATACGCTGCAGGCAAAAGACAGTTTTGACAAAATAAACGAGCGTGATTTGTATAATCTTGCTTTACCGCTGATGAAAAAAGGCGAAGGAACGATTAAATATCAAGGTGTTTGGGAATTTATTGATTTAATGTTTGTGTCGGGAAACATGCTGAATGGAACAGGTAAAATAAGTTGCTCGCAGTCGGATTTTAAAATTTTCAAGGCGCCTTATTTATTTGAAAAAGATAATGCTTTTGTCGGCAAAAAACCGAAGCGGACATTTACAGGGATGAAATACAACGGCGGAATAAGCGACCATCTTCCCGTGTACATACAGTTGACCGTTGAAAAGTAAAATGCTGTTATCAAAACAATTATATTCCTGCTATTTCGGCGCTATTTTATAAAGAATAAAACCGACTATGGCAAAAAGAATATTAGGAATCCATACGGCAATGCCTGCAGATGCTAATCCTCCCTGAACAAACATTTTACAGAATTGCATAAACAGTATGTAAGTGAATCCCAAACCTATTCCCAAACCTATATGCAGACCTATTCCGCCGCGCACTTTTCGAGACGACAGCGATACGCCTATTAAAGTAAGAATAAATGTAGAAAACGGCATTGCAACACGCTGATGCTGTTCAATCAAAATACCGTTGGTATTGCCTGCGCCGCGCAAGACCTGCTGCCTGTAATAATCACGCAATTCAAAAAAGTCCATTGCTTCAACCACGTTGTCGCGTGAAGCAAGGTCGGCATAATTCAGATTTATTACGGTATCCAAGTCATAGCCTTTTGAAATGGAATCTTTTCCCGATTCGGTAATCGTGCGGATAAAATATTCATGAACATGCCACGAACCTTTGACAGTATCGTACTGAGCATAATCGGACATTAATTTTGATTTCAGTTCGCCATCTTCGAGCCTTTCGAGCGAAAATCTCTGCGCTATCCGTCCGAAAGTGTTGAAAGACGACATGTATACATATTCGTTTCGGCTAAGTTGAAAATGTATATTATTATCGTTGTTGACATAAGCTCGGCGAATATATGTATTTTCGAAATTTTGACGTATTTTTGTAGATGGAGGAATAATAAACAAATTCAATACAAGACTGAACATTGCCAGTATAAACGACGATACGAAATAAGGATACAAAAGCCGCCTGAAACTTACGCCGCTCGAAAGTATTGCTACAATTTCGGTATTTGACGCCATTTTTGATGTGAAAAATATTACTGTGATGAATACGAACAGCGGCGAAAACAGACTTGCATAATACGGTATCAGCCGCAAATAGTAATCAAATATAATGGCAGACAGCGGTACATTGTCGATGAATTTCTCTATTTTTTCGCTTACATCAAAAACAACAATAATGCATATAATCAACAGCAACGCGAAAAAGTACGTTCCTATGAATTTACGCATTATGTAACGGTCTAATATTTTAAGTTTTCCACCTGATTTCATAATATTTTACCATGCAAAGGTATGCTTTTCTTTCAAAAATCGAAAAAACAGAATAAAAATAAAAATTTCATGCCTGTTTTCTTGTATTTTACATATAATACAGATGTACAAAATAAAATATATTGGTAGAAAGAGGCAATTTCTCATATAAAATTTACCTATATAAATTCTAAAAATTAATCACACATATATTTTTCAGCAAAAGATTAGCTTTAAGGCAACAGGAAAATAACTGCCAGAATTTGGCGCGGCGTTCTTTGAGAGATTGTAAATAACGGTTGTGAGTGATGCTCTTGCGCATATACCACCACACTCTTTCCACAGGATTGAGGTCAGGCGAGTATGCTGGCAGATAGCGGATTTCAAATTCGGGATGCACTTTCAGAAACGGTTTGAGTATGTTGGCGTGATGAAAACGGACATTATCAACGTAAATGATAATCTTCTTTTTCCCTTTATATGCCCGCAAAACCATTCTCAAATGGTTTTTGAACGTGTCGGCATTTCCCACCTGCGCAAAACCGGCAACCAGTTGTCCGGTCAATGGATTGACAGAACCGAAGCCTGTAACACGTTCTTTTCGAACCTGTTTGCAGGCAATTTCGGGTTGTTTGCCTCTTGGCGACCATGTGGCGGAAAGCGTTGCGGTGTTGCTCAACGAAAATTCGTCCTGAAACAGTACAACAGCGTCCTGATTTTCCGCACATCCGGCTAACGTTTTTTTATATCGGATTTTGCCTGTTCGCGTTTGGCCTCGTCCCTTTCGGGGTACTTTCCACGTGCACGCTGAAAACTGAACCCCAAATTGTGCAAAAGCACATACACGGCAGCCTGTTTGTAAACTATGCCGTAAGCCGTTTCAAGATGCTTTTTTAGCAACGGACCAGACCAGGAGGCTGTGTTGTAGCCGAATGTTTCGGGGGTTTTCGACAAGTCTGTTTTCAACTGTTCTTTCTGTCCGGATGTGATATACGGATGTCTGCCCCTGCCCGGCTTCATGCGCAGTCCGTCTATGCCTTCCGCATCGAAACGGTCTGCCCAGTTGCAGATTTGCTTGTGCGTAACGCGATAAAAATCCTCTAATTGGCGGGTACTATAGTCGCGTGTCAGTTGGATTATTGCATACATGCGCACTCCCACAATGTTATTCTCATCGCTTTCAAAGAGCGCTTCAACCTGTTCGGTTGTGTAATTTTTAAACTGTTTTACCTTGCGTCCCATAAATCTATTCCTGTTAAAAGTTTATGATGACAAAGATAATCATTATTTGGGTAATTTTAAAATATAATTTATATAAGTCTAATAAAAAATATAATTAAATTAAATAAAGTTGATAATTGTCAACAATTTAAATTAACTTTAATCAATCGTAAATGAAAATTTTTATTGGATTTTATATAATGACCTTGATATCAAATCTTTTCAAATCAAGATCAACAGGCAACCGAGAAAATTCCTTAACTTTGAGGCGCTGGTAGACAACTTTTATGAAGCAGTTGCATTTACTAATTGAATTTACGCTTTGGGTAAGTTCGTATACTTTGGTTTTTTAATTTTTTATCATACCTTTGTAGTTCAAAAATAAAAAATCGGGGTGTGGCGCAGTTGGCTAGCGCACTTGCATGGGGTGCAAGGGGTCGAAAGTTCGAGTCTTTTCACCCCGACAAATGCCATAAGGCATTGAAAATGAGTTAATTGTAATTTTTCTGAAATTGAAAAAATACAGGAAAATACAATTAAAATTAAGTTGTTGAATACTACGCATTTATTTTCTGAAAAAAATTTTAATTTTACCGAAGCTGTGCGACAGAAAGACTCAGATTCAAGTATCAAATGCAACTGAAATAAGAAAATCAGCAGTGCAATTTTTATTCTGCAAAAAAGTTCTTATAATGTTCGTACCGGTCAAGGATTTCGCGTACAAATAAAACGGTTTCTTTGCTTAAAAAATATTTTTTAAGCAAAGCTTGATCTTTTCCATATTTTGTTTGCGTGTTTGTAGTTTCAACATTAGCCCAGATGCTCGAATTAAAACCTTTGCATTCCGTGTTTTTTCTGAAAATATCAATTTTGCCGTGTCCGGCATTATAAGCGGCAAGTACAAACTTTGTGCGTTCTGCGGCATTTATGGTTGAATCCTTTGCAAAATGACTTTCGAGAAACTTTATCAGCCTTATTCCCGCCGCAATATTTTTTTCATTGCTGTCGATACTGTCGAAACCGAGAAATTCGGCTGTTTGCTTTCGTATTTGCATTAATCCCGTTGCATCCTTACGCGATTTCACATCAGGAATGAATTTTGATTCCTGACAGACAAGCGATGCTATCAAACGCCAGTCCCAGTTTATTTTACGGCTGTATTTTTTTATCAAATCATCGTATTCGGAAATACATGTCCGGCTTTTGTCGGGTTTGCGAGCTATATTATATTTTGATGCCAGCAACTTATAGTCTTTTGTTTCAATGTACGAATTAAGCCATGCTGTCATGCTTCGTGCAAGTCCGTTGTTCCTGTCGCACACAAGCCAGTGCGTATGCAACAAAACCTCATCGGCACGCACATGATTAATATTTTTGATTTGTAAAATACTGTCTGTTTTCATATTGCACACTGCAATATCAACAGCGCCCGAAAGGAGCAAATTCAACCGGTTGTCGGCATCTTCTTCCATGATGAAAACAGGCTTGCGGTCTATAGCTTTGCAGTATTCGGTTATCAAATCGAAATGATAGCCTGTTACCTGTCCGTTTTTCAAAAAATAGGAATTGTCGGCAGTTCCCAATGCAGCAATAAGGCAATCATCTTTAATAAAATGAAACATCGCAGGGTTATCGGTAAGTTTTTGAGGATATAAAAATACCAGACAGGCAACAAGCAAAAGCATTTTAGTTTTATGCAGCCGAACAAGGCGCCGTATGTAAGTTCCGCATGATTTCAAAATATAAGAATTTAATTGAAAAAATGCCATGTTATGCCAAGCCGAAGCAGCATTGTATTGTTTCGCGGATAATGCAAAGCAGAAAAGTATTCAGACCCGAATGAATCTTTGAGGATATTCGACATTTTCATAAAAATAACGGTACGTTTCCATTTGAAATTTGCAAATGCTTCGACATAAGGAAAATTGCCTGTTTTTTTCTCTGCCTGTACATGAAAATCGCCAAGCGCAGGATTGTATGCATAAGCGTAGTAGCGCGTATTGTAGCGGACGTCAAATCCTATTTGCGCGGTAAGCACCGACTTCACAAGCGACGCCTGCAAATACCAGCTTGCATGCGCGCTTATCTTCGGTAGCGGAAGTATGTCTTCATTTCCCGAAATCTGCATTAATATTTCATTATCGAAGCGAAAAAGTCCGAGTTTGAAAATTTTTTTGATAAAAAATGATGTAACGCTCAGATTGCCGCTGTATTGCTGCGGTAAAGCCGCAGTATCGCTGTAAATATGGTTTTGTATTAATGCCTGTTTCATTCCCAGTTCCAGATTCCAATCAGGAATCGACAGCGTTCCTTCGATCTGTGTGCTTGTTGTTGTCGTAAAGTCATTATTCCATATCAGATGATTCGAGTAATAATTTTTTTCAAAAAAATTGGCTTCATACAGATGAAACAAAAATCTTCCTTTGAGGTGTATTCCATTTGTTACAGGATATAAGGATATGCGAATGTTTCCATCCGCCGTAAAATCTGTTTTTCCTGTAATAAAATATCTTGTGTAACCATTCCATTCAAAATATTTGCTGAATTTTCCGGCGGCATTTGCGTAAAAATACAGACTGTTCTCCGAAGATGTTTTTGCATTCGTAAGATAATGGTCGGGATTGAAGATATAATACTGCTGATTGCGGTAAGCCAAGCCTCCCGAAATGGCAGAAATAATTGCATCCGAAGCCCATGGCTGAATTCGAGCAAAAACTTTGACATCAAAAAATGATGTATGCGATGAGTCGCGAGTTCGATAGGCATTGTAATACCAGTTGCGGTAATAAGTTTCGTTTTCGCCTCTGACATCCGAATATATACGCTTGAAAGTCGTGTATTCTAACGAGTTGCCCAAATATACCAATGTTCCTTCGCCTGCTTTTGTTTCGGCGTTTTCATCCTTATGCTTTCTGAAAATATCAATAGGAATACCAAGCGAATGAGTAAAAAACAGCGTTTGTTTTCGCAGGCTATTCCGTGCGTTTTTAAGGTTTACATCAATATTTTCCGATGAAATAACAGTATCGGTAATCTCCGAATCGTTCCGTATCCCGCCGTTTTCCCTGTTCGATATATTATTGAACGAATAGGCGGCGTGCGCAACATAACGCTTACCTGTATAAGCGGCAAACAGCGAGAAAGCTTTATTGTCGGTTGTTTCGTTCATGTATTGTCCTTTTGTTCCATAACGCTGATAAAGCAGTCCGATGTTCAGTGCCGGTTTAATATTTTGCGTATGCAATATTCGGAGATTCGATTCTTCGTTAAGCTTACTTCCCGCAGTCTGGTATGATAAAATGGTAAACGGTCGCTTGGTATTGTAAAACGGCGTATTTTCGGGCGTAAAAGCATAAATATCGTAAGGTTCAAAAAACTTGAAATATTCATTATTGCTGTGCTTGAAAAAATCGTGAGACATTGTTGCGCTTCCTGCCGCTCCGAGAAAAGTTGCACCTGCAGATGATTTAAAAAACGGATATTCTACACGTACATCATCAGGCAGGGTGTCGTTGATTGGAATACGTTCTACAGTATTAAAATACGGATTGTGTTTCCACGAAAAGTTAAGAATGTTTTTGTGCCAGTCGCCGAAGATATAAGTGAGCAAAGTATCGGTTTTTGTTTTTTCCTGTTTGTTGTTTGCGCTTCCCAAAATATCCAGCGAATCGGTCTGGCAAAAAATTTTGCTTCCGACAGTAATCAACAACAGAAGTAACATATATTTCAAAAAATATCGTTTCATTTCGCAAAAATAATGAATTTTATTGTTTTGATAACAACCGGCATAAAGATATTTCGGAAAATTCACAACGCGCAGGTCATTTGCTGTTTGAAATCGGCTGTCGGTTCCGTTACGATAAACTTCATTAAGGTCATTATATCTGTAAATTGGTGTAAAGATAAAAGTAACGAATATGATAACCTTTGTAACAGATTTATTTTAAGGTGCGACTAAACAGCAGCGTGAATTAAAAAATCGCCTTAATGTATTTTTTATTTTTAATCTTACAGGTTTTGAAAATATAATGTAAATTTGTGCTTGAATAAATTTTTGAAAGATGGGATTAATAAGATCAATCAGGGGATTCGACCCCAAAATAGGAAAAGGCTGTTTTATTGCCGAAACCGCCGTAATAATCGGCGATGTTACAATCGGCAATGATTGCAGTATCTGGTACGGTACGGTTTTGCGCGGCGATGTAAATACAATAATTGTCGGAAACCGTGTAAATATTCAGGATGGCGCAGTACTTCACACTCTTTACAAACGTTCTGTTGTAGAAGTGGGAGATGATGTTTCGATAGGTCATAATGCAATAATTCACGGAGCAAAGGTAGGAAATAACGTACTTGTGGGCATGGGAGCAATTCTCATGGATAATGCAGTAATTCCCGACAACACCATAATTGCAGCCGGCGCCCTTGTGCTAAGCGATGCCATTCTTGAACCCGGAGTATATGCCGGGCTTCCTGCAAAAAAAGTGAAAGACGTTGATGAAAAAACAATAGAAATGGCTCGAAAAAACGCAGCAGGATACCTGATGTACAAAGAATGGTTTCTTTGATTGAACATTACGACAGCACATCATTGCAACAATACAAAACGCAGGATATTTTATATTTCTCAATAATTTTTTACCTTTGCGAATAAATTTTTACAAAGATAATCAAAATGTTTATTGTACTTGAAGGGCTTGATGGAGCAGGTAAATCAACTCAGATAAAACTGCTGGAAAATTATTTCAAAAACAGAAACAGACGAAATAAATACCTGCATTTTCCACGATTTGACACGCCTTTTTTCGGCGAAATGATTGCTAAATTTCTGCGCGGCGATTTTGGAAACATAAACGATGTAAATCCGTATATCGTTGCCTTGCTCTTTGCGCAGGACAGGAGCGATGCCGCTCAAGCAGTACGCAACTGGCTCGACTGTGATTACAACGTTATTGCAGACAGATACGTATATTCGAACATCGGTTATCAATGTGCAAAAATCGAAAATAAGGAAGATCAAAACGCTTTGCGCAACTGGATTTTTGAACTTGAATACAATTATTTCAAAATCCCGAAACCCGATATAAGCATTTTCCTTGATGTGCCGTTTACTTTCACCGAAAACAGACTTAACGCAGCCCGCAACGGCAACGATAGAGACTATCTGAAAGGCAAGCAGGATATTCACGAGGAAAATATTGAACTGCAGAGGCGTGTTCGCGAAATTTATCTTGAACAGGAAAAAACAGACGAGAAATTTAAGATTGTAAACTGTACACTGGAAAATGGCGATATGCTTGCGCCACAGCAAATTTCCGAGCAGATAATTAAAAATTTACCGGACATGTAGTATAATTAGCCGGTAAGCTGTAACATTTTGATACAATATTCGTCTTATATATATAGAAGGGATAAAAAATGAAAAAAACAATTACAATCGTCATCAGCCATGTCAGCCGAATTTTAATCGGGCTTCTTTTTGTATTTTCGGGATATGTAAAAGCTATTGACCCGCTTGGGTTTACATATAAGCTCGGCGAATATTTCGAAAGTTTGCATCTCGAATTTTTATCGCCGCTGGCGCTTGTATTTTCCATTTTGATTATAGCTGCCGAACTTGCAATGGGCTTGTGCCTGCTGGCTCGCGTACGCATGAAACTTGTTGCATGGTGCGTGCTTCTGTTCATGTCGTTTTTCACGATATTGACTTTTTATATTGCCGTAAAGGGCGATGTAGTAAAAGACTGCGGCTGTTTCGGCGATGCCCTCGTATTGTCGAATACCGCTACATTCTTAAAAAATCTTGCAGCAATGCCGTTTGTACTGTTCATATTCTTTTGGCGGAAAAGTTATACTCGTGTCGCAAAATGTATTACGGAATGGATAATTGCAGTAGTATTTTTTGCACTGGCGGCGGGAATTGAACTTTACTGTTTGCGCAATCTTCCGATTATTGATTTTATGCCATATAAGGTTGGAACAAACATTCCGCAAGCGATGGAATATCCGGAAGATGCTCAATCCGACGAATATAAGACAACTTATTACTATTCTAAAAACGGCGAAACAAAAGAGTTTGACGAAACAAATCTTCCATGGAAAGATTCGACATGGACTTATGTTGATGTGAAATCGGAGCTTGTGAAAAAAGGTTATGAGCCGCCCATACACGATTTTAAAATACAGACGGAAGATGGAGACGATATTACGGATGATATTATTTACAGCGAAAAATTTACTTTCATTTTTATTTTGAGAAAAACAGACAATGCCGATATTTCGGACATAAGCAGAGTAAATGAAATTGCCGATTTTTGCCGAAATTCCGATGATTTTGATTTTTACGCATACACATCTTCGGGATTTGATGATGTTGAAAAATTTATTGAAAAAACAAATGCAGCATACCGGTTTTGTTTCGGCGATGAAACATCAATAAAAACAATGATTCGCGCAAATCAGGGATTGATGTTGATAAAAGATGGAAATATCCTCGCAAAATGGTCGTACAGGAATATTCCCGCAATAGATGAAATAAAAACATTTACGGCAACGAATTTTCAAACCGTAGTTGCCGGTGCAAAAGCAGGAGAGCGTAATACAACAGTAATACTTCTTGCGATAGCAGCAATTTTTATATGCTTTATTAACACGAGGAAATATAAAGTTTAATTTATGAAAATATTGACAATTCGTTTATTCATTTAATAATTTAAATCATAAATATGAAAAAACTATCATCAACATTCATATTGCTGTTTTTGACAGCCGGTTTTATTTCGGCACAGGGCGATGCGCGTAAGATATTGGATGCAATGAGCCGAAAAATCAACAGCTATACTTCGGTAAGCATTGATTTTAATATAATACATGAAGACAATCAGAACAGAATTACAGATACCGAAAACGGAAGAATAGTTGCCAAGGGAAAAGATTTCTGCAAATTCAACATCACCATGTCCAATTCCGATGTTTACTGCGATGGCAAAACAAAATGGCTGTACATGAAAGATGTAGAGGAAATAAATATAACTTCAGCCGATTTCGACAGTGAAGAAATGAACGACAACCCTGTGAAATTTTTTACTGTCGACAGAAATGACATGAAATACAGCTATAAAAAAACTTTTATCGAAAATCAAAGAGAACTGGACGAAATTGATTTTTATCCGAAAGACAGGAATGCGGCATACTCAATAATACGCCTGCATATCGAAAAAGCCACAAATCATCCTTTGAGCATAAAGTATTTCGGAAAAGATGGTAACAGCTATATTATAAGCGTAGATAAAATAACTCCAAATCTGATAATAGACGATAAGGTATTCGACTTTGACACGGCAAAATACCCAAATACCGAAATAGTGGATCTAAGATAAAAACCGGATTATGTAGTCGTTCCTTAAAAAGTATATTTTCAGATAATAAAGATGTTTTTTCTGTTAATTTGCCTTGATGCAAATTAACCAACCGAAGCGTAAGCGAAGCTCGCGAACACCAATAAAAAATAAAACCAGCGTGAGCAAAAAGAAAATGCCGTAACAAAATAAAAGTCAGACTCTTATTTCATGTACGGCATTAGATTGAATACGGCAGCGTTATATTTTACCAGGCAAACAGCGGGAAATCGCTCATCATCTTGTTTACTTGTTTGCGAACATCCGCTATGATTTTTTCATCTTCCGGCGCCGAAAGCACGCTGTCGATAAAGTCAACAATAATCGAAATATGCTCATCTTTCAGTCCGCGCGTTGTGATGGCAGGAGTCCCTATTCGCAATCCCGAAGTTTGAAATGCCGAGCGGCTGTCAAAAGGAACCATATTCTTATTAACCGTAATATCTGCCGACACCAGCGCTTTCTCGGCGATTTTTCCGCTGAGATCCGGAAATTTTGTTCGCAAATCTATAAGCATGGAATGATTGTCGGTGCCGCCCGAAATAATATTATATCCCCTGTCAATAAATGCCTTTGCCATGATGGCGGCATTTTTCCTTACCTGCGTTTGATATGTTTTATATTCGGGCAAAAGCGCCTCTCCAAACGATACCGCTTTGGCTGCAATAACATGTTCGAGAGGTCCTCCCTGTATTCCGGGAAATACTGCGGAATTTAACAGTTGCGACATCATTTTAGTTGCGCCTTTCGGCGTTTTCAATCCCCACGGATTTTCAAAATCCTTTCCCATAAGAATAACTCCGCCGCGCGGTCCGCGTAAGGTTTTATGAGTTGTGGATGTTACAATGTGAGCATATTTCAAAGGATTATCCAGCAATCCTGCTGCAATCAACCCTGCGGGATGAGCCATGTCAATCATTAGGACGGCGTTTATTTCATCGGCAATTTCGCGCATGCGCCTGTAATCCCATTCTCGCGAATATGCAGACGCGCCGCCTATAATCATTTTCGGTTTATGTTCAAACGCAAGACGCTCCATCATGTCATAATCAACACGACCCGTTTCGGGTGAAACGCCGTAAGCCAATGCTTTATACCATAATCCCGACATGTTTACCGGCGAACCGTGCGAAAGATGCCCTCCGTGCGAAAGATCCAGTCCGAGAAAAGTATCGCCGGGCTTGAGTATCGTCATGAAAACAGCCATATTTGCCTGCGCTCCCGAATGTGGCTGAACGTTAGCATATTCGGCATTAAATATTTTACATAATCTGTCGATGGCAAGCTGTTCGGTTTGGTCAACTACTTCGCAGCCTCCATAATATCTTGCTCCGGGATAGCCTTCGGCATACTTGTTGGTAAGTACCGAACCCATAGCTTCAAGCACCTGTTCGCTCACAAAATTTTCGGAAGCAATAAGTTCAATACCATGCGTTTGACGGGCTTTTTCCTTATTAATTAAATCAAAAATCTGTATATCTCTTTTCATTTTTTAATTTTTTTATAAAAATTTCTAATGTTTTGCAAAGGTAAAAAAAATAGTTTATAAAGTTACAAAGCGCTTTTTTAATTGACATTTGATAAGTCCCATACCGTCGCCTGCAAATTTTATAAGCAGCAGCGACTCGCAAATGGAAAACATATTACAGCTTCACAACGATACACTGTTGATAATTAAAGCAATAAACAGCCGCATTGACAATATACAGGTCATGGTTGTAGAGAGCGACATAACGGCAACGCAGCAGAGCGTAAAGAAAGTACAGGTTAAATCAAGTTTCTAATGCAGTTATTACGAGCCGAAACAGAATTAATGAACAAAGCCGACGAATTTCTTACTCCTCGAC
>JAIRZQ010000015.1 GCA_031267135.1 Prevotellaceae bacterium
CTATTTACATTCTCTCAAAGAACGAAGAGCCAAATTCTGGCAGCTATTTTCCTGCTGTCTTACAGCTAATTATTTGTTGAAAAATATATGTGTAATTAATTTTTAGAATTTATATAAAATAATCTTACACGACATCACATTCTGCCATTAGTCATATTTTTTTTAATTTTGCATTTTTTATACAACGAATGAACAAACGAACTGTCAAAATATTAAAATATCTGTTTTTTCTCGCTTTGGCGATAACATTGATGTATATCGCTTTCAAATCCGTTGATTTCGACAAATTTATCAGCGGATTACATAGCGTAGATTACCGGCTTGTAGTCATATCGGTAATCATAGGCATTTTAGGATATGTTTTTCGCGTTTTGCGATGGAAAATTCTGATTGATTCGCTCGGATGCGGCGTTTCGATAAAAAACGTTTACAATGCAATCATGATAGGCTATCTGGCAAATTTCACAATACCTCGCATAGGCGAAATAATACGCTGTTCGGTGCTGAAAAAAACCGACAGGATAGATTTTGAAAAAACGCTTGGCACAGTCATAGTCGAGCGCTGTTACGATTTGATTTTTTTGCTGTTTTTTCTGGTTTTTGTTGTTGTAATACGATTTAAAGTGTTTGGAGCGTTTATTTCCGAAAAAATATATCAGCCTCTAATCGAAAAAATATCAACAATACCTATATTGCTGATTATAACCGCCACAGTTATTGCTGTTGTAATCGCATTTTTCATTTTTTACATTCGTAAACGAACAGGTAAAATAATAAATGGCTTAATATCAGGACTTAAGACCGGAATAGTAATGAAAAATCGAAAAAAATTTCTTATATACACAATTTTAATATATCTTTGCTACTGGCTTACCGGATTTTTGGTACTGAAAGCCATTCCGGCAACATCATTTTTAAATGCAATGGATGCATTATTTTTGTTTGTTGTTGGCGCTTTCGGATGGGTTATTCCCGCGCAGGGCGGGTTTGGTTCGTATCATATTCTGGTAGCTTTGGGATTGGGAGTTTATGGAGTTTCTTACGAAGATGGAATAATAGTTGCGACAATCGCTCACGAATCGCAGGTAATATTTATGATATTGCTTGGGGTTGTGTCGTTGGCAGCGTTTCTCGGATTTAGAAAAAAAACAAAGACATGTACAAAAGTTAAACAAAATAAGTAAATTATGGCAGAACAAACAGTTATCAAAACCGAACTTGAACGTATTCAAGCGCGTATTCACAAAAATGATATTGGCAGTTTGGAAAAAAAATTGGCTTATTGGCGGTTTAAATCTTATAAAATAGTCTTTATTTTTGGAAATTATGATATTCTTGACCGAAAACGTATTGAATATCTTGCACAGGTTGCAGATTTTGCCAACCGATTTGTAATAGGAGTGCGTTCCGATGACGCGGTAAAGCGGTTGGGAGCGGAACTTGCGCATGATGAATATACGCGAGCAACAGTTTTGGCATCTTTACGGTTTGTAAGCCGCGTTGAAATTATCGACGATGTTTCGCCGCTTGAATTTATAAAAATTCTTAAACCGCATGTTCTTGTCGATTCAAAAGCCGATGCCAAACAGGCTGCCTGTTACGAAATAATAATTGCAAACGGAGGAAAGGTTGAACTGATAGACTGAAAACTGTTGAAATAACCGAACAGTATGACAAAAGTTAAAAAAGCATTCTTTTGTAAAAATTGCGGATACGAATCCGCTAAATGGTTGGGTTGCTGTCCATCATGCGGTGAATGGAATACTTTTGTCGAAGAAATTGTTTCAAAACCGGCTACATCGGCATTAGGAATAAACAACTATAATTCAAAGGCTCAGCTAATTAACGATATTGATGTTTCGCACGAATCGCGCCTTAATTTAAATTCGGTGGAAATAAACAGAATTCTGGGAGGCGGCTTGGTTTGCGGTTCCATGGTTCTTGTAGGTGGAGAACCGGGTATAGGAAAATCGACGCTAAGCCTGCAAATAGCGCTCAAATGTCCTGATATTAAGACGCTTTACGTTTCGGGCGAAGAAAGCGCTCAACAGATAAAAATCCGCGCTGCACGGCTTGGTTCAAATGATGCTCAATGCTATATTTTAAGCGAAACATTACTTGAAACAATCGTAATACAAGCCAAAGAACTGAAACCTGATATTCTTGTAATAGATTCCATTCAAACACTTTATACCGAACGCATCGATTCTTCGGCAGGAAGTATCTCGCAAATTCGCGATTGCGCCATGCAACTGCTTAAATTTGCAAAGGAAACCAATACGCCTGTTTTTGTTATCGGACATATAACCAAAGATGGAACCATTGCAGGACCTAAGGTTTTGGAACACATAGTAGATGTTGTATTGCAATTTGAAGGCGACAACAGTCATGCATACCGTATTTTGCGTGCAACGAAAAACCGGTTTGGCTCAACTGCCGAAATAGGAATTTTTGAAATGCAGAACAACGGTTTGCGAGAAATTGAAAATCCATCCGAAATTCTTATTTCGCAGCATAACGATTTGTCGTTTAGCGGTGTAGCCATTGCTGCTACAATGGATGGCGTCCGTCCGTTATTTATCGAAACACAATCGCTTGTAAGTACTGCCGCTTATGGCGTTCCGCAGCGTTCAACAACAGGAATTGACGTTCGGCGGTTAAACATGCTGCTTGCAGTACTCGAAAAGCGTGCGGGGTTTCGCCTTGCCACGAAAGATGTTTTTTTCAATATCACAGGAGGTTTGCGCATTTCCGACACTGCTGCAGATATGGCGATTGTAAGTTCCATACTGTCGTCAAATTTTGATGTTTCAATACCGACAAACAGTTGCTTTTGCGCCGAAGTCGGACTTACCGGCGAATTGCGTCCTGTTCCGCATATCAACCAGAGAATCGGAGAAGCCGCCCGTTTGAATTTCAAAAAAATATTCATTTCCAGATACAGCAAACTCGAAGACAAACCGCCTGCAAATATCGAAGTAATTTCCGTTGCAAAAATAGAGGAACTAATGAAAATCCTTTTCGGAAAAAATTGATATTTAGCAACCTAACAGAATAAAAAACATGAAATAACGCACATTGATAATAACATTAAACAGTGAATCAACTTAAAGCAGGAAATATTTTCAGCATAATTGCGTTATTCATAGCCGAATTAGCTTTCGGGCAAGTTGACTTTTACGTTCAACTGGCGGATTCGGCTTTGACTTTGACAAAACAGCAGGTCATTTACGATCCTTCGTATTTTAATATTTCATATCCCAATGGCGATATTCCGTCTGGCAAAGGAGTATGTACGGATGTTGTAATTCGCGCATACAGAAAACTCGGAATTGATTTACAAAAAGAAATTCATGAAGATATGACGGCAAATTTTAATGAATATCCCAAAAATTGGAGATTATCACGCACAGATAAAAACATTGACCACAGGCGCGTTCCGAATTTAATGACTTTTTTTGCCAGACATGGCGAGATAAAGAAAATTTCGCAAATACCAGCCGATTACGAAGCGGGAGATATTGTTTGCTGGGATTTGGGCAAAGGAACAGTGCATATTGGAATTGTTTCAAATAAGCTGTCGGCTGACGAAAAAAGAAAACTTATAATACACAATATTGGAGCAGGGCAGGTTATGGAAGACTGTTTGTTTAAATTTAAAATTATCGGACATTATTCTTATAAAAAGTGATAATATTAAATTTTAATGATTTAGAAATAATAAATCAACAGCAAATTGAAAATATTTTCAAAAATACTCGCTCGGAACAACTTTCAGATTGTTCCGAGCGAATGGTTGATTTTTGTAAAGAACCATAAAAAACTTTTCTTGTTTCTTATTTGAAAATTATATTTCCATAATTAGCCGAAATGCTAACTTCGGCTTTCGGATTGTCGGATTTTCCTGCTGTGCCGACAATAGCATTGCGGTTTTTAGATAATGTTACATTATTAAATGTAATTTTTCCCGACTTCATTTCTCCATATTCGCCTGCGTTAAGATTTGCTTTGAAGTTATGCTGTTCGTTCAGTCCGAGTTTAAAATCCGAATACATTCCATTGTCCACCTTAATTTTTGAAAAACTTTTATCAATATTTGTTACTGTCAAATCGCCGTATGTAAATTTAGACGCAGTAAAACTGTTATTTAATTTATCAATCTTTATATCCGTATAAATCGTTGTTATTGTAAAATCGTTTATTGTTTTTATATTGAATCCATCGTATTGAGAATTAGCTTTAATTGATGAAATTTCTCCAAATTTGAAATCTGTATACATACTTTTTAACAACAAATCCTTGCATGTACCGATTTCTACACTGGCATATTGTATATCGATATTTGCATCTGAAACAGAATTCGATTTGAAATCAGCATAACGCGAATTAATTTTTATATCCTTACATTTACCTATCGCAACATTTGCATATTTTACATCAATCACTGTATTTGCAGCAACATCGGCTTTAATATCCGTGTAATCTGAATTGATTCTTATGTCGCCGCACGTGCCTAATACAATATTTCCGTATTTTGTATCGATATCAGCCTTCGACATTGTAGTTACATTCAAATCGCTATACAGCAAATTAGCATTTAAATCGTTACATTTTTCAAATTTTACATTTCCATATTGTGATTTAATATTTGCATCTGTAATATTATTTGCCTTGAAATTTCCATATAAAATTTCAACTTTTAATGGTTTGGGCGTATCGTTTAGCGTAAGGTTGCCGTATTTAAGATTAAAATCCATCGTAGCGCTACGTGGAACGATAACTACGTAATCTATTGAAATTCCGCAATTTGAACAACTAATTTTTGGAAGGCTTGTTTTTGCCGAAACATTATTATTGTTTGATGTAAAATCTACATCTACGCCTTCGGCATATTTCTTTGCCGTTTCAGCATCTGTGCCTTTGCCTGTAATTTCGATTTTGAAAGCAATCTTGCCTTCGTTGCTTTCAATAATATTTACGTTTCCATAAATATTTGATATTGCAAGCTGTGAATTTGCGCTCACACTAAACTCCTTGTTTATTTCGCGCTTGTATTCTTCTTTTTGAGCAAATAATATTATTGCCGAGAATACTAAAATCAATGTTAACAGTGTTTTTTTCATTTTGATATAATTTATTTGATTAATAATTTTCTATTTATTACAAGCAAGCAAATTGCTTTGCAGATTTTGCAGCGATTCTATTTTTCGCCGATAAATCGAAACAATCAAGGCGGCTTTGCGCTCGTTATCGAGTGCATTGGGAATTTTATTTTCGTCAAGTTCCATTAATTTAATGTCGCCCAGAATTTCGTTACGATACTGTTCGTCAATATTTTGTAACAATTCTTTTGTTGCGTCTATTTCATCGTTCAGTTGCATTGCATAATACTGCTTCACTTCGGCAATATTAATGTCGGCTGATGCAATATTGCCATCATACGTTTTTTCGGGTTTGAAGACAAAAAATGCAATAACGGCAATCGCTGCAGCTGCCACCACATATTTCAAATACGGCTTCGATAACATATATTTCGGTTTCCGTTTAGCCGAAAGTTTTGCTGCAAAGCGTTCGCGATGTCCGCTTTCAGGTTTGCTGTCGAATATTTCGTTTATGTTTTCCGATATTTTTTTCTCTATATTTTTCATTGTGTGCATGTTAATTTTAATCCTTATTCATATTGTTTCTCAAATGATTGCGCAATTTCGACAATGCTCGCGAATATTGACTCCGCACCGATGATTGCGACAGTTTAAGTCGTTTTGCTATTTCTTCGAAATTCATGTTTTCGAAAAGCCGCAAAATCAGTATTGTCCTGTATCCCAATGCAAGCGAATCAATGGCTTGCCGTATATTTGCGACTGCCGGCATGTTTTCGTAGATACTGTCTTCATCCGTGCAATCGGCAATATTTTCGATATCTTCAAAGTGAAAATATGATTTTCGTTTTCGCATGACATCTATTGCCGCATTTACGGCAATTCGCCGAAGAATTTTTCGCATTTGAGTTTCATCTTCGTTTATCAGCGATGTTCTGGTAAGAGCTTTCAACACTGTATCCTGCATTATTTCTTCGGCTTCGCTGCCGTTGCCCAAAACTGCAAAGGCGCCCTGATATGTTGTTTCGGCAAACATATCGTAAAACTGCATTTGCAAACGACAATCGTTTTTCTTCAATCCTGTCAGTATTTCTTTGTAACTGTTCATACTCATCGCTGTTCTTATATATATAACGCAACAAAATCCGTTTTGATGCATCGGTTTTGATTTTTTTTTCAAATTTAACATCATATTTTGAAAAATGCAGATTTTTGATGTTTTTGTAATTTTGCAAAAACGAATAAAGTTATGAATTATTTTAATGAATTAAACTGTGCCGTTACCGTTTGCGATTTGCATGGTAATGTAGTATACTGCAACGAAAAATCAAAGCAAACGTTTGCAAAATACGGCGATTTGATTGGGAAAAATCTTAAAGACTGCCATTTGCCGGCATCGTGGGAAAAGATTATGCAACTGTTGAAAACCGGCACAGGCAACGTTTATACGATTGAAAAAAACGGACAGAAGAAACTTATTTATCAAACTGCATGGCATGAAAACGGCGAAGCAAAAGGCTTGATAGAATTTTCATTTGAAATTCCCGCCGAAATTCCGCATTTTGTGAGAAAATGACGAGAATTATAATACAATAATGTATGATTTTGTATCTTGGCAATTAATATTATAAATAATAGAAATTAAAATTCTTCATTAAAAGCATCAAATCCTTTTGGAAATTTCTTTTTTATTGACCAATAAACTCCAATACAAATCAATATAAATCCCATTATTATACTATATACTATATTTTCTGATTTTTCTAATTTAATGCCATATATTACATTCATCAATGGAGACATACACATAACGGATCCTGACATAAGGCATGTACCTATTCTTATAAAATTTAATCTATTATTCGGAAAATGTTTTCTATATATTTTTTTTACTGATTTTATTGAACCATCTATGTAAATATTATAACTGTTATGGCCTGTATGAAACACTTGCAATATAATACTTTCTTTAAAATCAAAATAATCAAACAGAATATTAATTGATTTTTTATCTTCTGATATGAAAAGACCAAAATTATTTGCTTCATTTTTCTGAAAAACTATTGCAGCATCCAAAATAAGAGACTTATTGTCAATCATTATCTTAATTGGTTTTTTTTGTGCTACATCTTCAGTCCTAATAGTTTCTTTCCCCGCATTCCATAATGCAATTTTAGAAACTGATAGATTTTTGATGTTTTTTCCGTCATATAAAATTTCAACAGATTTAATCTTTTTAATATTATTACGAATTAAATTTATTGTCTTAATTATGTATGTAGGTTTTTTAATTGTTTGGCTTCGTTTATAAAAATAAAAACTACAACACAAGGCAATTACAGCAACGAAAAACATCACAATATTAAAGATTGTATTACCACTATTAAAAAAACCTGTATTAAATAGAACTGTTTTCATTATTATATATTTTATGCAAATATATGGTTTCATATTACATTATCAAAATATCAGGTGAAAATTTATTTTTCAGTTTTCAAAAATTCCGTTAGTTTTTCAATTGCTTTGGCACGATGAGAGATTTTTGATTTTTCGGCGAGGTTCATTTGGGCAAAGCTACAGGAGTAAACGGAAACAGAGCTGCAATAATTGATTTTTCGAAAACAAATCCAGATAACTAGGAGAACGACAAAAACCTGAACTTAAAAATTTTGCCGACATCGTGGGAAAAGATTCTGCAACTGCTGAAAACCGGCACCGACAACGTTTATACGATTGAAAAAAACGGACAGAAGAAACTTATTTATCAAACTGCATGGCATGAAAACGGCGAAGCAAAAGGCTTGATAGAATTTTCATTTGAAATTCCCGACAAAATTCCGCATTTTGTGAGAAAATGAGAATCTATTCTATAAAGTTCAAATATAAAATGTTGTATCAATAATATGCATTGAAATTTTATTGTTTTAATTTTCTAAAATTCAATCAAGAAGTAACCGGCATAAAATACAAAAACAGTGAATTAAAAATAAAAACTTCCTCACCATTTTACGTAAAATTTACTGCAAAAGTAACTTGTCGATATATGAGATAATGTAGATTTCGGAAATAGCCGCTTTTGACAAAATAAATTAAACGTAAACTACTTACCGAATTTCAAGTCAATCAAAATATCAAAGAATAATTGGATTTATTTAGTGCCGATTTTGAACGCATCAGCAGTAAATTCAATAAATAAATTTAATCTGACAGTTGCTTATAAAAATATGAATGTATATTCGGTTCGATAATTTGATGTAAATTTGCAGATTGGAATTTTTTAATTTTAACTGACAGTCAAACATACGGACAGAAATGGGGTATCTGAAAAAACTTGCGAGCGAAACGGCAATTTACGGTATGACAACAATAGTTGCCCGTATTATAAATTTCTTTTTTGTGCCGCTTTACACTCGCGTAATCAATACGGATGCTTTCGGCGTGTATTCCGAAATTATTTCATATATTGCCATATTGCAGGCGCTTTTTGCGTTTGGCATGGAAACGGCGTTTTTTCGTTTTGCAAACAAACAGGGAAACAGTCCCGACCGTGTTTTTTCCACCATACTTGTCTTTTTACTGTCAACATCGATGGCTGTACTTGCTGCAGGCATCATATTTTCGAGCGATATTGCAAATCTTTTCGGATATGTCGGGCGCGGAGAACTTATCCGATGCTCGGCTGCAATTCTGGCAATCGACAGTTTCACTTCGGTAATCTTTGCACGGTTAAGGTATCAGCAGAAAGCGTTGAAGTTCGGAATATTGAAAATAATTAAGATACTGTCCGAAACATCGTTTAATCTTATTCTTTTTCTTGGATTTCCGGCTTATGCGGCAGCGCATCCCGATTCGTTTCTGTTGAATTTTCTTTCGCCTTCGCCCGATGGCGGATACATTTTATTTGCAATTCTCGGAAGCTGCATCATTTCGTTAATACTTTTTTTACCGACATTGTTGCGGACAAAATTTTACTTCTCTCCCGCACTGTGGAAACAGTTGATGATATATGCAATTCCTGTTGTGCTTTCGCAGCTGCCCGGAGTTTTGAACGACGTTACCGACCGTATTTTATTCAGGTTTTTTTCGCCGGCAGGAGAATCAAGCAGCGATTTGGTCGGAATATTCAGCGCCAACGTAAAATTAGCCGTATTGATGACGCTGTTTGTTCAGATGTTTCGTTTTGCCGCCGAGCCGTTCTTTTTCAGCCGTAGCAACAAAGACGACCAAAAGAAAATATATGTCGATGTAATGAAATATTTTGTCATTTTTTGCGTTTTTATTTTCCTTTTTGTAGCGCTTTATCTTGACCTGTTCAAATTATTCATTGGCGACGCCTTTCGTGCCGGCATCGGAGTTGTGCCGATTATGTTGCTGGCAAATATTTTTCTTGGAATTAACTTTAATTTGTCGATGTGGTATAAAATATCCGGACAGACAAAATATGCAATAAACATTACGCTTTCGGGACTGCTTGTAACGATTGTCGTAAATGCCGTGTTTATGCCTTATTTCGGATATTACGCGGCGGCTTTCGGGCATTTTTTCTCATATCTGGCAATGATAATCGTGAGTTGGCGCTTATGCAGGAAGTATTATTTTATTCCATACGACTGGAAATCGGCAATGACTTACATTTCAATTGGAATAGCATTATTTATTTTGTCGCGCATTGTTGCAACGCCGGACAATCTTGTTAATTTTACGATAAATTCGGCATTAATTCTTGCATATTTATATTTTGTAATAAGAAAGGAAAAAATTGATTTTAAAAAAATAAAGCATCTGTAAGCATATTATAAAAAACAAAAAAATGCGCTTATCCAAAACGCTTCACCCTTAAACTCTTAATTTGTAATTATTATATAATTTTTAAAAATTACTTACAAATAATTATTGTAACATGCTTAGTACTTAATATTCTAATTTCAAAAATTCGTCAAAATAAAGATCTGCTGTTTGAGTTCAGCCTTTCTATTTTCAAATGACTATAGGCAAGTTCCGTAGCTTCACGACCGCGAGGCGTACGCTGTAAAAACCCTTCCTTTATCAAAAACGGCTCGTAAACTTCTTCCACGGTTCCGGCATCTTCGCCTATGGCGGTTGCTATCGTTGTCAATCCCACAGGCCCGCCTTTGAATTTGTTTATTATAGTTATAAGAATTTTATTATCCATGCTGTCCAAGCCGCGTTTGTCGATATTAAGGGCATCGAGGGCGTATTTTGTAATTTCAATATCAATATTTCCGTTTCCCTTCACTTGTGCAAAATCGCGCACGCGGCGCAGTAAAGAATTGCAAATACGAGGAGTTCCGCGACTGCGAAAGGCAATTTCTTCGGCTGCATCATCATCTATTGTAACATTCAAAATCACAGCCGAACGTTTTATTATGTGCAAAAGCGTAGCGTAATCATAATATTCCAAATGACAATTTATTCCAAATCGCGCACGCAAAGGGCTTGTAAGCAGTCCGCTGCGTGTTGTTGCGCCGATAAGAGTAAAAGGATTTATCGAAATTTGCACCGACCGCGCACTTGGTCCCTTGTCGAGCATAATGTCTATTGTATAGTCTTCCATTGCCGAATAAAGATATTCTTCTACAACAGGAGTCAAACGATGAATTTCGTCGATAAACAAAACATCGCCTTCTTCAAGGTTTGTCAACAAACCTGCCAAATCGCCCGGCTTATCAAGAACAGGCCCCGACGAGATTTTCAATCCTACATTCATTTCGCGGCTGATTATATGGGCAAGCGTAGTTTTTCCAAGTCCGGGAGGCCCGTGAAGCAAAACATGGTCGAGCGACTCGCCGCGAAGAAGCGCCGCCTTTACAAATACTTTAAGATTTTCTATAACCTTTTCCTGTCCGAAAAACGATGAAAATTCCTGCGGACGTATTTGATTTTCAAAATCATTATCCTTAAAATCTTTTTCCTTATGTGGATTAAACCTGTCTTCCATATTTTTTACAATTAAGCACTTTATATCTTATTTATTTATACAAAATTCCGTACAAACTTACATAAATTATCAGAGAAATAACAAAATCTGGTTTATCTATTAATAAAAAGTTTAAGATAATATTCCGAACAGTTTTTATTTTTGTCCAAATCGAAATAAGACTATCTAAAAAAGCATACAGATGATATATTCATTTTTCGCAAATTTTTTATAAGTACATAAGTATTATTTCTTTGCAAATAGATTTTGAAAATATCTATTCATATAAGTATCTAACATTTCTTTCTTCTCGTTTTGAATATAAACAATGTATGAATCAAGCATTTTTCTAAAATCTTCTACTGAAATCTGGTCTTCTTCCGCCAAATCTGATTTGACCAATTCTTTCTCATATTCTTCTAACAATTGTTTTTTAAATGCATCAGGGTCTTTTAATATTTTTTTAAAATACTTTTTTTTGCTGTTACCATTAAAAATAGACATAATAAACATTAAAAAAAGACCGCCAAGACCGCCAAAGATAAAAGCATCGAAAGGATGTTTATGCCTTGATAATATCATAACTATTGGCAAAGTTGAAATAGCGCTGGCAGTAGATACAAGCAAACTTCCAAATAGAAATACTATTGTTAAAATTGTTTTTTTCATAATTTGTATGTTTTATTTAATGATATTTGTAATTCTGAAATTGTTTAATATTTTTGTAAAGTCGGATTTCCAATAATTTTCTTCCGATAATCTATACGAAAGAGTGAGCGAATGCATTCGGTCGTAATTATGAAAAATGTATGTTTGAACCAAAACAAAGGCATTATCTTTTAGTTGCCTTTGATAACTTATATGGATACACGACATGCCATTTATCACTTCAATTTTTAAATGGTACCATTCAATGATTTTTATATTTATTTGTTTCAAATTTTGTTGAATACTCTGTTTAAATTCAGTGTTTAATTCAGAAATGTCTTCCCGTGTATAATCTGTTATATTAAAATTAATTTTTTCAAATTCCCCCTGTTGCCCAATGTTTGTTTCTATTATAACTCGTGCGTATTTTTCCAAACCTTCTGTATTAAAATCGTTAGTTCCTTTAGGTTGAGCTATTAATTGCGGAGTATCATAATATCTTAATTTATCAATTTTATCAAAAAAAACTCTATAATTACTAAGTACATGACAAAAATTTAAAGACGTCTATCTCAGCTCTATCCATCGGGTTAAGCAATGCTGTTGCAATAAGTTCTAATCCATACTTGAAGAGACTTTTTGCCCGTTTCCCGTG
>JAIRZQ010000105.1 GCA_031267135.1 Prevotellaceae bacterium
TGATACCTGAACATGTAGCAAATGCCCGCGAAAAGTTGCAGATTTAACTTTTTTTCGATTTTTTTGTAAAACATCATTTTATATATGCATTTTAAATAAATACTTTTAAATTCCTGTCCTATAATTTAAATTATAGGACAAACGAATCGAAAGTATATCAATAATATACCGGCAAAACATGTAAAAAATATATTTTTTGAAAATTTTGCAGAAAACGAGAAATACATTAACTTTGCGACTGGAATTTTTGTCCTATAATTTAAAATATAAGACAAAAAAATTCGAGAAGTGTTAAAATTTTCAGGTAATTATTGATTAATACGATTTCTAATTTCAAAATTTAAGGATTTAATAATTGCCGTCTCGTAGAGATGAAATGTCGGTAAACAACTTTCTACTTCATGTTTCGCGCGGAGCGCTGCCGATGATTTGAAAAACCGCATGCAACCCGTGCAACATTCGCACTTCGTTTCCGTATCCTCCGTGCTACGCCTACGGCTTGCGCGGGGTTATCAATGTTGCGTCCCTTCGGGACTTTTTTAATTTAAAGATTTATCAATCGTATAGACACTGCATGTCATATACAAGGCGAGGAATATAAATTATTTTCCGAGAAAATTTTAACAGCATCCAACGCGGTATTTGATTTGGCTGCTGTCTTTTAAACCGTCGAAAGCGGCTTTTCTGATTATCTTACATTATCAGTTTAACGGGACAATGGTCGGAATGCACGACAGCATCAAGAATATCGGCATCCACAAGCTGATTTTTCAGGCTTTCCGAAACCAGAAAATAGTCGATACGCCAGCCGAGATTTCGCGGACGCGCTCCCGAACGATAGCTCCACCAGCTATAGCGTTCTCCATCCTTACAAAATTCGCGGAAAGTATCAACAAAGCCAAGGTCAATAAATTCATCAAACCATTGTCGTTCTTCGGGAAGAAATCCCGATACGTTTACATGCTTTTCAGGATTATTTATATCGACAGCCTTGTGGCAAATGTTGAAATCGCCTGTTATTATCAGGTTTGGCCGTTCTTTTTTCAAATCTTTTACATACTTGGTAAAAACATGCAAATAATCCATTTTAAATTCCTGCCGAATGTCGCCCATAGTTCCCGATGGAAAATAAGAACAGATAAGCGTTTTGTCGTCAAAGTCGACGCGAATCAATCGTCCTTCCGAATCAAATTTTTCAATTCCGATGCCAAAATTAACTTTGTCAAAATGAATCTTACTGACAATGCCGGTTCCGCTGTATCCGCGACGAACGGCAGAATGCCAATAACAGTTATAGCCTAATTCTTCAAACAAATGCGAACTTGTCTGGTCGGGTTGCGCTTTTGTTTCCTGAATGCATAAAATGTCGGGCTGCTCGGCTTTGAGCCAGCCAATCAAATCTTTGCCAAGAGCTGAACGGATACCGTTCAGATTATACGAAATCAGTTTCATTCTACCTTATTTTTTTGCGAACTTACGCAAAAATATTTTATTATACAAAATTCACAAAAAATCTTCTGTTAATAACTTTTTTTTCACAGTAAATTTTATATGATTACTTTTGTTTTGCAAAAATTATTAAAATGAACTTAATATTTTCAATTTTAGCTCTCATCGGTTCCATAGGACTTTTTCTGTATGGAATGATGAAAATGAGCGATGCTCTTCAAAAAGTCGCAGGCGAAAAAATGCGCAATATTTTAGCTTCGATGACTTCAAATCCATTTAAACGAATACTTACAGGAGCCTTTGTTACATCCGTAATACAGTCTTCGAGCGCAACCACAGTAATGATTGTGAGTTTTGTAAATGCGGGATTAATGACATTAACGCAGTCAATAGGCGTAATTATGGGAGCAAATATCGGAACAACGGCTACGGCATGGATTATTTCGCTGCTTGGCTTTAAAGCCGATGTCGCCACATTAGCTCTGCCTATAATTGCGATAGGCGTTCCGATGATGATGCTGAAAAGCAAACGCAGGAAAACAATGGGCGAACTGCTCATAGGATTTGCCCTGCTGTTTTTAGGCTTGTCGTTTATGCAAGCCAATATGCCCGACCTCGGAAATAATCCCGAAATAATGTCGTTTTTAAGAAATTACACAAACGGCGGAATGTTATCGGTTTTGCTTTTTGTTGCAGTAGGAACCATACTTACCATGATAATTCAGTCGTCGAGCGCAACGGTAGCGCTTACGCTGATAATGTGTTCAAACGGCTGGATTACATTTGAACTTGCGGCTGCAATGGTTTTGGGCGAAAACATAGGAACAACAATCACGGCAAATCTGGCGGCAATGGTAGCAAATGTTTCGGCACGGCGTGCAGCGCTGGCTCATACCGTATTTAATCTGTTCGGGGTTGCCTGGGTACTGATTTTGTATCATCCGTTTTTAAATCTGGTAGCTTTGGCGTCAAATGCGCTTGGAGCAGGTAATCCGCTTGGCGGAACCGGAAGCGATGTTACAATTTCGCTTTCGATATTCCATTCGCTGTTCAACATCACTAATACGCTCATTCTGGTCTGGTTTACAAAATACATAGTCATTATAGTAACCAAGCTTATAAAGCAGAAAGATACTTCCGAAGAAGTTTTTCGATTGCGCTACATTACTACAGGCATGATGTCAACAGCGGCGCTGTCGTTGCAGCAGGCAAAACTGGAAATAAGCCATTATGCCCAACGCTGTACGCGAATGTTTTTGATTGTGCGAGAGATGTTTAATGGAGTAGAACCCGAAAAATTCGGAGAGCAGTTTGTCCGTATCGAAAAGTATGAAGATATTAGCGACAGAATTGAAGTTGAAATAGCAAACTATCTTACAAAAGTAGCGGAAGGCGACCTGAGCGAGCTTAACGTTCACCGGGTTCAGGGAATGTACAAGATAATTGACGAAATAGAAAGCATTGCCGACTCGGCTTACAATCTTGCGCGAACATTAAAACGCAAAAACGAAAATAAGGTTGAGTTTGACAAAACAATGAACAGGGATTTAAACGACATGTTCGACATCGTAGAAAAAGCGCTTGCCATAATGAACGGTAATATTGATAAGGGATTTACGCAATTAAATGAAATACACAACGCCTACGAATGTGAAAAAGACATAAACGTAAAGCGCTCGCAACTTCGAGATAAACACATATTAAATCTCGAAAACGGAAAATATACATATTCAGAAGGAACAGTTTATATTGATTTGATAAACGAAGCGGAAAGACTGGGCGACTATATAATAAACGTGTCGGAAGCAGTTTTTGAAATAGGGCAGCGAAACGACATTTAGCATCCGTTTGTAATATTGCGCCGCATTAAACTCAATTTGCAAAAACGCAAAACGAAAGTCAAAAACGTTTAGCAAGTGCAATGATAAAAACCCCGATAAAAAGATTCTGTTGTGGTTTTCTGTGTTTGCCGTTAGGAAATACCTGCGCCCATCGCCCTTGCAAGGATGAAAACAATGCAATTATGCAAACTGTTATCGCTAATAGTTTTTCTTATTCTACATGAATGTTGGATAATTTTTGAAATCAGTGTTAATTATATTTTAAGTTCAATAAAAAATAATATCTTATTTAGTTGCTCTTTAAAAAGGTCATAAAGTATTTATTAACAAATAATTATGAATGAAAATCAGAGGGAAAAATTACAGGATTGTAATCAATATAGACATAAAACCCTGCAAAATAAATAATGTTTTCTTTTTTCTGTTACTTTTGCGTCAAGGCAAAAGTAACAGGAAAAACATCTCCATTATCTCTTATCTTTGAAAAATAACTTATTAAGGATCACCTTTTTATGTCGAAAAATGCTATTCTTGACTGTTTTCAGAATAGACCTGCAATGCAAATAAAAAAGAGCGCCTTTTCAGACGCTCCCGTTTTTTTATTTGTCGGATGTTTATTAATAGCCCGGATTTTGCTGAGGCTTTAATGCGGGATTTGCATTAAGTTCATCTATTCCTATGGGTAAAACAATTTTTGGAAAAGTTCTGTCTATTGTTGCAGGACGTGATGATACAGTAGCACCTTGAAGCCAAGCATCATTGAAAGTAATGCTTTTGTCCCAACGCATCATATCAAAGAAACGATGACCTTCACAAAACAGTTCTTTGCTGCGTTCATCTGCTATCATATCCAAAGTAATATTATTTTCATCTGCGGCAATTAAATTCGGCGCACGTTTACGAATTTCCTGTAAATATCCTGCTGCTTTTACTTTATCCGGCGAAGATTTTAATAATGCGGCTTCGGCTGCTATCAAATAAATTTCGGATAAACGAATTACTTTTATATTTACCGCCGTTGTTGTTACCTTTCCATCTCCAGTACATGTGATGCCGCCCAAATACTTATAACAGCTTCCAAGACGGTCTGCATAATCAATACGGTTTTCATCAGGCTGAGCTTTTGTTCCTGAATTTTCATCTTTATCCATAACACCCCAACGGATATCATCGGCATCTTCGCCAAGTAAATTAAGAAATTCATTACTTGCTATAAAATGACTCCAATCGGATTCAACGTGTTCTGCTCCATTAATTATTGTTGAGCCTAATGAAGATTTACCAAGATCACTTTCATTTACATCTATAGAGAGTTCAAAAATTGATTCAGATTGGAATTGTTTAGACCACGAAGACACCCAATTTGCATTGGTATATGGAGTATATTTCCCTGAATTTATAATTTCTTCGGCAGCAGTTAATGCTTCTCCATAATTTTGCATTTGCAGATAAACACGCGCTTGCATTGCTATATTTGCATAATAGTTGATATATCCGTTGTCTTTTTTGGCAATATCAAATAGTGGAACTGCATCGGTTAAGTCATCTACTATTTGAGTATATATTTCTTCAACGCTTGCCCGCGTAGGCTGAGCAGATGCATCAAGAACAACGGTAACAAGCGGAACTCCATACGAAGTTTTATCCATATCGTAAGGTTTACCGTATAAACGTACAAGGTCATAATAACATATTGCGCGAGCTGTTACTGCCTGCGCCTTGATATGATTCAAAGCTGCCGAGCCATTGCCTGCTGATGTTATCAAATCTATGTTTGTTGTCAAATTATTAATTTGAGTAAGACAATGATATATTTGATCCCAAAATCCAGAATATTCATGTGCTGACGCCGAATGGTCAAAATCATATAAATAGTGATACGATACTCTTGACGGAACGCAGAAATCGCCACCTTTAGCATCGGCATACAAAAACATATTTCTGCCATAGTATGACGCTGAAGTCATTTTACGCATTAGACCATTCATAATAACCTGAGCATCTGCTGCCGTTGCTATTGACGATGAACTATCGGCTTGATTTGTCGGTTCTACGTTTAAAAAATCTGAACAAGACGACAATATCATAATGCAAGATATTGTGTAAATTATTATTTTTTTCATTTTATTATTTTTTTATTGTTAATAATTAAAAACTAAGTTCAATACCGAAAGTATAAGTTTTACCCACAGGCAATTCCCATCCTCTAACCGCATAAACTCCAACTTCTGGGTCGTAAAGTTTAAATTTAGACGCTGTAAATAAATTTGTTCCGCTGAAATAAACGCGAGCATTTCCCAATCCTATCTTTTTAATAAGTTCCTCAGGTAAAATATATGATATGGTAATGTTTTTTAATCGCAGGAAAGTTCCCGGATTTTTATGACGCGAACTGTAGTTAATCGGATCCCATAAGTCTTGGTCAATACGCATTGGATATCTTCCTTGTTCTTTATAATATGTCCATCTCCCATCGTAAGTATCGGCGCACATAAAATTATTCCAATAATATCCATCGTCATTTACATCTCTACTCATTGCATCGTACACATATCCTCCGAGTTTGTATATAAAATTCAATCCTAATGTTATATTTTTCCATGTAAGACTTGTGTTTATAGACCCAAATACTTTTGGATTCATGTCGCCAAGACTAACTTCATCTGCATCATTATAATCATAAGATACATTTTTCTTAAATCCTGCAATATTAGGGTCGTTATTATCGTTATTTGTGTACCATACGTTTTTACCGTTGGTTTGGTCAACTCCTGCCCATTCCAATCCATATAATTCCAAGTTTGAACAACCTTCTCTATATATATATTGTGCAGTGATATCTGGTGCGGGAGGTGATGTCCAAATAATGTCATAACCTTCATAAAGTTTTGTGATTTTCGATTTTATAAATGATGCGGTAAGACTTGCATCCCATGTCCAGTCTTTGTTTTTAATAATATCTCCACCTATTTCAATTTCCCATCCTTTATTATTCATTTCTCCTATGTTTTTAAGCGTAGAATAAAAACCGGTAGTTCTTGAAACAGGAACATCCTGTAATAAATTTTTAGAATCTCTGTTGAAATATTCGATAGTTCCGCGTAATCTGTTTTGGAATAAGCCGAAATCCAAGCCTATATTTGTGGTATAATTATCTTCCCAAGTTAAATCGGCATTGCCGATATTTGAAAGTCCTCCTCCAGGTTTTTCCATATATTTTGCAGTATATGAAGTTAAAGAACGCCATCCGTAATTACTTGATGGTAATGTTCCATTAACTCCATAAGCCAATCGCAAACGAAGATTGTTGACAACTGATAATGATTGCATAAATTTTTCTTTTGTTAGAGTCCATGCTCCTGCAATCGACCAGAAATTACCCCAGCGTGTATTTGGTCCAAATTGAGATGAACCATCACGACGGAATGATGCTGATGCAAAATATTTACCATCATAATTATATTCGACACGAGATAGTACAGATGCCATAGTACTTCCCCATTTATATCCAGAAGATTTTGTTGTTCCTGCGGTTAAAATAGTATGCAATGTACTTGTAGGCAATTGAGTACCATTTGCATAAATATAGTCAGTATTATTTTTTTCAGCTTCAAATCCAACCAAAGCTGTTACATTGTGCTTTTCGGCAAATGTTTTATTAAAATTCAATGTCGTTGATGATACCCATTTTGTTATATCTGTTTTCATTTCCGTTATATCTCCATTTGAGCCTGACCCGTTATAATGTACAGCGCTATAATAAAGTTGGTCTTTTATATTTGTGTTATCATACGAAAGAATAGATTTTAAAACTAATTCCGGCAAAATTTTTACAGATAAAGTTTCGCTTGCAGAAATTTTAAGCGTTTTTGAAGAATTATCCCATTCATTATCATAATAAATAGGATTTCTTCCTCCGCTTCGAAATGCTGGTGTGAAAGGATCTCCTGTTTTATAATCGGTAGGCCAATACAACGGCCACAATAAATGGCGTGTTAAATAAAAGTAATTACTTGACCTATTACGGCTATCATTAAAACCAATTTTTGTACTTTTTGATAAGCCAACATTTGTTGTAAGTTCAACAAATTTTCCAACTTTTTGATCTAAATTTACACGCCCTGATATACGATTGAAATCATTATTTATAGTTCTACCCTTATCTCTCACATATCCTATTGACGAGTAAACAGAAGTATTTTCCGTTCCTCCGCTTATAGATAAATCGTAAGTTTGAAAAACTGCCGTTCTAAATAATGCGTCTTCCCAATCAAAGTATTTTCCATCTCTGTTTTCAATACCATCCGTCAGTCCTTCAATTTTAAGAGTTTTTACTGTGTTATCGGTAGTTGAAATATTATAACCATGCGCATTGAAATTTCGATTTAAATAATAAAGAGCATAGTCATTTGCATCTTCATGACTATCACCAACCATGACAGCTCCATTCCAAAAAAGTTCATAATACATTTCCATCATTTGTTCAGGAGTTGCGAGTTCCCAGTTATCTGTTGCAAAACTTGGAGTAAAACTTACAGAAGATTTGAAATTAACTTTGGCTTTACCCGATTTACCTTTTTTTGTCGTAATAACAATAATCCCGTTGGCAGCACGCGAACCATAAAGAGCCGAAGCAGCAGCATCTTTCAACACTGTAATGGATTCAATATCCGAAGTATTTATTGAACTCATTACACTGCTTGTTGTATAAATGTATGAACCCAATTGGCTTTGGTCGCCCGAAATAACAGGAACTCCATCTATCACATAAAGAGGTTCGTTTGAAGCATTCATAGAACCTGTACCTCTGATACGAATATTTGTTGCAGAACCTGTCTGTCCCGAAGTACTCGTAACCTGCATCCCTGCAATTTTTCCATTCAAAGCATTTTCAAAGGAAGTTACCGGTAAATCTTTAATTTTATCGGAACTCACCACTGCTGCCGAACCTGTGTAGGTGCTTTTCTTTGCTGTACCATAGGCGACAACAAAAGATTCTTCAATTTGAGCGACATCCGGTTCGAGCGCAACATCAATTATGCTGCGGCTGCCTGCAACAATTTCCTGTGTTTTATAGCCCATATAGCTGACAATAATAGCAGTACTGCCTTCTGGCATACTGATAGTGTAGTTGCCGTTATCGTCGGTAAAAGTGCCTGCGGCATTATACCCTTTA
>JAIRZQ010000112.1 GCA_031267135.1 Prevotellaceae bacterium
GACTTTGATTTATTCAAAGACACATCTTTTGAATAGGAAAGCAGTTTGCCCAAACTCATCGGGCGCACATAAATC
Source organism: Prevotellaceae bacterium (assembly GCA_031267135.1). Lineage (GTDB taxonomy): Bacteria > Bacteroidota > Bacteroidia > Bacteroidales > UBA932 > JAIRKV01. The sequence continues at coordinate 76 of JAIRZQ010000112.1, forward strand.
ATTACGCCATTGTAGCCGCCTTCTACTTTAAAAACATTTGTTCCGTAAAGTTCCAGGCGATGATATCGGGGATTAATTATCAAATCCGTATCGGCAATCACATTCCACGCCCAAAATTCCAGCCGCATTTCATCGTCAGGAACAGTATTAGCTCGCGGATATTCTTTGGGGCGCATAGCATAAATTGCCATATATTTTCCTTTTTTCACATTATTGATAGAATAGTAACCGTCTTTATCGGTATAAGTTTCGTATGCCGATGAAAAATCAGCATGTGATATTTCAACAATGCTACTGTCAATGGCGTTTCCATCGAAATCCGTAACCCGTCCCGATACTGTTATTGTGTTTTGAGAATAACATATATCACACAAGAAAATGTTCAGTGTAAAAACTAAAAAAAGTTTAATTTTCATATTTATTTAATTTTGTGGCAAAGGTAGCAAAAAAATCAATTGCAAGATGTTTCGTTGAGCGGACTTATTGAAAAGGTCTTGGCATTCGTAACAGGAGCAACCTGCGATGCCTGAAAGGCAATAATGTGGCACTTCACAAAATAAACAGAACGATGATGAGTTCAATTAGTAAATGCATAAAAGGTAAAAGGAGAAAAGGATAACCAAAAATTGCATCTACTGATTGAACTTGCAGCGTATGAAAAATATTTAATACATTTGCAAAATATCTTATACAGTATCGAACAAAATGAAAAACGAATATTACGCGCTTGGCTTGATGTCGGGGACTTCGCTTGATGGACTGGATTTGGCTTTATGCCATTTTGTAAAAGCGCTAAAATGGAATTATAAGGTTGTTGCCGCAGCAACAGTAGAATATCCGGAAGATTTGCGTGCAAAACTTGACGAATCAATAGAACTTTCGGCATACGAATTTGTGAAACTTGATGTTGATTTGGGTAAATTTATCGGAGAAAAGATAAATGATTTTTTAGCAACACAAAGCATCAAGCCCGATTTTATCGCTTCGCACGGACATACAACTTTTCATCAGCCGCAAAACGGATTTACTTCGCAAATCGGAAACGGAGCAGCCATTGCAGCCAATACAGGCATTACAACCATTTGCGATTTCCGTACAACCGATGTCGCTCTTTGCGGACAGGGCGCTCCGCTTGTACCCATCGGTGATGAGTTGCTTTTTGATCAGTATGATGCCTGTCTTAATCTTGGCGGCATTTCCAATATTTCGTTTCGTATGCACGGAATACGAACCGCATTTGACATTTCGCCCTGCAATATGGCGCTGAATTATCTGGCAAATAAAATGAACATGCCTTACGACAATAACGGCGAAAACGCACGTAAAGGCAATATAAATGCCGGTCTTTTGAATATGCTCGACAATATTGACTTTTATAAAAAGACCGGAGCAAAATCTCTGGGAAAAGAATGGTTTGATACTGTTTTTCAACCCTGCGTGGATTCTGCCGAAATTTCGATTTACGATAAACTTCGAACTGTTACCGAACATATAGCCTCACAGATAGAAACCGTTTTGGATAAACAAAGTATTGAAACAGTACTTGTAACAGGCGGCGGCGCACGCAATGTTTTTTTAATAGAATGCCTAAGTGCTGCAAAAAATCGAAAAATAATCATTCCAGATTCACAAACTATAGATTTTAAAGAAGCCATAATTTTTGCATTTCTTGGTGTTCTGCGCATGCGTGGCGAAGCAAACTGCCTGCGCGCGGTTACAGGAGCAAAAACAGATAGTTGCGGAGGATGTATATATTGGGGAAAATGAAGTTACGTGTAAAAATAAACAATCAGATTTACAAAATATAAAAAAATGAAAAAAATCATTTGTACGCTCATCTGCTGCGCAGTCATATTTCAAGCGTTTGCACAGCCATCGGTAAACGCTGTTTTAAAAGTCGTATCCGAAACAGACTGGCATGCCAGACAAATATCGGAAAATACAGTATTCAAACAGGCTCAAATTGAGATTTTTGATTCCAAACAAAGTATCAGTATTTTGGAAATTACGCCATCGCCAACTGTCAGGCTTGGAATAAACGACGTGAGCGATACGCTCATACACACAAGCCAATTGTGTAAACAGGTTGATGCAATTGCAGGTGTCAATGCTTCGTTTTTTGACATGAAAAACGGCGGTTCTGTTGATTTTGTACGTGTAAACGGAGAAATTCTTCATAACAAAACAAAAATATCACAACGAAACAATGCTGCTTTTATCATTGATAAATACAATGTTAAAATCCTCGAACGCGATACGACCGACAATAACTGGGAAGATAATTTGAATTATGAAAATGTAATTGTTGCGGGACCAATGATTATGAAAAACGGAACACCCGTTGCGCTTCAAAAAAGCGCATTCAACGAAAATCGGCATCCGCGCACATTTGCAGCAACCAAAGCAAATGGAAATGTGTTGCTTGTTGTAGTTGACGGAAGAAACGCAAATGCTGCAGGAATGAGCATTAACGAACTTTACGTTTTGTCGAAAGCGCTGGAATGTAACGATGCGATGAATTTCGATGGCGGCGGCTCATCGGCAATGTACATCAACGATGAAAATGAAAGCGGCATTGTGAACTATCCGAGCGATAACGGACTGTTTGACCATTATGGCGAGAGGCGAGTTGCAAATGCTGTTTACGTAAAAAGGTTTGAACCGTTCAAATTTGCTTTTTTTACCGATATACACACAGGTACTGCAACGTCCGAAGAAGATTTGATGCGCTGCATTGAAGATGTAAATTCACAAAGCGATATTGATTTTATAATTGTAAACGGCGATGTTACCGAAAACGGATTAAACTCGGAACTGGAAACGGTGAAACAAAGACTCGATAAACTCAACAAAAAATATTACGCAATAGCAGGAAACCACGAAACAAAATGGACGGAATCGGGGCATACGCGTTTTGCTCAGATATTTGGAGATACAAAAGTTGCATTTAAACACAAAGGAATACAATTTGTCGGATTTTCGTCGGGACCTGTTTTGCGTATGGGCGATGCGCACGTTTCGCCGCGAGAAGTAAACTGGTTGAAAAATACCCTGCAATCGACGGAAAATGACAAACAGCCTGTTATCATATTTACACATGTTCCGCTAATCGAACCTGCCGACCAAATAGACAACGGACACGAAATTGCGGATATTATCCGTAAATATAATACGCGCGTAATCCTAAACGGACATTACCATCACAATCGCGCTCTCGATGCCGATGGCATTCCTGCAATAATCTGCCGTTCTGCGCTAAGAGATAAAAAACCTGTGGGAGGCTACAGCATTTTCACGGTTGATGCCGATTCATTGAAAGTTTTTGAAAGAAATCCCGTAGAAAAAACGGAAAAACAATGGCATTCGCTGTCGATGACAAAGGAATACTATTCAAAATCAACAGAAAAACACAAACTGGGTAACGATTCGATAAATTCATTGTATCCTGATGTGAAAATTAAATGGCAGATCGAAACAGGCGGAATTATTACAAATACGGCTGCCGTTGCCGGCAGTAAGGTAATAGCAGGTAACGAAACAGGAGAAGTATATTGCATAAATTTACAAAGCGGTAAGCTAATATGGAAATATAAAACCCGCAGCGCCGTGTATTCAACGCCTGCAATAGAAAAAAACAATGTTGTTTTCGGGTCGTGCGACAGCAGTATTTATTGTTTGAACATCGAAAACGGCGAAAAACTTTGGGAAATTAAAACAAATCATACGGTAATGGGGTGTCCCGTTATAGAAGATGGAACAGTATATATCGGAGGCAGCGATGGAATTTTCAGAGCAATAAGCATCAGCAGCGGCAAACCTGTTTGGACATTCGATGGAGTAAAAGGATATATCGAAAGCAAACCTCTGCTATACGACAACAAAATAATATTCGGAGCATGGGATACAAATCTTTATGCATTAAATAAAGAAGATGGAACGCTTGCGTGGATATGGAATAACGGTCATCCGCGATTGCATTTTTCGCCTGCGGCATGTATTCCCGTTGCAAACGATGGCAAAATTTTCATTGTCGCTCCCGACCGCTACATGACAGCCATAGATGCAAAAACAGGAAAAACAGTATGGAGGACAAACAGGCATAAAGTACGCGAAACAATAGGCATTTCGGAAGACAAAAGCAGAGTTTATGCGCGTTGCTTTGTCGATACGGTATTTTGCATTTCGGCTACGGGAAACGATTTTGAAGAGTTATGGGCTGCAAAAACAGGCTATACCTACGATATTAATCCATCGATGCCTGTCGAAAAAGACGGCGTAGTGTTTTTTGTAACAAAAAACGGAATGTTTGTCGCATTAAAAGCCGAAAACGGTGCAATATTGTGGAAACATAAATTCAATAATACTATGATAGCAACAGTAACGCCGCTAAATAGCCGTGAACTGGTATTTACAAGCCACGACGGCATTATAGGAAAACTTTCAAATGAAGAATAAAACAGGATAAGGTAAGTTCAAATAGTAAATACAATTTTTTTCACAAAACCTTTCTATCGTCGCCTCAAAATGAAGTAATTTTCTTGGTCTCCTGTTAATTTTGATTTGAAAAGATTTGATATCAAGGTCATTAAAATCATTAAAGATTTATTTTTAGAGATACATTGCCTTATCAGCCCGTTAGTATATTCGTTTAGCCCTTTCTCCCACGAGGAATATGAGTGGGCTAAAAAGAAACTCGTGTCCAGACTTCAGGCAATGTATTTATGTTCGTAAAATTAGCTAGCGTTGTAACACCGTATAGACGGGCTCTGCCAACTATTTATTCGGGCGACCTATTCTTCCGTCAGTTCCCTGACTACTTTTGTTCGGACTGCTTCCGTGAATTTTCTTTTCAGGCGGAATCGTTCCTTGCATTCTTAGGCATACATCTGTGCCTGTTGCGGCGAATAGCCCTGTTTGGAACTGTTGCGTTTCAATTCTCTGTTGATTAGCGATTTGTCCTTGCCGGTGGCAATACAAATCTCTTTTCGGCTATATCCCGCTTGCAACATCCGGTATATTGTGTACCTTTATTCTTGAGTTAAATGTTTCTTTTTATTCATAATTACAAGAGGCTGTGTCAAAAGCACGTTTCACCGTCATCACGAGGTCGAAGACCAAAATAATCCAGTTTATTAACAATGATTTATGGATTGCTTCGCTTCGCTCGCAATGACGAAATGGAGCTTTTGACACAGCCTCTTGCATTTATTATTTGAACTTACCTATTGAAAAGATTCCGGCATTCAAATCGTTTATGTTAAAAGCCATATTGAAAATCTTGACCGTTAATCTCGCATTGGAAACAAACTCAAAAAATAAAATATGGCAAAAAGCTGCTGTTAATAAATCTGCAGATATTAACATACACAAAGCGATTTTACTGTCTATATATTTTGATAAAAACACAAATTTTTCTTATTTGACATTTATACCGACAGTACATTTGACTTCTATAAATATCATTTATAAGAATCAACAACAACAAATTTCTAAAATTCTGCTTGAAAAATTATATAATAATAAATATAACGAACTTTTAGAATCATGGAACACACTATTATTCAGCCAGCAAGAAATAAAAATTGAATATCCAATACAGTCATGAACAGGTTTCGAGTTTCGAATATCCAAAAACACGGCATTCGGAGAAATAAATGTTTTAGACCAGAATTTTAGAAGTTTCCAATTGCAAAACTATAATTCAAAACAGACACAATTTAAAGGTGTTCAATTTTTAGAGCCTCAATTAATTTTTAGAAATGCCGCATCAAATAATGAGTTTAAAGATTACCATCCAATGCGAGGATTAGTCAATCATAGACCGTATGATGTGAATCTCAACGGTATGATTTTTTCAAATGAAATAACATTATCGGTAATTTGCAGTAATTCTTACTCAAACAGGTTTTCTAATTTTCTTTTGGGCTTGCAGACAAACATACAGCAAACATTAATGTCGATTATTTATTTGACTATCCTGGATTTTTATCTGCTTATAATATTCCTGCAACTGATAATTGGACTGATATTAATTTTATTGTTGATAATAATTTAGAATCGCACAGTAACGTCCTCAACCTTGCAAGGTTGATAACTTCAAAAATAGACCAAATTATTAATACGCAAAGCCAAAATACGATTACAATATTTATACCGGCAGAATGGCAACCCTTTGAAAACTACATTAATCAGGGTGAAACATTTGATTTGCATGATTATGTGAAAGCATACGCGACTTCAAAAGGTGTTTCATCCCAATTAATTAGAGAAGAAACACTTGATGACAGACTGAAATGTCAAATTTATTGGTGGTTATCACTCTCTTTTTATGTCAAATCATTGAGAACGCCCTGGGTATTAAATAATCAAGAAAAAAGCATAGCATACGCAGGAATTGGATACAGTGTATCAACAATCAAAGGTAAATCGGAAATTGTAATCGGTTGCAGTCATATTTACGATTCTAATGGGCAAGGGCTAAAATATAAACTATCCAAAATAGATGATTATTACCTTGACAAGCAAAAGAATCCTTATTTATCATACAAAGATGCTTTTCAATTCGGAGTTTCGATAAGAGAACTTTTTTATCAATCACTTGACAAACTTCCCGAAAGAGTTGTTATTCATAAAAGAACAAAATTTACTCCCGATGAAATCAATGGAATAAAGGCAAGTTTAAATATGGCAGGTATCAAAAAGATTGATTTGGTTGAAATTAATTTTGAAGCAGATGCCCGATTTCTGGCTATTAAGGTATATCAGAATAATTTGCAGGCTGATGGTTTTCCTGTTTCCAGAGGTATTTGTATTGTTACAAACAAACACACTGCATTATTATGGACACACGGTATTGTTCCGTCAGTAAGACAAGCAAATTACAAATTTTATTTAGGTGGTAGAAATATCCCCGCGCCTGTCAAAATTACGAAACATTACGGAGAATCCAATATCAATGTTATAGCAACCGAAATTTTAGGATTAACAAAAATGAATTGGAACTCTCTTGAAGGGAAAATATACGATTATAGATTGTTTATATAGGCTCATACCTAAAAAAACAAAATACAGAGTACAAATAAATATATGATTACATCCAGAACAAATAAAACTCCTCATCCTGCAAGACGAAACAACCACCGTCCAATTCAAATTCTGAATTGGAAGACGCCTACAAAACGGGCATGGAAATGGTTGCGTTCAGCAACGTGCACGACCGGGCGCTATTATCTTTACTCAATCATAACTTGCAAAAAGTTCTGTATGTTTTAAACCATATTACTTTAATATTATTTAGTATTTGTTAACTTTTGTATTGAAAAAATGCATCTACATTTGCATATCGAAAAACAATAAATTAATATTGACAGTCGAAAAATTTAATCCAAATTAATGGAATAAAAGAATTATAAATGTATGCTAAGATATAAATATTTTTTACTTTTGTGAAAAAATAAAACAAAGTAGTAATAAATTAAAATTACACACCATGAGAAAAATCTTATTATCGATTATCATTGCTGTGCTGTACGTGATTACGGCAAACGCACAAGCAAACCCAATGGAACGTATTCCTGTTGATAAAAATGTAAAAACAGGAAAATTGGAAAACGGACTTACTTATTACGTTAAGGCAAATGCAAAACCTGAAAAACAAGCCGAATTTTACATTTATCATTATGTAGGAGCGGCGCAGGAAGAAGACAACCAGCAGGGACTGGCGCATTTTCTTGAACACATGGCTTTTAACGGAACAACTAATTTTCCCGATAAAAAACTTATAACATGGTGCGAATCGGTTGGAATTAAATTCGGGCAAAATCTGAATGCAAGCACAAGTATGGAACAGACTGTTTACAACGTTTCGGCTGTGCCGCTCGATAAACCCGGAAATCTTGATACGTGTTTGCTTATTCTTCACGACTGGTCGCAGTTTATTGCTCTCAAAGGAGACGAAATTGATAAAGAACGAGGTGTTATTTTAGAAGAAAAACGCACGCGAAACACCGCAAGCTGGCGCATGCACGAAAAATCTTTGCCTGTGCTTTACGGCGATACGCGATATGCAAAACGCAATGTTATAGGAACAGACGAAATTCTCAAAAATTTCAAACATGATGAAATTCGCGATTTTTATCATCGCTGGTATCGTACCGATTTGCAGTGCATAGTTGCTGTCGGCGATTTTGATGCGGATGCTGTTGTCGAAAAAATCAAAAAAATATTTGCAGATGTTAAGCCTGTAGAAAATCCTGAGCCGAAAGGAATTTATCCGCTCCCGAAAAATGCAGAGCCAACAGTTGCCGTGATTACAGATCCCGAAGCGACCGGTACAGAAGTTTCAATTTCTATAAAGCACGACCCTGTGCCGAAAGAAATGCAGGGAACTTATGGCGTTTATACGATGAATTTAATACAGTCATTGATTAGCAGCATGGAAAATTCTCGCTTGAGAGAAATAGCTCAAAAACCGAATGCACCTTTCATTTCGGGTTATACCAGAGGATACAGAATGACTGCATCGTGCGATGTTGTTTCGGGAGCAGTGACGGCTCGCGAAGGCGAATCTCTAATTGCTCTTGAATCGTTATACGGAGAACTGGAAAAAATACGCCGTTTCGGATTTACGGAAAGCGAATTTGAAATTGTAAAAGCCAATTATTTGAAAGAGGCTGAAGTATATTATAACAATCGCAACGATAACCGGCACAGAGATTATGTCTATTCATACATCAGCAATTTTACATATAATTATGCTATTCCCGACGAAGAAACAGACTGGAAATTAACGAAAGAAATCTTATCCAATCTTAATGTAAATACAGTCAACATGTTTGCAAAGCAATTAATAACTTTGGAAAACCAAATTGTAATGATTAAGGCTCCCGAAAAACAGGGAACATATCCTGCCGAAGATGAAGTTAAAGCGGTGATTGAGAAAGTACGCGCCGCCGAACTCGAAGCGTATAAGGATGATGTTGTGAAACAGCCGATTATTCCCGAAGAAATTGTATTGAAAGGTTCGTCGGTTGCAAAAGAAGAAACCGACAAATTCGGCTCGACTGTATGGACACTGCAAAACGGAGTAAAAATTATTGTAAAACAAACCGATTTCAAAGCCGACGAAATAGTGATTTCAATATCGGCTCGCGATGGCTCTTCAAATGTTTCGGACGATGATTATAATACCGCATCTTACATGCCGACAGTGATGGCGCGTTCGGGAACAGGAAAGCTCAACGCTATTGATTTAAACAAGCAGTTAGCGGGAAAAACAGCATACACTCGTATTAATGTTTCGGATTATAACACGGTCGTATCGGCAGGCGGCTCGCCAAAAGATATTGAAACAATCTTACAGCTTGTATATATGAACTTTACCAATCCGCGCTGGGATGAAAACGACTTTAACGTGCTTATTGACAATTACAAAACGCAATGGAAAAATTTTGAAAGCAATCCGAGTTACATATTTTCAAAAGAACGGCAGAAAACTTTATACAACAATCATCCTCGCCGTCAGGTAACTACGATTGAAACAATCGACAAAATCAAATTCGACAGGTTGCCCGATTTGCATAAACAGATTTTCGATAATGCCGCAAAATTCACCTTTGCTTTTGTTGGAAATATCGATCCTGCCGTACTAAAGCCGCTTGTCGAAAAATACATAGGATCAATACCGGCAAATTCAACAGTAAGAACATGGAAAAACGATGGAATAATTCCTGTTCGCGGAGTAAAAGACAATATCTTTGAAACAAAAATGCAAACGCCGAAAACTACTGTCGCTTACACATGGACAGGCGATATGGATTATACTCTCGAAAATAGCATATTGATAGATGTTTTGGGACAAATTTTACGTATGCGCTATACCGAAGTGATTCGTGAAGAAAAAGGCGGAAGCTATGGCGTAAGCGTTTCGGGACGTTTGAGCAGGGAACCCGAAGAAACTTACACGCTTCTCGTTTCATTTGATTCGGATAAGGAAAAAGTTGAAAACTTAGGATTACTGGATGATGTTACAAATGAATTTAAGAAAATTGCCGAAAACGGACCATCGGCAGACGATTTAAGCAAAATAAAAGAATTTATGGTGAAGCAGCGCAAAGATCAACTCCGGCAAAACAATACATGGGTGGGTTACCTGATTTCACTGCATCTTTTGAATTTTGACGCTACAAGCGATTATGATAAATTTATAGATGAAATGAACGCCGAAAAAATTCAAAAACTTGCTGCACAAATTCTTAACGACAACAATCTCATTCGTGTGATAATGAACAATAAAGAAGAATAATTTATTACAACAAAAAATATGATTTTAAGAACAGAAAATATTGTAAAACAGTATGCCGATCATCTGGCTCTTGATAATGTCAGTATTAAAGTTCCGCGGGCAAGCATTTACGGCTTGCTGGGACCAAACGGAGCAGGAAAAACCACTCTGATACGGATTATTACTCAAATCACGGCGCCCGACAGCGGAGAAATATATTTTGATGGACGCAGGCTGCACGAAAACGATGTTTACAGCATCGGATATTTGCCCGAAGAACGCGGTCTTTACAAAAAAATGAAAGTCGGCGAACAGGCAATGTACTTTGCACGGCTAAAAGGACTTTCCAAACATGATGCGGAAAAAAGCCTGCGCGAATGGTTCGAAAAATTTGAAATACAGGCTTGGTGGAACAAGAAAGTTGAAGAACTTTCGAAAGGCATGGCGCAAAAAGTGCAGTTTATTGTTACTATTTTGCACAAGCCTAAACTTCTTATATTCGACGAGCCTTTCAGCGGATTTGATCCTATAAATGTAAACCTGTTAAAAACCGAAATTCTGAATCTTCAAAAGCAGGGTTCTACAATTATTTTTTCTACACACAACATGGCTTCGGTCGAAGAATTATGCGATTATATAACGCTCATAAACAAATCGAAAAATGTTTTAAGCGGACAGATAGACGAAATCCGCCATAATTACGGAGATAACATATTCGAAATTGATTATCGTGGCGAAACCGAAAAATTGATAGAAAATATTGGCAATAATTATCAGGTTTTAGACAGCAGCGAACAGAAATTTTTCCGTAAAATTAAAATCAAAGCAATAGATAAAGAAACAGGAAACGCTTTGATTGCAAGAATTATAAAAGATGCCGAAATTGTAAACTTCAATGAAATTATTCCGGGCATGAACGATATATTTATTAAACTTGTGGAGGAAAACAAATGAAAAAAATGTTACTTGTTATAAAGCGTGAATTTATAATACGGGTAAAGAAAAAATCATTTATCATAATGACTGTCTTAACTCCTGTTTTGTTTGCCTGCCTTGCAATTGTGCCGGCGCTTATTTCACAGATAAAAAGCGACAAGGAAAAAACAATTGTAGTTCTCGACGATTCGGGAATTGTTGCTGGCGAACTGAAAAGCGCAGGAACAATAAAATTTGTGAATGAAGTCAAACCGATTGATTCGTTGAAAAACAATTTGATAAAAGATGAAAACTATGCTATTTTGCATGTCGAAAAAGGTGAGGAAAATGCGATAGGAAACATAACGTTATATTCGAAACAAGTAGCCGGCATTGATGTCATAAACGCAATTATGGCACAGATAAAAATTCTTGCAGCGCAGATAAAACTTCAAGAATATAATATTTCCGCAGAACAAATAGCGCAGGTACTAAACCCGAATTTACATATCAAAACATTTCAACTGGACGAAAAGGGTAATGAAAAAGAAAGCAATACGCAAGCACTAATGGGGCTTGCAATGATTTGCGGAGTTTTACTTTTCTTTATAATATTAATGTTCGGTATTCAGATAATGCGCGGCGTAATCGAAGAAAAATCAAGCAGAATAGTAGAAATCATAATTTCGTCGATAAAGCCAATGTATTTAATGCTGGGTAAAATTATAGGCGTAGCCATGGTTGTACTTACTCAGATTTTGATATGGATAATTCTGTTCGGAATAATAATATTTGTTGCACAAAGTCAATTTTCCGACATTGTCAACCAAATACAAAGCTATGTTAAGGTAGTTTCGTTTACAAAAATGCTTGTTTGTTTCATTCTTTATCTCACGATGGGATATTTGCTTTATGCGTCTTTGTTTGCAATAGTAGGTTCTGCCGTTGATAACGAATCCGATACGCAGCAGTTACAGACAATCGCAAGCGTTCCGTTGATGATAGGATATTTCATGATGATTATTGTATCGACTCAACCCGACAATCCGCTTGCATTCTGGGGTTCAATGATTCCGTTCACATCTCCAATGGTGATGCTTGCGCGCATTCCGTTTGGAGTTTCGTGGCTGGAAATAATTCTTTCACTGGCAATACTTGCGGCAACATTTATTTCATTCACATGGATTGCAGCCCGCGTATATCGCGTCGGAATCCTGATGTACGGAAAAAAAGCATCGTTTAAGGAAATAATAAAATGGTTGAAATACAAACAATAAGTAAGCTAAACTGATATTGTTTGGGAAATTCAGAAAAAAGAGTTCTACGTTTTGGCAATAAAAATCCTGCTTTTGATGTGATATTTTGCGATAATTTATTGGAAAATATCTGTTTCTATAGCATATTTTGACAGATTATTTGATGTGGTAAGCAGATTAATTATTACAATTACCCCGATTTCCCAATATTTTGGGCAAAATCGGGGTAATTTTCAGGAAATGACAGCCTGCTATAAAATTACTGTCAATATGTTACTCATTTTCTGAATATCCAAATGTCGTTTGCTTTTTATCAGGAAAATTTGCAAATCCGGTCAATATCATTTTTGAGTGCATAATTTGAGATTTACAGCAATTTTCCTGTTTTCCTTTTTACGGCAGTTGTTTCTTTTTTAACAACTTTTTTTGTTGCAACTATTGATTTTTTTACTGAAGTTTTTTCTGCTTTGGGTTTTATTTTCTCTGCTGCGGGTTTCTCTGTTTTTTTTACCGATTTGGAATTGCCTGATGCATTGTCAACAAGAATTTCAAAATCGCTTACCACATTCATATAGTTGATAAATGCTTCGTATGGCGTATCGTAAGGATTGAAATAAATATGAACGTCTCCATCCGAAAACCACTTTGTACACATATAGTAAAAATGGTCGCTTGTTTGCAGCGAACGCCATGTTTTTATCAGATTTTCGTTTTTTGTTTTCAGAACTTTTTCGCCTGTTTGATATATTTTCGAATACGCTTCATCCTGCATTTCATTACCGAGCCAGGCGCTCAAGTCGCGTTCTTCATCAGCCCACGAAATCGGATACTGTACATGTATCGGCGAAACCGGCTGATGGCTTTCGGCTGCTTCGCCTGGCGTTTTAAATTCAAATTTACCGTTTGCAAAGATTTTGTTGGGCAGTTCTCGCAAAAAATCAAAAATTCCTGTTGCCTTATTTTGATGTTCTCCAAATGTTTCGTAATCCATAAATAAATTTATTACTTCATCCTTTTCATCCGTATCATTAAGCCAGCTTACGTATTTTTCGGCGGTTAGAGGCCATTCGTGCCAATTTTTATCCGAAAAGCGAAAAGCAATGTCATCACTAAGTCTGAAATTTTTCAGCAATATTTTCAATCGAGGTTCGATAGCGTTTGTATATAGAAAATTGGGACTTCGCCATCCGAGTACATGTTTTGCGCCTTCTGTAAGCATTGCCTTGAACCCCATGTCGGCAACGCGCTTACCGATACTGTCCGAATAAATAAGTTCGGTATTGCGGAATACAGTCGGATTTTGACCGAAATGCTTGCGTATAAGAGATGTTTGTAATTTTACCTGCTCTTCAAATTCTTTACTGTTTTGCAATGATGCAAGCGAGTGCGAATATGTTTCTCCCAAAAATTCAACGCAGCCTGTTTTTGCGAGCTTTTTGAAACTTTCAATAACTTCGGGAGCATATTGCTCCATCTGTTCAATTACAATACCCGAAAGAGAATATGCTATCTTAAACTGTTTTCCGTATGCTTTTATCAAATCGAGCATGAGTTGATTTGTCGGCAGGTAGCATTTTTCAGCCACTTTGCGAAGTATTGACCTGTTTGAAAAATCATCATAATAAAAATGATCTTTTCCTATATCGAAAAAACGATACCTTTTCAGTCTGAATGGCTGGTGAACTTGAAAATATAAACAAATTGTTTTCATAACCGTATTATTTTTAATGTTTATAATATTTTACTGTTAACTGTTTTATATATTTGCTATCCGATTGTAGATTTTTCTGATTTTCATTGCAGCATTTTCCCATTTCAGCGAATTTACTTCTTCCTGCCCGTTACGCACAGAAAATTTGGAAAGAGATGGATATGTAACCAGTCCGTACATCAGGTCAGCCATTGCATCAACATCCCAGAAATCAACTTTGATTGCATACTTCAACACTTCGCTTACGCCTGACTGTTTTGATATGATAACGGGAATATTTGAGCGCATGGCTTCGAGAGGCGATATTCCGAACGGCTCCGACACCGAAGGCATTACATAAACATCGCTTAATGCAAACATTTGCTGAACTTCGTTGCCTTTGAGGAAGCCGGTAAAATGGAAACGTGTTCCCATTCCGAGTTTTGCCACTCGCCTCACCATTTTTTTCATCATATCGCCGCTGCCTGCCATTACAAAACGAACGTTGTTGCAGCGTTCTATAACCTTGTATGCCGCTTCGATAAAATACTCGGGACCTTTCTGATATGTAATCCTGCCTAAAAATGTTATTATCTTGTCGTTAACATTACGCTTTACTTCAAATGCTTCGCGTCCGTAAAAATCAACCGCATTGTGAACAGTTACAACTTTTTGAGGGTCGATGCCGTATTTGCTTATAACGATATTGCGTGTGAGATTGCTGACTGTTATTACTTTGTCGGCTTGCTCCATTCCCTGCTTCTCAATATTGAAAACATCCGGATTTACGTTTTCGCCCGTACGGTCAAATTCTGTTGCATGTACGTGTACTACAAGCGGTTTGTTCGACACTCGTTTTGCCATTATTCCTGCCGCATAAGTCAGCCAGTCGTGTGCGTGAATGACGTCAAAAGTATTGTTTTGTGCTATTGTAGCCGCAACAAGAGCGTAACGGGCAACTTCTTCCATTAGGTTTGTTCCGTATTTTCCCGTGAAACTGTACTTATGCCTGAAAATTCCTTCGCGTTTTTCGACTTTGTCGATAGATGCGCAAAGGTTAAATTCTTTTTCATCAACGTACGGCACAAGATTTGAATCTATTTGTATAAACGAAATATTTCCCCATAATTTTTCAAGTTCAACTTGAGTGCCTACTGTTTCAACATCGCTGGCATTGACGAAACGCGCGGCGTTTGTATCTTCGTCGCCGTATGCTTTGGGAACAACAAACAAAATTTCGGTACCGTTTTTTACCAAACCTTTTGTAAGCCCGTAACATGCCGTGCCTAAGCCTCCTGATATATGCGGCGGAAATTCCCAGCCAAACATTAATATTTTCATTGTTGCATATATGTTAACAAGTTATACTTCCATAACTTTTTTATGACATTCCATTCTTTATTTTTACAATCACAAAGTTAATATTTTTGTTTTAATTTTCGCTTTTCAGCTTAAAATTCAAGCAAATATTTTTAATTCAATTGTCAAATTTATAGATTTTTTTGAATTTATACACATTTACTGATAAAAACGTGGCAGCCGCAATTGTATATTTTTTCATGTATTCTAAATTTTAAGCAGGCTATATTGCACTTTTTGCAAAAAATAAAGGGAATTTTTTTTGTAATTTAAAAAAATGTCATAAATTTGCAGTTCCAAAAGGCGGAAATAGCTCAGTTGGTAGAGCATAACCTTGCCAAGGTTAGGGTCGCGAGTTCGAGTCTCGTTTTCCGCTCTAATCCCGAATAAAATCGGGATTTTCTGTTCTTTGCCTTGGTGGTGGAATTGGTAGACACGCGGGACTTAAAATCCCGTGAGCAGTGATGCTTGTGCGGGTTCAAGTCCCGCCCGAGGTACAAAAACGAGGACTTTCCTGTAAAAATACCGAAAAGTCCTCGTTTGTATTCTTATAATTCATTGAAAATTTGCAATTTATAATAAGAAATTGATTGACATCAAAAGATTAAACATGTTTGTTTTCATGCAATTCTTGCACGAATATACAAACAGATTAACCGGACAGCATATTCCTAAAAAACAAGCATTTAATAAATACACAAATGGATATATTGCAAATTTCCGGCATGAAATTAATGAAAAATACAAAAAAAGCTTAACTGTGACACGTCAAAAAACTCTCTTTAATCAGGTTAAACAAAAAAGTTGCATTTGATACCTGAATCTGCGTTATGTTTATATAATGTTTTTTAAAGTTTTTTTTCTGAAATTTTTAAGTAACTTTGCCGAATATTTTGGAGATATTTGATGAAAATATGTTTGTTACTTATATTTGCTGTCGTATTTTGCTTTTCTGTTGCGGCTCAAGATGATGTTTCATCTGAGTTGCAGAGTAACGTATATTCGCAAATGTTGAAACAGGCGAAACAGCTGCATCGCGAATACCGTTTTGCCGAAACTATTAACATTTGCGAAAACATAATCAATTCGCATACGCCGGATTCTAATATTTTGGATTCGACACGGCTTCAGATTGTTGTCAGTGAAAATTCGCGCAATCTTGTCAATTATATATTCGAACCAAAAATTGCAGGAAAACAAAAAGCTGAAATCAACAGTTTCATAAGTATTTACGACAGCTTGGAGAACGGATATTTTGCACCTGTTTCCAAATCCATGCTGATGGATGCCGATAAAGGCAACGAACACAGTTTGCCTGTGGCTTTTTATCCCGGTTCAAACAGTAAAAATGCGAATGTTATTTATTTTTCAAGTTACGGCAAAGATGGAAAAACGGGTTTGGATATTTACAAAATAAATCGCATCAACGATACGGTATGGAGCGAGCCAGAGCTGCTTGAAGCAACTGTAAATACTCAATTTGATGAAATATATCCATACCTTGCCGAAGATGGAAAAACGCTTTATTTTGCTTCAGATGGACATTACGGAATGGGAGGTTTTGATTTGTTCAAATGCAGTTTCGACGAAAAAAAAGGAACCTGGACGCAGGCTGAAAATTTAGGATTTCCATTTTCCTCGCCCTATGATGAATTTCTGTATGTTCCCGATAATGGTAATGAATTCGCCTGTTTCGGTTCAACGCGCGATTGCGAGCAGGGAAATATTTTTGTATATAAAACCGAAATAACTATAAATCCGCAATATAAATCTGTTGTAAATCATGAAGAGTTACAGCAAATAGCAATTCTTGATGTTGCTGTCGAAAATACCGAAGAGGATGAAGATGTGGAAATAAACATAGAAGGATTGAAAAATAATGAGATTTACATACAAATGTTAAAAGCCGCTCGATATTATAACAGTAAATTCAACGATACTCAAAAATCGCTTGACAGTCTGCGCGATAGAATATCAAATATTGACAGTGCAGAACGTCAATATCTCGAAAAGCAAATATTGAACAAGGAAAACGAATTATTTGACATGCAATCGATAGTCAGTCAGGTATCAATATATATAAGCCAATCGGAATTTGATTTCATTACCAAAGGAATACAGCCGGCATTAAACGATGATTTGAAATCTGTTGTAAGTTTTGACATTCCGATAAAAAAGGAAATAAAAAACAATATCGAAATCTTCGGAAAACAAACATACGGCAACCTGCAATCGGCGCCTGATATAAAAATACAATTCAATCAGCCTGCCGAACAGGACATGTTTTGCTTCACTGTGAATGAAAAAATTACTGTTGCGCATGATTACGTATTACCCGATGATTTGGTTTACAGAATACAAATTATTTCGGTGCCAATCGATAAAAAAGTAGAACTGGAATTTTTTAAAAACTGCAGTCCCATTACTACCGAAACGTATAAAAACATGCGAAGATATTATGCGGGATTATTCAGAAAGGAAACAGATGCGGAAATGGCAATGGCACAATTGAAAACGTTGGGATTTAAGGATATTTTTATTTCGGCATGGAACAATAAAAAAGCAATAACATTGCGCGAAGCTAAAAATATAGAATCAAAACAAAATCTTTCCGCAGCCAAAGCAAACCTTGAAACAAATACCGTCATTAATAAAATTTACAGAATAACGGTTGGTCCGATTAATGAGCAAAAGTCTGTCATAGAACTTATTAACAAATATGCAGATGGAAAAGACATATCAAAAAAAATTAATTCCGACAATAAAATAGTTTACAGTATAGGAAATTTTACTACCTTTGAGCAGGCTGTTGATTTACGCGACAAACTTTTTGCTAACAAAATCACAGACGTAAACGTTAATGAATTAACAATAAATAATTAAACAAATGGCAACGATTGTAGTACTTATAATTTTAGGGATTTTGCTATTAATTGCAGAAGTTGTAATTTTGCCTGGATTTGGTTTTGCAGGCATTGCGGGAGGCACTTCCATTATTACGGGAATTATTCTTGCTTACGGTATTAGTGCGGCAACAGGACACTTTACTGCTTTGGGAACAGTAGTACTTTGCTTTATTGCAATATATTTTTCATTGCGGGCAAAAACATGGCAGCGACTGTCGCTGAACAAAAGCATCGACAGCACGGTAGATGTTTCTCCATCTCATAAAAACATACAGATAGGCGACGAAGGCATTGCCATTACACGCTTGTCGCCTATGGGTAAGGTGCGTATAAAAAATGTCGATTTGGAAGCGCGAAGCTTATTGGGATTTATTGAGCATGATGCAAGAATTGTTGTACTGAAATTTGAAGATTCTAAAGTAATTGTCAAAAAAATTGAAAATTAAATATATTATAAACAAAAAGTAAAAATTATCAAATTATGGATGCAAGTTTACAATTTACATTAATCTGGATTGGCGTTGCAATTATAGGAATATGGTTGATTGCATATTTTGTGCCGGTAGGATTATGGTTTCAGGCAATGCTTTCGGGCGTGCGTGTTTCATTAATACAACTCGTATTGATGCGCTGGCGGAAAGTATCGCCTCAGACAATAGTCCGTTCAATGATTACGGGAACAAAAGCAGGACTTAAGCTCGATGCAAATTTGCTCGAGGCTCATTATCTTGCAAAAGGAGATGTTCCAAAAGTAGTCAATGCTCTTATTTCAGCCGACAAGGCAAATATTTCTTTGGATTTCAAAATGGCTGCGGCAATTGACTTGGCAGGACGTGATGTTTTTGAAGCAGTGCAAATGTCGGTAAATCCGAAAGTTATCAATACGCCACCCGTTACGGCAATGGCAAAAGATGGTATTCAGCTTATCACAAAAGCGCGAGTAACCGTTCGTGCAAACATAAAGCAATTAGTCGGCGGCGCGGGCGAAGATACTGTGTTGGCGCGTGTCGGCGAAGGAATAGTTTCGTCGATAGGTTCATCGCTGTCGCACAAAGCTGTATTGGAAAATCCCGACTCAATATCAAAAGTTGTACTTGCCAAAGGATTGGATGCTGGAACTGCATTTGAAATATTGTCTATTGATATTGCCGATATTGATATAGGACGGAACATCGGCGCAGTTTTGCAAATGGATCAGGCTAATGCCGACAAAAACATAGCACAGGCAAAAGCCGAAGAAAAACGCGCAATGGCAGTAGCCATAGAACAGGAAATGAAAGCAAAAGCCCAGGAAGCGCGCGCAAAAGTTATTGAAGCCGAAGCTCAAATTCCACTGGCTATGGCAGAAGCGTTCAGAAGCGGAAACCTTGGAATCATGGATTATTATAAAATGAAAAATATACAAGCCGACACTGATATGCGCGATAACATAGCAAAACCCAAGACAAAATAATTAACAATTACAGATAAATTCTATAATTATTAAAAAACTTTTGTATCTTTGTCGCCCAAATCGAAATAATTGTAGTATTACAATAATAAAAAGGTTTTCAGGTGAGGTGGGTGAGTGGCTGAAACCAACAGTTTGCTAAACTGTCGTACTCGAAAGGGTACCGGGGGTTCGAATCCCCCCCTCACCGCAAAGAGTATTGATAATCAATGTATTATTAATAGATGCACACGAAAAGAGGCTGTATTCAAGTAAAGCAGCTTCTTTTTTATTTTAGATTGAATTTTCACAAAAATGCAGATTAATTTTAAAAAGTACGTCAGACAAACCGGTATTACATCCGTAAAATTATTATTTCTGCTTGCTGACCCTATAGACAAATATTGGCTGATATAAATAAAATATCACAAATTCAATATGATATAAAAATAAAAGTTAAAAATAATCTTTTAAATCAATTTATTTTGTATAAATTATTAATGAATTGCATGTTATTTTATCAAAAATTGTAATTTTGCATTGTAAAATAAAATAATAAGATAATGAAAAATATTTTAGTAATAGGTTCAACAGGACAAATTGGGTCGGAACTTGTAATGGAACTCCGCAGCCGCTATAATGGAAATATCGTTGCAGGCTATATTCCTTCGGCAAAACCACAGGGAAAACTTCTGGAATCGGGACCTTCGGCTGTAGTAGATGTTACAAATGCGCAACAAATTGCCGAAACGGTTGATAAATATAAAATAGACACTATTTATAATCTTGCCGCTTTACTGTCGGCTGTTGCAGAGTCAAAACCACAACTTGCATGGACAATAGGCATGGGCGGTCTTTTCAATGTTTTGGAAGTTGCTCGCGAAAAAAAATGCGCTGTATTTACGCCAAGTTCAATAGGCGTATTCGGCAGCAGTTCGCCGAAAGACAAAACGCCTCAGGATACAATTCGACAGCCGCGTACAATGTATGGAGTAACAAAGGTTTCAGGAGAATTGCTTAGCGATTATTATTTCATTCGATTTGGAGTGGATACTCGCTCGGTACGTTTTCCGGGGCTTATATCAAACGTAACGCCTCCTGGCGGCGGTACAACCGATTATGCCGTTGATATATACTATTCGGCAGTACAAACAGGAAAATTTGAATGTCCGCTCAATCCCGATACTTATATGGATATGATGTATATGCCGGATGCTCTTGAAGCCGCAATAATGCTGATGGAGGTTGATCCTGCTCGACTTGTTCACCGAAATTCATTTAATGTTACCGCAATGAGCTTTTGTCCGAAAATAATATATGAAGCAATAAAAAAACGCATGCCCGATTTTGAAATTACATACAACAGCGACCCGTTGCGTCAAGCAATTGCCGATTCGTGGCCTAATTCGCTCGACGATACATGCGCTTGTCAGGAATGGGGTTGGAATCCTCATTGGAACTTGGAAAAAATGACAGATGACATGCTCAAAATTCTTGACGAAAAACATAAAAAGGGATTGATATAAACTTACGTAATTGATGTTACGGGTAATGTGAAAAAAATGGTTGGTAATTGATAGTGTAAGCGTTAAGGTATTAGCTCGCAGTCTTTTCCTAAAATAATCGGTCTGACCACGCAGTTGTTATCCGACTTTACGCAGCGTGTAATGTTGATATCAAGGTCAGGAAACTGTATTCATTTCTAATTTTGGTATTGTTAATTTAATAGATATTTCATATTTTTGTATTTTCAAAATCAAAACAATAAAAATAGCGAAATGAATTGTCCCAAATGTAAAAAAGAAGAACATGTAAAAGCCGGTTTTGTCAAAGGACGCCAACGCTACAGGTGTAAATCCTGTGGATATTATTACAGCGAAGAGAAAAAATCGGATGTCAAATCGAAAGCAATCCGCCGTATGGCATTGGAGATGTATCCGGAAGGCTTAGGCTTCAGGGCTGTCGGTCGTCTTTTAAGAATAAATTTCGGCACGGTTTAAAAAAGTGGGGAGAAGAAGTAGAGTTGCCTGTAAAGGAAGATCCTGTAAGTATAGTTGAATTAGACGAAATCCACAGTTATGTAATGAGAAAAAAAACTGCTGTTGGACATGGATTGCTGTTGATAGCCTTGGAAAACGGTTTGTCGTTTTTGTCTGCGGCGACCGTTCAACAGCCACAGGGTTAAAGTTATGGGAGAAGATAAAAAATCTGCCTGTCGATACATTTTATTCATATCATTGGAAAAGTTACAATGAATTTGTTCCTGAAAACAAATTAGTACAGACAAAGACTGAAACATCTACAATAGAGGGATATAACAGCAGAATACGACATTATTCAGCTCGTTTTAAGAGAAAGACAAAATGTTACAACAAAACGAAACACATGATGGAAATATATATAAAATTGTTGTTGCTGAAACTTAAAGGAGAATTATATATACTAAATTAACAATACCCTAATTTTTAATTAACTTTTAATTTATAATTCTGAGATGAGTGAAATCCCTTCCTATAAAGTGGAGGAAAACATATAAATTTTGGTGGTGTTCTCCAAAGTATGCTAATTTGGACAAAGCCGAAATTGATATAAAAGAAAGCGAGATAGAAATCTTTCACATGCTTAAATAGCCTTTTTTGAAAAAGCAACAAGTTTTACGGAAAGCCCGCCGAATACGATGCCTCAGTCGGCAGTTATTGCCTTCTATGCCAACTGTATATTTCTTCCCGATAAGATGGTTTTTATCCTTGAATGCAGTTACAAAGCTCTCCCGGTCATCAGTGGCAATACTCCCGTAATTCACGCCGAAATCCGACAATTTTTGTTTCAACTCTTTGACTGTTTTCAAATCTCTTTTGCCCCAAACAAACGCCACGATTTCACCTGTTTCTCTGTGATAAGCATAAATTAGCCAGACCTTCCTGCTCTTCTTCCCCACGTACGTCCAAAGCTCGTTTACTTCCAGACACTTGTAATATTTTTGCTTGGACAGTATCATATGCCGGGAGCGTACCAACACCGATAACACTTTTTTGACGCTGATCTTCTCAATTTCAGCGATATCCCTGATTCCTATGCCGCGAACAAGCATCAATAATAACTTTCGTGTCAAGGATGAATGACATCCTTTGTATCTCAATGTATGGTCGCCAATAAACTAGCATCCACATTTCCTGCACAAATAATTTTGCGTCTCATACGATTTCTTGCCATTCCTTTTTATCTTTGTGCTTTGGCAATCAGGACAATGGATGGTTATTGTTATTTGCATTTACAAAAATACCAATTCATCACCTGATTGCCAAATATTTACTTGAGCATACTTTTTACATCACCACCAAATAATAATATATGTATCTGCGCAACTTCGAAACGAATAATAATTTAGGCTGCCTGTCAAGGCAGCCTAAATGGTTCACATTTTTGCATGTGCATTGTTTCTGATCGCTAAAAGTATCGTCAGAGAATTATAATTTACCTGTATATTTTATTTCTCCTTCCGGTAGAACTGTTCTTTCCCAATTTGCAACAAAATCCGGCAATGGCGCTTGATAGCCCGGCATAAACTCAACCGTTGCAGAATCAAAACTGCATGCCACTTTGTTTTCATCGGCAAATCTGAAATATTCGGCTTCGGCCGCCCATTTTTCAAAAATTTCCGGCGAATCATTAAAACTCACACGACCGTGAATGCGAATCCATCCCCCTTTACCTGCTGCAGACATCTCTGCCAGCGGATTTTCCCCCAGCTGTTTATAGACATCTTTCAGCTTACTGGTGTAAAAACTCATTTTTCCGTTTATGTTTCTGGCGAAATTCATGGGGCGCACTTTTGCCTGACTTCCATCGGAAGTCGCCAAGTAAAATACTCCGCAGGAATCAAGAAATTCTAAAATTTTATCCATATTTTTTTAAGATTATAATTATGCTGCAAAGGTAAAATCTTCTGTTCAAACGGCAGTTCCATAAATACGCCTTATTTTTCCAATAGACATTTTCGGAGAATGATCAATAAATTCAAGTTGCTAATTACATGTTTAGTACAAAAAATAAAAATCAATCCATTAACATTGTAGCATTCATACATAGAAAAGAGGATTATACAAGGTATTCGTAAAATTATGATATGAACAGCGATTTTGTTTAAGTATATTAAATTTTAATGATTATTTTTCGCGGATGAGGCTAATTCAAAATATTTCATGTAAATTTGCGGTTCAAAAAATTTTTTATCATAAAATAAAATTATGGAACAAATTATTTCAATTCATGCGCGACAAATTTTAGATTCGCGCGGAAATCCAACGGTAGAAGCAGAAGTTACTACCGATGATGGTATTGTAGGTCGTGCAGCAGTTCCTTCGGGAGCATCAACAGGAATACACGAAGCTGTTGAATTGCGGGATGGCGACAAAAGCAAATTCAATGGGAAAGGCGTACTCAAGGCTGTTGAAAACATCAACACTCTAATCAACGACGAGCTTATGGGTATGAGCATTTTTGAACAGCGCCTGATTGACAAAAAACTTATTGCGCTTGATGGAACCGCCAACAAGTCGCATCTCGGAGCAAATGCAATTCTCGGAGTATCATTGGCTTGCGCTCATGCTGCGGCAAAAACGCTTTGTCAACCGCTTTATCGCTACGTAGGCGGAGTGAATGCTCATGTGTTGCCTGTTCCCATGATGAATATTCTGAACGGAGGTTCACATGCTGACAATTCAATAGATTTTCAGGAATTTATGATTATGCCGGTAAATGCCGACCGTTTCAGCGATGCATTGAGAATGGGCGCAGAAGTTTTTCACAATTTGAAAGACGTTTTGAAGCAGAAGCATTATTCGACAAATGTAGGCGACGAAGGCGGTTTTGCTCCAAATCTTAAATCGAACGAAGAAGCAATAGAAGTGATTTTAAATGCAATCGAAAAAGCGGGATACAAACCCGGAGAAGATGTATTTATAGCGCTCGACCCTGCATCGTCCGAGTATTATTTGACAGACGAAAAAGTTTATCATCTTCACAAGTCGAGTGGCGAAAAACTTACAGCAGCACAAATGGTTGACTATTGGAAGACATGGGTTAATAAATACCCGATAATTTCAATCGAAGATGGAATGGCTGAAGACGACTGGGATGGATGGAAAGCCTTAACCGATGCAATAGGTAATTGCTGCCAGCTTGTTGGTGATGATTTGTTTGTTACAAATACAATACGCTTGCAGGAAGGCATCGACAAAAAGGTTGCAAACTCAATACTGGTAAAGGTAAATCAAATAGGTTCGCTTACCGAAACTATAGAAGCCGTAAATTTGGCTTATAACAATTCTTACACTGCAATTATGAGTCACCGTTCGGGCGAAACCGAAGACACAACAATAGCCGACTTGGCTGTTGCACTTAATACCGGTTTGATAAAAACAGGCTCGGCATCGCGCTCCGACAGAATTGCAAAATACAATCAACTTTTACGTATAGAAGAACAACTTGGCAAGCAGGCGGTTTATCCCGGTAAGAAATTTAAATTTCGTAAATAAAAACCGGTTGAATATTTTTTGAACAATTAAACAAAGCGAGGCTGCCTGAAAACAGCCTCGCTTTTCTTTTAACGATTAATATTGTAAGGTAAATGAAAAAACATTTCAACCTGTTTATTTTGAATGATAGGGATTGTCTGTTTTCGTAAAGCAGCATGCGCCGAACCAAATGCAACAATTGATAGCAGCCTGCAACTATTGGAAAAAAGTAAAATCAGAACGGATAATTTATTGCGAAGTGTATCGAATTGTTATTGCCGCTCAGCCAGTCTTTTACCTTAACAAATCGATGTTCCGGCAGTGCAGGATCATGAATTCTGAAGCCCCAGTCAATTCTGATTGTGAATATGTTATTAATGTTGAAGCGTGCGCCTACGCCGGTATTTGTAGCAATGGTTTTGAAAAAGGTATCAAATTCAAATCGTGCTCTTTCGCGGCTGTCGTCTTTGTTGAGAGTCCAGATATTTCCCGCATCAAAAAAAACGGCGCCTTCGAGAAGCCAGATTATTTTAAATCGCAGTTCCGCATTAAATTCTAATCGCAAATCGGCAACTTGATTTGGTATTGAAAACATTGTATCGCGTGCAGCCGAACCCGGTCCAATGCTTCGCACCTGCCAGCCTCGCATACTGTTTGCTCCGCCTGCAAAAAACATTTTCTCAAAAGGCATTGAAATAGAATTGCCATAAGCATGACCTATTCCGGCAAAAAGACGGTAAACCAGTTTATTATTTTTGTCGATGATTCTGTTTTGTGTAAATGTTAAATCTATTCGCGCATACTGCGAATAGCGAGTATCGAAAATCAAATGTTTGTTGTCGCCGTCTTTCTGAAATAACGGATTTAGCAGCGACATTAAATTTCCTGCAATATCAAAATTTATGCGAAAATAATGTGTAATTTTTGAATAAGTTTCAAACTGGTTTGTATGAGTAAAAGACGAGCCAAGTCCGAGCGAGAAATAATTTTCGTACAGACTCCTGACATAAGGATCCCTTGCTATTCTGCTGTAAAAATCAGGATCGATATTTTTAAGCCGTACAAATTTCAATTCTATCGGATTCAAAGTAAATCGCGCATAGTCGGATGAATTCCATTCATACCCGAATGACAAACCTGCAATGGTTCGCGTATAAATATTTCGTCGCTGGTGCAAATAATTCGCCGAAAATTTTGTATGCGGAATATTTTTTTGAAAATATTTAATCTGAAAAGGCATAAGAAATTTGGGAATATTAAGCGAAGTATTTACTCCAAATTCCAGTGATTTTTTATAGCCCGGCTCGTTACCTATTCTGAACTGATACATTCCCGACAAATTTAACTCAAACCGCTCTGCACTTTTCAGAAAATTACGGTGAACGTAACCTAATGTAGGAGATATTCCCCAAAGCTCGGATGAGTTTGTCGATACTTCCAGTCCCAGATCATAACCCTGAATTGTAAGCGGCGACAAATAAATAAAGCAGTTTAAGCGTGAAAATCCATCCGATTCGGCAGTTTCTGCTTCTTCAAATTCTATTCGTTGCGTTCTGAATAAATTTAAATTTGCAAAATTGGTATAGGTCTGATTTACATCCTGTTCGTTATAAATGCTATCTGCTAAAATCAGATTTGTTCTTTTAAACAAGTTTTCGTTTATAGTTTGCGAATTGCGGTAAATCAGATTTATTCCGTCATATTTTATTGTATCCAGATCCTGTGTAAATCGTGATTCTCTTAACATTCTGCCTCCATCTGCACGTGTGAAAATATATACATTTTTTATTTTATATTTTACGTGATTATGATAAAATCGTTGACCGATACTGTCAACATTCGATGGATTTTCGATTGTCATTTTAAGTTTGACGTTTCTTTTTCCTGCCGAAGTGTCGGCACGGAATGTAATATATGTTTTGTTGAAATAAAAATATCCGTTGCTGCGTAAATGTGATGTAATCCTGTCGCGTTCTGCTTCCATATTTTCATGCGACAGAGTAATTCCGCGCTTTATTCTTGTAAGCGAGCTGTCGGCAAAAACAAGTTCCTGCACGCTTTTGTCGTCAATTTCGTAAACCATGTTTTCCACTGTCAGCGGCTCATCTGTTTTAATTCTGTAAACAACTGTCGCTTTGCGTTTTTTGTAAAGTATGGTATCGCTGATATTGCTCGAGTAATATCCGAGTTCATTCATGTAGATATTGATGTTCGATTTGGATTTTTCAACCAGAGATGTGTCAAGCGTAACCGGTTCTTTTTTCTTAAAAATCGAAGATTTTGCAGGGTTATGTTTAATATATAATTCAATATCCGACCTGTTTATTTTTTTTGTATTGATTTCTATCCTGTTTTTTACAAGTTCATATTTTCCCGTTTCGAGCCGTCTGGCTGTCGAACACGAACATAAAAACAGGATGCAGGCAAAAACCGATATTGTCGAAAGTTTATTTATATGTTTGTATTGTTGCATTGCTAAAAGCCGCTGATAACAAAAGAAATTACGATTCAAATTTTATCTGATTCGGTTATATGCCCTTATTTTCATTTCATCCTTAACAATAAAGCGCATTGCAAGTATTGTCAGTATCAACGAAATTGCAGGAGAAATGTCATTTGCAGAATAAGTTACGGTAACGTTTGCATTTGAGATATTCAGCAATGTGCATACAACAATTATCTGCAGTGTAATTAACAGCAGCGAGTTTATAATTGAAAATCTGATTTGTAACCGCCGTTTTTTAAATAAGAATATTGTAAGCACAGGAAGTAATGCCGTAAGGCTGATCAGTATCGCCCACTGCCAGTTTTGCGCCAGTGCGACTGACTGTTCATTTATGCCGTCAATTACGGATGCCTGTTCGGAAAACAGCATCACTGCTTGCAGAATTGTTACTGCCAAAAGATAAACTGTTTGTATTCGTTGTACCATATATTAATTTGTTAGTGTATTATAAAACATTGAAATCATTTGTGCAAATATAGGATATTATCCATGATTCGTATCTTAAATAAACAAAAATTTTAAATCATGTGCCAAGCAACATCTGTTACAGTCATAGTAAGCTGTTTGTTATTAACCGGTTAGTATCAAAGCGAAGATAATTTGTAAGTAAAAAACTATTGACTATCAAAAATGCCAGTTTTCATCGGTTCGTATATTTGCCGGTTTTGTAGTCGTTTTATTTGTTGAATTATTATTTACCCAAACTTTATTATAAATTTCCATTGCTTCGGGCAATTCTTTTTTAATATCTTCTATTCGCGTTTCATGCGAGGGGTGAGTACTGAAAAATTCAGGCGTCGACGCGCCTCCCGCCTGCGACATTCTTTGCCAGAACGCAACTGCCTCTTCCGGATTGTACCCTGCGATTGCCATGAATATTAAGCCTAAATGGTCGGCTTCAAGTTCCTGCTTTCTGCCAAACGGCAACATTACGCCGAATTGAGCTCCGAGTCCATATATCTGCTGTCCCAATGACCTGACGTTGTCAGAAGCGCCGGATAACAGCGAACTCAATGCTACAGAGCCATACTGGGCAACCATTTGCTGCGACATTCTTTCGTTGGCGTGCTTTGCAACTGCATGAGCAACTTCATGTCCAAGCACTACAGCCAAACCTGTTTCATCTTTCGTAACGGGTAAAATTCCCGTGTAAACCACAATTTTTCCGCCCGGCATGCAAAAGGCATTCACGCTTGCATCCTCAACAAGGTTAAATTCCCATGCAAAGTTTTTAAGCAGGTCGTTCATTCCGTTTGATTCGCAGTAGTATTCAACAGCAGCAGCTATTTGTACTCCGACTTTCATAACCATGGCTGATGCTGCCTGGCTGTTTGATTTCTTTGCTGTTTTCATGTATTCGCTATAGCTGTCGAGGCTTAATGTTAAGACTTCCGAATCCGAAACCAGCATTAACTGTTTGCGTCCAGTAATGGGAACGCTTCCACATGCATAAATACATGCTGCAATGAGTATCAACAGTGATATTTTTTTCATGCTTTGATTAATATTTTTTTTAAACAATATGCAAATATATGTATTATGTTATTGTAAACAAAATATTTTACAGGTTTATCAATTTTTTAAGAAAAACTCAACAGGGGATTTTGTACATGTCACCTATAGCATTTTTGGATAGATAAAGACTTACTTATTTGGAAAAAAGACTTCTTTATTCGGAAAAAAGACCTCCTTATTCGGAAAAAGGACTTCTTTATTTGGAAAAAAGACTTCTTTATTAGGAAAAAGGACTTACTTATTTGGAAAAAGGACATCCTTATTTGGGAAAAAATTTAACTGTTTTATAAAGAGAAAAACCCGAACCGTATATGAAATTCAAAATCTTCAATTATGCCGGTAATCTTATAAACTATGTATCCAACTGATAACAATACAAATGCTGAGTATGTAAAACATTCCTGTCAAAAACTTAGTTTAATAAAGTAATGCAAAATTAAATAAAGTTTATTTTAAAAACCCAAAATAAATAAAATTTTATCGGTTTGCCGAACCATACGGAGATGCCCATGTGAAAACAACATAACAAGTTATACTTACTTGTGAGGCGCAGCATCATTCCACAACCCGTATAAAGCATAACCTCGCACTGTCAAGGATTTTATATGCCTAATCTATTTATATTCTATCAACGACAAAACCCTGTCGCGTCCAAGTAAGTTTGCACCGCCGAGATGACACAGCTCTATAAAAAACACATAACCGGCAACCGTTCCTCCAAGACGTTCTACAAGTCGGGCTATTGCATTAGCCGTGCCGCCCGTAGCAAGCACATCGTCAATAATTATTACACGCTGTCCTTTTGTGATGGCATCCGCATGAATCTGTATCATATCCGTTCCGTATTCTTTTCCGTAAGATTCTTCTATTACGGCTCGCGGAAGCTTTCCGGATTTGCGTGCAGGAACAAATCCGATTCCGAGCCTGTCTGCAATTACAGGTCCAAAAAGAAATCCGCGCGACTCGGGTGATACTACCAGGTCAGGCTTGCCAATACATTTGCAAAAACCGACAAGGGCATTATTTACCTCGGCAAACAATTCGGGCGACTGTAAAACGGGCGTAATATCCTTAAACGAAATGCCCGGTTCGGGATAATCCTGTATTTCGGCAACAGATGAGCTTATTAATTTGCCCTGTTTTTTTAATTCTTCGATAATTTTATTCTTATCCATATTTATTTTATATTGATTTATTTTAGTTATTCAATACAGAAATACTGATGCAAATCGGGAATTACAGCATCGTAAAATCCCTTTTTTATTAATCCTGTTATTTTCATTTTTATCATTATATTTCGGATAGCAAATGTAAGCAAAATTATTCTTTGTACACTCAATATTATTCGCAAGAAAAAAGTTTAATCGAAAATACAAATAAACCTCTCAGGCAGCATGTACCTTACAAAACTGATTTGAATACTGTTAATAATAATATAATCTGATAAATACAAAATAGGTATTGTTAATTTCATATTGACAACTCATTATTTAATTTCATCATCAGTAAATTTAGCGATATTTCAATCATAAAAGTCGCTTTACTGTAACATTTCGTTTTTCGCTTGAATCGCGCCAAATAATGTCTTATC
>JAIRZQ010000126.1 GCA_031267135.1 Prevotellaceae bacterium
TGTACTCGACCTTGAAATTGTTCGTCTTCATTACAACTAATTGGAAACCAGTCGTAAAGATACGAATTTTCAAGGTCATTTCCAAATAAAAGAAAGCATATTTTGTTGATATTCAAATAATTCTAAGTGTACATCAAATTTTTGTCATGTACTAAGAATCAGCGGTTATTACGCTTTTGCCATTGCCTTTCAAGCCTGCCTTTTCAACGTCTGTTTTTTGTGCGCTTTGCGGTGTATATCCGCAAGGTACAAAACATCCATCGTGAAGTATAATAAACCATATTTATTGAAAATTTTAACACTTCTTGAATTTTTTTTGTCCTATATTTTAAGACAAACGCGATGCAAAATTATATTATTCTACAATAAGTTACAAATATTATTTTTTTTCATATTTTTGACTGTTGCTATAATGCTCTGATAATCATATCTAATTTTGTCCTATAATTTACATTATAAGACAAAATGTAAGTGTAATGTAAAATAAAATTAACATGAAGAAAATCTTATTATTATTAATGATTTTGATTATTGGGATTTGCAACGCCTATTCTCAGGAAAAAATTACAGGTACTGTAATTGATAATGAAACAGGCGAGGCATTATCCTTTGTGTCTGTTGTTGTAAAAGGAACCGGTACGGCTGTAACTACAGACGAAAACGGTTCGTTTTCCATAACTGCTCCCGCTACGGGAATACTGGTGTTTTCGTTTATTGGCTATGAAACTGCCGAAGTCGAAATAAACGGAAAGTAAGAAATAAATGTACGGCTCAAAACATCTGCAACAACGCTTGAAGAAGCAGTCGTAACAGGTATGACAAAAGTGGACAGACGTTTGTTTACCGGCGCATCCGACCATATTTCGGCAGAAAACGCAAAATTAAACGGTATTGCAGATGTAAGTCGTGCTTTGGAAGGACGTTCGGCAGGTGTTTCGGTGCAAAACGTATCGGGAACTTTCGGAACGGCGCCTAAAATAAGAGTGCGCGGAGCGACATCTATTTACGGCAGTTCAAAACCTTTATGGGTTGTTGATGGAGTTGTAATGGAAGATGTTATAGAAGTTGATTCGGACGGACTTTCATCGGGCGATGCCGAAACGCTTATCAGTTCGGCTATTGCCGGGCTTAATGCCGATGACATCGAAAGCTTTGAAATACTGAAAGACGGTTCGGCAACTTCGATTTACGGAGCGCGCGCCATGGCGGGCGTTATTGTTGTTACAACTAAAAAAGGCAAAGCGGGCATGAGCAGCATTAATTACAATGGAGAATATACCGTACGTTTGGTGCCGCGTTATGCTGACTTTAACATTATGAATTCTCAGGAACAAATGAGCGTTTATCAGGAAATGGAGCAAAAAGGCTGGTTAAACTTCTCGTCCACATTCAGAGACAGCGAAAGCGGCGTGTACGGAAAAATGTATCAGTTAATGAATACATACAATCCTGTAACAGGAACTTTTGCTTTGGCAAATACCATCGAAGACAAAAACGCTTATTTGCGTCTTGCGGAAATGCGGAATACCGACTGGTTTAACGAACTGTTTCAGCCAAACCTTATGCAATCTCATTCGGTAAAGCATGTCGGGAGATACCGAAAAAACTACTTATTATGCATCAATGAGCGCAATGCTTGACCCGGGATGGTCAAAAACAAGCTCGGTGAATCGCTACACGGCAAACACAAATGTTACTTACAGCATATATAAGAATTTGTCGTTGAATTTGATTTCAAATGCATCTTACCGAAAACAGAAAGCGCCCGGAACATTAAGTCAGGATATAGATGCAGTATCGGGAGAAGTAAAACGCGATTTTGATATAAATCCTTACAGCTATGCTCTTAACACTTCGCGAACCATGAGTCCCAACGAATATTATACGCGTAATTATGCTAACTTCAATATTCTGCACGAACTTGACAATAATTATATGGATATAAACGTAACGGATTTGAAGTTTCAAGGCGAATTAAAATGGAAAATAATACCAAGTTTGGAATTATCTGTTTTGGGAGCGGTAAAATATTCCACAACAACGGTAGAACATAATATTCTCGATGATTCCAACCAAGCCTTGGCGTACCGCACCATGCCCGATGCAACGGTGCGCGACAATAATCCGTTTTTGTACACCGATCCCGATATCCCTTATGTTTTGCCGATTACCGTATTGCCAAACGGCGGTATATACAATCGTTCCGATAATAAAATGTTAAGTTACGATTTTCGTACATCGGCAACATGGAATAAAACATTCAACAGTGTTCATATCGTTAATTTATTCGGCGGCATGGAATTGAATTCCGTGGATAGAGAACGGTCGTGGTTTAGAGGCTGGGGACGGCAATATTCGCTTGGAGATGTTCCCAACTACGCTTATCAGGTATTCAAAAAGGGAGCGGAAGAAAATACCGATTACTTTACCAACGGAATGTCGAGGTCGCGTAATGTTGCTTTTTTTGCTCTTGGAACATATTCGTACAAAGCAAAATATACCATCAACGGAACAGCTCGCTACGAAGGCTCGAACAAACTTGGAAAAGCCCGTTCTGCACGCTGGCTGCCTACGTGGAATATAGCAGGATTGTGGAATATACACAACGAAGATTTTTTCAATATCTTTGAATCTGTATTATCGCACGCGTCCGTAAAAGCATCATACAGCTTGACAGCCGACAGAGGACCGGGATCTGTAACCAATTCGCAAATAGTTATACGAAGCGACAGACCCTGGCGTCCAAATGAGAGCGCTAAAGAAACCGGTTTGGAAATATATGATTTGGAAAACAGAGAACTGACTTACGAAAAAAAACACGAATTGAACGTTGGCGTCGATTTGGGTTTTATAAACAACCGCATAAATTTCAGCGCCGATGCTTACTGGCGCAACAATTACGACCTCATAGGCATGATTGCAACACCGGGAGTTGGCGGCGATGTGGACAAATATGCTAACGTTGCAACAATGAAATCGAATGGAATAGAATTTACGCTTACTACAAAAAATATTGATACAAAAGATTTCAATTGGACAACAAGTTTTATTTTTTCGTACAGCAAAAATGAAATCACCGAATTATTTACGAGAACAAGAATGATATCATTAATTTCAGGCAACGGATTCGGTATGCAAGGCTACCCGCACAGGGCTTTATTCTCGCTTGATTTTCAAGGATTGGATGAAGACGGGCTTCCGACATTCATTAATGAAAAAGGAGAATTAACAAGTACGGATATCAATTTTCAGGAAACGGACAAGGACAAGTTAGTGCATTTGAAATATGAAGGACCTACCGAACCTACGCATTTTGGAAGTTTTGGAAATATTTTCAATTATAAAAATTTCAAACTGAATGTATTTATCACCTATTCGTTTGGCAATAAGGTACGCCTTGACCCTGCTTTCAGAGTTGCCTATTCGGATCTTCGCTCAATGCCTAAGGAATTTAAAAACCGATGGGTATTGCCGGGCGACGAAGCATATACCAATATTCCCGTTATTGCAACTTATCGCCAGTACAGGGATATCAGTAATTTAAACCGCGCTTACAACGCTTACAATTATTCGTCTGCTCGCGTAGCCGATGGCGGTTTTATAAGGCTTAAAGAAATATCGCTGTCTTATGATTTCCCTAAAAACTGGATTTCTCCATTAGGATTTAAAAGCCTTACGGCAAAAATTCAGGCAACAAACCTGTTTCTGCTTTATGCCGATTCAAAGTTAAACGGACAGGATCCCGAATTTTTCCGTTCGGGCGGCGTTGCCATGCCTGTACCTAAACAAATTACCATGACATTAAAATTAGGATTATAAAATAATATGTATATGAAAAAATATCTTATATTGATAGCGTCTGTTACATTACTGATTACAGGCATTTCGTGCGACAAATATTTGGACACGATGCCCGATAACAGACTTGAATTGGATTCCGACGAAAAAATTACGCGATTGCTGGTAAGCGGATATGCTTCGCATTTGTTTGTATTGACAACCGAAACGATGTCGGATAATGTTGACGACAGAGGAGACCTGGCAACCTCGTATGCTCTTTTACAGGACGAGATGTATGAATGGAAAGATATTAAGGAAATAGGTAACGAATCGCCCATGCGCGTATGGGAAACCTATTACCTTTCGATAGCGACAGCCAATCAGGCGCTTGCCGAAATAGAAAAGCTCGGCAATCCCGAACGCTTGAACCCGCAGCGCGGCGAAGCCCTTATGATTAGAGCCTTTCATCATTTCTATCTTGTTAATGTGTTTGCAAAGCATTATTCAACAGCCAACGGCGCAACAGACAGAGTTTTGCAACTGTGAAATTCGGAATAAATTTTACTTTTTTTGCCGTTTTATTCTATTTTCATATATTTGCAAAATAAAATTGATAAAAAATCATG
>JAIRZQ010000059.1 GCA_031267135.1 Prevotellaceae bacterium
CGCAGAAAACGCAAAATTACAAGGTTTTTAAATCAAATCGAAAAATCAAAGAATACTTGTATATGTCTATATATAAATAATTTACAATCAAATACTAAAAGTTAACGCAACGCCAATGAAATATAATCATAAGTAAATGGTACTTTTTCATTACCCTCCGTATCAATAGCACCCCATTTACCACCTTTTTTCACAATTGCCATTCCTCCACAAAATGTTGAAATAAATTGCGGACTACTTAAATCTCTACTGCCGACTGCTTCATAAATGAAAGAAGTGATAGGTTTACCTTTTTCGTTGAGAAATCCCCATAAACCATCTTTTTTCGCAGCAACTCTATTTGCGTAAAATAATCGTACATCAGGTATAAAAAACTCTTCATAAATAAAATCTGCTAGTACTTCGCCTTTTGTGTTGATAAGTCCCAACTTTTCGTTCTTTTTTACTACTGCCGTTTTTCCTTCATAATCCCAAAAATCAATAAGAGGACTTCCATCAAATCTGAATTGTTCGCTGTACACAAAATCATAGATTTCATCGTAAATACAGGGAATGGCAACTTTTCCTTCCATGGTAATTAGTCCCCATTTTCCGTCTTGTTTAACTTTTGCATAGCGGTTATTATCGTAACTATGAGTAAAATACGAATTTATCCATTGACCGTCGAGCATACTGCTACTTTTAACGTCCACAATGCTGTCAAAAATACAAGGAAACAACTCTTCCTCATTTCCGTATATAAAACCTATTTTAGCGCCTGTTCTAACTAATTTTAATCGTTGCCAACTGCCGTCTTTTTCCTCGTACCAATGATTGGTCTCTTCGATAGAATCGTAACTTGTTATTTCATTATCTGATTCTTTCGATTGAGTAGAGAAATTTTTACATGAAATGCTGATTAGCATTAAAAACGTAATTAATCCGAGTACTTTTACATTTTTCATTTCTGCTTTATGTTTCAATTTTTGACTGTTCTAATAGTGAAATATCACATGGCAATATAGTCCTTAATCATACGCAAAAATACAACAATTTTCTAAAAACATCAATTTTGTATGAAATTTTTGACGATTTTTAATTGTGGTTTTTAGCGTGTGTTTTATGTTAGAATAAAGATAGTTGAGTTTTTTGAGGAGGGTGAAATGTTCCGATAATCATAAATGGATTATGAGAAACAAAATGGTGGACTTGTGAAGTACCCAAAAACAAATGTAAGTCTTTGGTTTTTGCAAAGTCGTCAAAGTATTTTTTTTCTGACATCTTTGACCGCTTTTGTTTCATTTCCCTCGTGCCGGGCAATACAATTCCAGTAAAGTTGACCGATTTCCCAATCTTCTATCATCAATTTACTTTGTTTTCCTTGATTGTCTTCAAAAAGATAACAAAATTTGTACGGTAATTTTTGCACAACATCAAATGGATTTTCGGGCTGTTTAAAAAGATTTCTTTGCAATCGTTCCGCTTCGAGTTTAGCCAATTTTGCTTTATCCCATTCTCGTTCAACTTCCTCAATTGTGAAGTCCAATATTTTTGACGGTTTGAAAACCGCCAACGAAGTACAAATGTCTTTATTTTTAGATTCGTCAATCAATTCACTTAAATTATAATAAACTTTACCTAATACAAATTTCTTTCTCTTTTCCCAATTGTATTGCGTGTCAATATGTTCAAGTATTTTTATTTTGTTGTCGTGTGAATAGGGACGATAACTTTAGGGTCTAAAATCGCTTTCGTTTTTCACAAGATCAATCTCAATCCAGTCATATTTTTTGTATTGTTCTTCATACAATCTTTTGCGAAATTGAACAGGGTAAATTCTTATCCATGTGCCGTCTTCTCGAAATCCTGCCGTACAAACAAGTTCTTCGTATTTACTTGAAATTGAAGGATATGTCTTTACTGTGATTAAAATTTTTGTCAATGCCATTTCATATATGTTTTATTTCGTATTCAAAATCGGGCAAATTCGCAATAGCTTCTGCTAAATGTTTGCGGTGACATTGATCAATATTTGCTTCAAAACAGGTCAAAGCAATACGTTTATACTCCTTAAGCAAATTTAATATTTTTTCTTGCGAGGCAGTCGTTTTCGGTAAATTGTTATCACGATAACCGGCAAATAATTTGTCATAATCGGCTTGCGTATTCAACTCTTGCCGCTGTTCGGATTGTATGCCGACTTCGGGAAAATGAGTATAGCGTATTCCTAAACTTTTACTATAACGCTGTAATTGACTTTTACTAAATCCGTATTTCATACTCAACGGATTGCAGCGAACATCAACCAAAATTTTTATATCGTTTTTGAGTAAGCGATTTAAGTATTCTTCCAATGAAATTCCTTCATAACCAATAGTAAACAAAACTGTTTTATTCTCTTTTGGACGACTGTCGTTTACTTTTTCCAATTGTTCTGTTGATAAAATTTCCTGCGCTTTTTTACTGTTTATTGCCCAATACGGAAAATGAAGATAAGTATGCTTCATTAAAGCATTGACTGTCATATTTCCGTAATGTAATTTTATATCCTGCAACAGTTTTCTGTCTGCCTCTTTTAATGTTTTTATGTAATCCGTTGTATCAATTTTTGTAAAATGGCTTGTAGTTTCCGATAATATTCCTCTGTTTACCATTGCAGTCAAATCGGCATTGGCAGAATACGAATAACAACCGTAAAAATATGGAATAAAGACATACTCGGCTTTTGTCTGACGCATGGTAAACAAAAACAACAATTTTTGGAGGCGTATTTTGTCTATCTGACCATCAAAAAGTTGCAATAACGCTAATATAATTTTTCGCCTATAAAACATTTTGCAAAAGTAGTAAAAAATATTTTTGTATTTTCCATTCCCATGCTAAAGTGTAAAGTGGTCGGATTTATTTTTCTATTTTTGTTAACTTTGTCAACATTTTTTAAATTTTCAGCTTGAAAATTTTATTGCCTGTACATTTTTTCTGCCGATTTTTTTGATGCTCTGCGAGTTGCCAGTTCGTCCAAAAATCCTGTTCCATAGCCGAAAAGCTGAATACAGCCTGTCAGTATTGCAAGCAAAGATATTGGTGTTTTTTTTGTTTTTATCATGGAGTCAGTGAAAATTACGATTGCATAAGTCGCTACGGGAAGCAACAACCATGCATTGCAGAAGATAATACCAGCAACAATAAGCAAGAAATTACCTAAGGTGAAACCCACAGGCAGAAGATGCAATATTTTTAATGAACCTTTATGCAGCCTGCTCAAAACAACGCGTGCGCGACCAAAAGTATATGTCTGCATGTAGAATTTTTTTAGCGTCAGCCTGCGTTTATGATATACAAATGCATCCTTTATCAACCGTACCGAAAAACCGGCTTCTTTTATTCTCATACTCAAATCAATATCTTCGCCTATAATGTCATTATAGCCGCCAACTTTTTTATATGCTTCTTTTGAAAATCCCATATTAAAAGCTCGGGGAAGAAAATTTTTGCTTTTGCCCGCACTGCCTCTGATGCCGCCTGTTGTGAAGAATGATGTCATCGAACAGTTTACTGCTTTTTGCAGCGTATTAAATGATTTGTCTGCATTGTCGATCCCGCCGAAGCAGTCGGCATAATTTTCGTTGAGCTGTTTTCTTATGATTTCAATATATTGCGTAGGCAGAATGCAGTCGGAATCAAAAAATATCAGATAATTTCCTGCCGCTGCTTCAATTCCCGAATTACGTCTGATACTGCGGCTTAATATCTTATTTTTAATGTGTTTTATATTGAGAATTTTTGAATATTCTTTACAAGTTTCATCGCATGGCTGTATTGAATCGCCTTCCATTATGATAACTTCAAAATCCTTATCGGTCTGTTGCGACAGCGATTCCAGAAATTCCTTGATTTCATACGGGCGGTTCAAAACGGGAATTATGATTGAAAACTGTATTTTATCTCGCATAAATTGCTGTATATTATATATTTATACATATTATCATTTGCTGTAAAACACTTTATACATTGCATTTATGACATCCGATATTATTTTATCCTGACCGTTTTTGGGCGAACTTCCGTTTGTTATCATTACAACGCCGAACTTTTTATCGGGATTGAAAAACATTGCGCTTGTAAGTCCGTAAGCGCTGCCTGTGTGTCCTGTAAGCGTATCGCTTTCAATCAGGTCTTTTGAAACCATAATCCCCAATCCGTACGAACTTGTTCCGTTTGTTGGCTCAACAGGCGTAAACATCAGTTTTGATGTTTCTTCGGTTATGATTTTCACGTTATTAAGACTTCCATAATTCATTCTGCAAAGCATCCATTTTGCCAGATTTATTGCGGATATTTTCATTCCTCCTGTTGGTGAAAACAGCACTGTATTTTTGCCGGGCGTGTAATTTTCCATTTCGGCGGCTCGACTTTTGTAGGCATCTGCCGATTCTGTCCAGACTGAATCCTGTCGGGTATAGATTTTTACAAATTTTGAATTTTCCAGTGAGTCAATGTTGAAGCCTGCATCTGTAATTCCAAGCGGAATAAGCAGATTTTGACGAATATAGACATCAAATCTTAATCTCGAATGAATTTCAACAAGCGCGCCGAGCAAATTAAATCCGAGATTGCAGTAATTGTATTTTTCGCCCGGAGCATAATCCCAATAAGCGTTTGCATAATTCGGATTTGTTTCGGGCTTGAGAATGTCATAATCAAAATAGCCTTCGGCATCGCTAAGGCTTGATGTGTGCGAAAGCAACATCCCGTATGTGATTTTCACATTCGGAAAATTCGGATTGCGAACGCTGTAGCCGAGAGCATCGCTAATATCGTCATCGAGATTAAATTTTCCCTGCTCGCACAATTGCATTATTGCCGCAGATGTGAATGTTTTTGAGATTGATGCAATGCGAAACAAGTCATCTTTGCTGATTTTTTCCTGTGTTTCGATATTTTTCAATCCAAATTCATTTGAATATGCAATTTTGTTTTCGTTGACGACAGCAACGGCAAGTCCGACATAATTGTAATTGTCGAGAACCTGATTTATTGCCATGTCGGCTTGTTTGTTTAATTTTTCGACTTTGCTGTTGCACGCCACAAACTGTATGCAGGTTAAAGCAATGATAATCAATGTTATTTTTTTCATTTTCTTTGTTTTTTTGAAGTTAATATTATAATTTGTTTATTGTCCGATTCCGTAGTATGCGAATCCCATTTCCGTAAGTTGTTGGCGGTTGTAAATATTTCGCCCATCGATAATTACGTGTGTTTTCATTTGCGATTTTACTTGTTCCCAGTCAGGAAGGCGAAATTCTTTCCATTCGGTTATGAGCAGCAGGGCATCTGCATTTTTTGTTGCATCTATCATATTTGCAGCATAGTTTATTTTGTCGCTAAAAATACGCTTAACTTCTTGTATTGCAACAAAATCATATACGTTGACTTTGCATTTTGCTTCAATTAGCATACTGATAGTTTGCAATGATGGCGCTTCTCTTATGTCGTCGGTTTGAGGCTTGAACGATAATCCCCAAACAGCAACTGTTTTTCCTTCCAAATTGCCGTTAAAATGTTTTTCGAGCTTTTTGAATACTATTTTTTTCTGTTCATTGTTTACAGATTCAACAGCATTTAATATCTGCATGTCATGTCCTTTTTCCTTTGCCGTTTGTATAAGCGCTTTTATATCTTTCGGAAAACAGGAACCTCCGTATCCGCAACCTGAATATAGAAATTTTGAACCGATACGCGCATCGGCGCCAATGCCCTGTCGCACCATATTTACGTTTGCGCCGAGCAAATCGCAAAGATTTGCAATGTCGTTCATAAAGCTTATACGTGTTGCAAGCATCGAATTTGCCGCATATTTTGTCATTTCCGCCGATGCTATGTCCATGAAAATCATGCGGAATTTATTTATCATGAACGGATTATACAGTTCGATCATAATTTTTTTTGCACGTTCCGAATTTATGCCAACCACAATTCTGTCGGGCTTTAAAAAGTCGTTCACGGCATCGCCTTCTTTCAGAAATTCGGGATTTGATGCAACGTCAAATTCAATATTTTTATTGCGGAGTTTTAGCTCGGCTGTAATTGCCTGATGTACCTTTTGCGATGTGCCTACAGGAACGGTGCTTTTCGTTACAACCAGAATATATTTTCCGATATTCTGACCTATTATTTTAGCAACATTCATAACGTATTGTAAATCAGCGTTTCCATCTTCATGCGGCGGCGTGCCGACTGCAATAAACAGCGCATCAACATCGCTTATGCAATCGGCAAGCGATGTGCCGAAATGTAATCGTCCCGCACTGATGTTTCGTTCAACAATCTCGTCCAGTCCGGGTTCAAAAATCGGAGTAATGCCTTTTTT
Organism: Prevotellaceae bacterium; assembly: GCA_031267135.1. Taxonomy (GTDB): domain Bacteria; phylum Bacteroidota; class Bacteroidia; order Bacteroidales; family UBA932; genus JAIRKV01. The sequence continues at coordinate 6,350 of JAIRZQ010000059.1, forward strand.
GAGATTTTCTATTTTTTTGCTGTCCACATCGATGCATGTAACATTTATTCCCATTTCGGCAAAACAGCTTCCGGTAACCAGCCCTACATAACCTGTTCCTGCTATCGCTATCTTCATGATGTTTTATTGGGTTTCACAATAATTTTTTATATATTTTCGCAAAGTTAGGAAAATATATAATATTATCGTAAAAATTTTTGTTTCACAAAAAATATTGCACAAATTTTTCATTATTGCGAAATAATGTTATAACTTTGCGGTTGATAATGTAATATTGTATGCTTATGGATTAAAAAAACAGGCTAACAGTACGCACATTTTAAGTTTTTATTGAAAAAAGCGTTTAGCTTGTATTCAGGTTTAGCAAATCCCAAAAAATCAGACAAAAACAAAAGTAAAAACAACCTAAAAAAAGATAAAAATAATACTAAAAAACAAGCATTTACAGATTAAAATAAAATTTCAAAAGTCAAACATGTTTTTCATTCGTTTGACTTTTTTTTGTTACTTATTTGTTACTCGTTTGTTATTTGGCACTCAAATTTTTGTTACTCGGCTAAAAATATTTCATTTTTTTAGTTACTTGAAAATTAAATATATTGATATTAAATATATTATTCCGTAAAAAGAAAAAGCAAAATTTATTTAATTTTCTTTTGTCATGTCGTTTTTTTGT
>JAIRZQ010000078.1 GCA_031267135.1 Prevotellaceae bacterium
GTGGAAGGACACGATTTTGCCACTCAAAAAGCCGTTCCGTTTGGAGTTTATGACATTAATAATAATACGGGCTTTGTAAATGTTGGGACTAATTGTGATACAAGTGCTTTTGCTGTAAACAGCATAAAATATTGGTGGGAAAAAGAGGGCAAAATTCGTTATCCGAAAGCGAAAAAATTACTGATTACAGCAGATGCGGGCGGGAGCAACGGTTATAATAGAAAACTTTGGAAATATGAACTTCAAAAATTTGCAAATGAATATAAGATTGAAATTTTTGTCTGTCATTTTCCGCCCGGAACAAGCAAATGGAATAAGATAGAACATCGGTTATTTTCCTTTATATCAATGAATTGGAAAGGGCAGCCATTAACTGATTATGAGACCGTTGTCAATTTAATTGCCGCTACAAAAACAGAAAAAGGACTTACGGTAACAAGCCGGCTTGACGAGCAAATTTATAAAAAAAGAATACAAATTACAGAAGAACAAATGAATGGTTTAAATCTCAAAAAAAATCAGTTTCACGGTGAATGGAATTACTCAATAAAAAAACAAAAACGTATTACTTAATTTCGGACAATCCCTTAAGAAAGAATGTACGGCAGAAATTTCCGACCGTAAATCCTATACGTCCCCAAGGCAAAAGATTTTTTCAGGATGGATTTTGGACTATTTGGCTACCAACACATTGTTAATCAAAGCTGACGGTTTCGGAGTTCATTCTCTTTCGACCAAGCCGGATGTTGCATATTATGATTTTCTACAGGATTTACCGTTAAACAATCCTTTGTCACTGTATTCAAGTGAATATGCAAATATCCTCACCATTTGTCGTTTCACCCAAACAGGAGAAAATGAAAACATGCAAAAAAAGGACGGATTATTTTTCGACTTGATGAAATGCCAACGTATTTGTGCATTGGCTGAAAACATCGAAGAAGAAATAAACAGTATCCGGGAACCTTTTCTTATTCAATATTTGAAAAAAAAGAAAAATAAAACCAATTTTACGGCATTTGAATGGGGGCTGAATAAGAAACTTCCTGAAGAAAAAGGCAAAATCAATCTCTATGGCTTCAAAACCGTTTCTCTTCCCGAAAACGACAGGCAAACGTTCAAGGACATGTCTGCAAATGTGCTATTTTTTGACCAGTTTACGACGTATCCAAGCATCAAGATTTTGTACAAATTTATGACATTTTGCCCACCGAAAATAATTTAACCATCCGCGCAACGCAAGATTGAGTTCCGCGATTATTCGCTCGAACTTTACACCCCGATTGCGACGGGTGCCGGGACTTGCACCCTGATAGTGCAGGAATATGCCTGTTTAGCTGCTATATTCTTCCAGCCTGCATTTCACTTCTTCATCCGTAAACGCCGCACACAGCAGCACTATTCGTCCGGTATATGCTTCGGCATAACGCTTTTCAATGATCTGCTTTTTTGCTTCGGCAAGCAGCGTCTCTGTGTTTTTGGAAGAACTGTACTTTATTTCGGTAACCACCGTCATTTCCGGCAGTTCGAGTATGGCGTCCGCCCGCCCAAATTCCGTGCTGACTTCGCTCTGCACTTTGAAGCCCAATGCCCGCAAACAAATTTGAAACAGAACGTGGTAGTTTTCTTCTTTTCCGCCCTTAATCTGATACGGTACGGTAAACAGGGCTTTGAGTGAGGCGGTAAGTCCGTCGCTGTCGCTGCCGAGGATTTGCTGATGTATCATTTCCCGTAATTTAGCGAACTCGCCTACAGGGTAAGTACTGAAAATGCTTAATAAATAATCCGTCGTGGCATTTTTAACTTCGTTATTGGGAACAACAAGGGTATATTGGGTATCCTCGCCGGCAGTTTTTATTTCTTTTACAGTCAGGTAGCCGGTCTGAAACATCAATGGTATCGTTTCGGGAGCATTAGGATTGTAACCATTTTTAAGCAAATTTATATCCACAATTTTGGTATCGAATAATGTTTCCGGCCGGTGGCTGCGCTTGACAATATCTATAAAGAAAGACGGCGTACCGGTACCAAACCAATGGTTTGCAAATAGTTTTTCCCTGAAAAACTTCAACGTGGAAAACGGATTATATACAAAAGTTTCACCATCCCACGAGTAACCGTCGTACCAATGACGAATAGACGCCAGCATCTCCTGTTTTGTTTTCTTGAATTTCGCAGCCGTGAGACCAATATAATCGTCGAAATTGCTTTCGAGTTCAGCCTGCGTGTAACCGCAGATGCCCGCGTATTCCGGAAACAGCGATATATCCTCCAGATTATTCAATGCCGAAAACACCGACAAACCGGAAAACTTCGACACGCCCGTCAGGAAAACAAACTTCAAGTGGTCGTCGGCGCTTTTGATTACCTGGTAGAAATCGTGAACTGCTCTTTTAATCTCGTCCAAGTGTTCACCGTATAGATGGCTGGTAACCGGTTTGTCGTATTCGTCGATTAAGACCACTGCTCTTTCACCGGTCTTCTCGTGCAAAAGAACCAGAAGTTCCCTGAAACGGTCTTCCGGATCGCTTTCTTCCAACGTAATCCGGTAATTTCCGGCTATTTCTTTCAGGGCATACAGCAAACCTCTTTTCAGTGCTTCCGGAGAAGAATGGGAAATACCTGTCCAGTCAATCCTTACAACAGGATATTTCCGCGTCCAGTCCCATTTATCATAAATAAACAGTCCCTCAAACAGGTCTTTCTTTCCACTGAACAGCGCATCCAGCGTAGCTATCAATAACGATTTGCCGAAGCGCCGGGGGCGCGACAGAAAATATACTTTCCCTGTTGTAATCAGGCGGTGTATATATTCTGTTTTATCCACGTAAAGATAATTATCTTCACGTAAACCCAAAAACGATTGAATGCCTATCGGTAAATTTCTCATAATCTCTCCAAAATTTAATTTCTGCAAAGATAGCCTTTTTTCGTGTAAACCAATATGTCAAAGAACACTTTTGTCTATGTATAAATTTTCATCCGTGTGTAATTTTACGCGGCATTACTCCCCGACAATATAAGCGCCGGTTTGCGTCGAATTTTCACTGTCCGAAATCATTTCCGACCATAAATATACTGCGGGTATGCTGTAATCCGTCATGCCCGGACCTGCCCATTGCATACCCTTGTTCAGCATTGTTTGGTATGTTTGATTTGTGAATTTTATCTCTGCCGCATGTTTCTTTTGCAAATTGAAATGGATACGCGAAACGACGCTTTCCGCAGGCGTAACAATCAATTTTTCATTTTCCAGATTGACGGTACAGTTCCAGGTTCCGATTGTTCCGTCCGTCCGTTCCACAACGAAAGCATTCGGTATAAACTGTTCTGTCATAAGCCGAAAATGCTCATGAACATCATTGTCGCACGACCAGCCCTTTTCATTGTTTTTAAATCCTGAAATTGAGTAAGTCGATTCCGGATTTTCCTCACTGTATTTTCGCGTTTGGTTATTTGCCGAAACCGTCAATGGGCTTTTGTAATTTCAAGATTGCCGTCTTCGTATTCAAAATTAGTAGGCCTGTATTATTAATAGACAATATTGATAAAGTGTTTAGCAGATTAGATATTAGCAGTGAAAACAAACAAGAACAATGGGCTTTGCGTAAGTTGTTAAGCGAAAATGGCGCACCTGTTATCATAAGCGGAGGTATTACCTCCACTGACTATGTTGCAATATATGAAATGCCATTTTATGATTTTTTCAAAATCCAATATCTCAAAAAATTGAACTATGAGGAATTTGTGATGCTGCTGAACAATCTTGCAATTGTTGCGAATAGCGACGCAAGTATTTTTGAAGCTATACAAAAAAATACATCTCGCCAAAAAGCATTACTCGCACTTACAGGTGGCAATCCTCGTGTAACAGTAATGTTGTTTGACCAAATTTCCAAAGGTTTTTCTACTAATATCAATACCTGCCTATAAAGATAAAGGCAATGCTTATTTTATTAGCGAACGCTTTTTCAATATCTACTACTTAATACGCAACAGTTCCCGAAGACATAAAGATAAAATATATTGCCTGTCAAAATTTTTAGAATATTTTTTTGCATGTCGCTATCATTTGCACAAAACAGCATTTGAATTACACAATCAAAACAAAGGATTAGCCAAAGAAAGTTTATTGCAGGCATTAGAAATTCTTGAAAAAGAAGACAAATTGGCAAGTGTGGCAAATGAATATTGGTGGACAAGATTTGGATATATTATTATTAACTGATGTTACGCAGGATGTATATTTGTGCATTGCAAGACGCCGGAAGGCGTCTGATTTGGATAACCCCGTGCAAGCGAAGCGCAGCTCGGGGTAGAGACGCAATGCATTGCGTCTCTA
>JAIRZQ010000019.1 GCA_031267135.1 Prevotellaceae bacterium
TTCAACATCAAACGAAGTACTTAATATTTAAAAAACATAAACAATCAGGGAAAAACGGTAATTATTGTTACGCACGAGCAATACATTGCCGATAATACAAATAGAATGATAAAAATAAAAGATGGAATTATTATTTGAGTCTGCAAGTTTCAAAGTTCCAATGAAAATTATTACATTTGTTGAAAATAATAATTGTTTTGAAAAATTCTGAATTAAAGTCTTGTTTTGGCAATATAAAGCCTGAAGCGGATTGCAACGAAGCCGGACGCGGATGTTTTGCCGTTCCTGTTTTTGCTGCGGTTGTAATTTTATCTGACAATTTTGAACATCATTTAAATAATTCAATACGTTTTGTAACATTTATGCCGTGTGTACGTCTTATACAAAAATGCTATTGTGAAAAGAGTTGAAAATAAATATGACTTCGGAAGGTTTCAAACAACAATTTCTACCTCATGCTGAAAAACTTTATGCATTGGCATTTCGATTGCTTAACAATAAAGATGAAGCATCGGATGCTGTGCAGGATACATTTCTGAAGCTTTGGAGCAAACGCAATGAACTGGAAATACAAAATCCCGAAGCATTTTGTGTAACTCTTGTAAAAAATATCTGTCTGGACATATTGCGAAAGCGCCGCAAAAGCGAACTGTTGTCGGATATTGAGCAAATTGCAAGCGAAAAGGCAATTAATAAACAGATAGAAATACATTACAACTGGATGCAAATGCAAAATCTTATAAAGCAACTGCCTAAACAGCAACGGCAACTGATTATATTGAGGCATGTGAAAGAATATACAATGGCAGAAATAGCGCAGCAAACAGGATTGAGCGAAGCAAATGTACGCACAACGCTGTCGAGAGCGCGAAAATTATTACGGGAACAATTTGAAAAATTAGATAATTATGAATATAACAGAAATTAATGCATTACTGAAAAAATTCTACGAAGGCGAAACTGCCTTGGAAGAAGAAAAACTGTTGCAGGAATATTTTGCCCGAAATAGCGGAAATATTGAAAACCTTGAAGCGGAAAAATATTTGTTTGCAAACCTCAGTCTTGCAGAAAGCATAGAGATCCCTGTTGATTTGACGGAAAAAATCAGTGCAAAAATTGATACCGAAGCCAAAAACATGCGTAAATTTCAACCGTCAATTAAATTACGAATGACGAGCATAGCCGCCGGCATTGCTTTATTGATTTCAATAGCAACAGTTATAAACAGCAACATAGAGCAACCCAAATTTATTGCCAACATCGACATAAATGAAACGGAGATGATGGAAATGCTCGAACATTCGTTTTCGAAAATATCGAATGTAGTGGACGATGCTATTGTGTTGCTTGATGTTACGGGCGAGCAGGTATGCGAAATAAACGAAGTCTTAAATAGCTTATGAATTAAAACTGAATAATAAAAACATGAAAATGAGAAACTTAATATCAATAATAATATTGCTTGCATGCACGGGCAGCATGTTGGCACAGACATCACTGTATTCGGAATTTTCGAAAATTAAAGGCGTAAAAAGTTTCTATATTGCAGATATAGATAAACTCACAGGCTGTACCGGATGCGGAATGTCGGGATTTATGGGCGATAATCTCAAACAGCTGTTGTCGCCGGATATTGATCCTAAAAGAATAAAAACAATTACAATTTTGACGTCAAATACCAACGAAGCAACAGCAAAATTGCGTGCAGAAGTAATGAAAATTACAGAAAGCGGCGATTATGAACTGTTAGTTGTATCCAAAGACAATAAGGAAACATCATCGATGTACAAAAAGAAGCAGGGTAATTGTGAAATAATAATCATACTGGACAAGACAGATGAATTTGTTTTCAAACAATTACTTGGCGATTTTTCGATAAAAAAATAATCTGAAAGCGCTTTTTGATAAAAATAATGTTAAAATACGCGTTAAATTAGATTAAATTGACTTAAATAAAAAAAATATACCTATTTTTGCACGTTAAATTGAATTTTACATTTTAACCTAAATAAATAAAAAAATGATTAAAAAATTACTAGTCGTAATTACGCTTGCAACTGTTGTTATTGCCTGCGGAGACAAAAAGAAAGACAACACCGAAGCGCCAAAATGCGTTAGCATTGAAGCCTTGGCAGAAAGCGCAGATTCGCTTGTTGCGCTTGATGAAGTAACGCTTGTTGGAAAATTGGGATTGTGTCCTGTTTCCAAAAAAGATGTAGTTTTAGCAGGAAAAGGTGCACTTGTAAAAGTTGTTCCTGTAGAAGGATTTGTTGTTGATACGCTTTTGTTTGGTAAAGCTGTTGCTGTTACAGGTAAACTTGCGATTGAAGTTCTTGATTCTGCTACAGTTGCCGCTTTTGAAGCAAAACTTGCCGAATGTAAGGCATCTTGCGAAAAAGCAAAAGAAGAAGAGAAAGTTGTAACCGACGAATCTGCCGAAGCTAAAAGTTGCTGCGCAAAGAAAGAAGGAAAATCATGCTGCAGCGCGCCAAAAGCCGGTGATAAACTTTATACGGTAACAGTATCGAAGATTGAAGAAGTTGAATGTCCTGCAAAAGACGACAAATGTTGCAAAAAAGAAGAAAAAACTGCTGACGAACAAGTACAAGAATAATAAAGTTTTTCATAATTCAATGATTTTAAAAGGGAAAAGATACTTGAATTTCAAGTATCTTTTCTTATTATTTTCATTGCTGAACAATAGGCTTAAAATACAACCTTTTAGATTTGTGTAAAGATATCGCCAAATCACAAACCAGCAGCGCCATTTAGTTATAATGCAACAATACGGCTTGATTTACGGCTGCCAAGCAATACAATATTTTCGACGTGATGCGTATGCGGAAACATATCGACAGGCTGTATTTTTTTGATTTCATACTGCTCGGCAAAAGCAAGCAAATCACGAGCTTGAGTAGCAGGATTACAACTTACGTAAACAATCTTTTCAGGATTTGCTTTTAAAATTACTTCGCCCACACGAGGATGAATTCCGGCTCGCGGCGGATCGAGAATCACAACATCCGCATTGCCGTTTTCATTTATAAAATCTTCGGTAAAAATATCTTTCATATCGCCGGCATAAAAGTCAGCATTGCCGATGCTGTTTATTTCCGCATTATGCTTTGCATCTTCAATTGCTTCTGCAATATACTCTATGCCAATTACTTTTTTTGCATGTCGGGCAAGAAACAGCGCTATTGTTCCGGTTCCCGTGTAAAGATCGTAAACTGTTTGAGAACTGTTGATATTTGCAAATTCAAATACTTTTTGATAAAGATTTAAAACCTGCTCGGGATTTGTTTGATAGAATGATTTTGCTGTAATTTTGAATTTCAATCCATTCATTTCTTCCATCAAAAAACTGCTGCCGCTGTAACATATTACATCCAAATCGCTTACAGTGTCGTTCAGTTTTGTGTTTATAACATATTGCAATGAAACGATTTGTGAAAATTTCATTTGCAAATAATCAAGCAAAGCGTTACGTTTTTTTTCATCATCATGACCAAAAACAACAATCGCCATTACCTCGCCGCATCCGGTATTGCGAATTATCAGATTGCGCAAGAAACCGTTTTTTGCGCGAATATCGAAGAATGAATAACCGTTTTCGTTTGCAAATTCGTAAATTGCCGCGCGAATTGCATTTGACGGTTCGGGCTGAAGATGGCAGCGGTTTATGTTCAAAACCTTATCAAACAGATTTGGAATATGAAATCCCAATGCATTATGATTTTCGATATGTGCATTTTCGATGATTTCGTTTTGCGTAATCCAGCGTTTATTAGAAAAGGTAAATTCAAGCTTGTTGCGATATTCGACAGTTTTTTGCGAGGCAATAATGTTATTGATTTTTGGGAAATCGATTTTTGCTATTCGCTGAAGCTGGTCGGCAACCTGTTTCTGCTTGTAAAAAAGTTGTTCGCTGTATGGTAAATTTTGCCATTTACAACCTCCGCAAACGCCGAAATGCTCGCAAAAAGCGTTAACAAATTTATCGGACTGTTTTACAACATTTATAATTCTTCCTTCCATAAAATTGCGTTGTTTTCGCACAATTTGCACATCTACAATGCTGCCGGGAATTGCATACGGAACAAAAACTACTTTTCCGTCTGTTCTCGCAACAGCCTTGCCTTCGGCGGCAATATCAATAATTTCAACATTATTTAAAATAATATTTTGCTTTTTTTTGCTCACTTTTTCTTACTTTTGTGCAAAAGTAATTAAAAATGAAATATTCGATAAAAAATCGCTGTAATTTTCAATGCTTATGGATACAATCTCTCACGCATTAATCGGCGCTGTTACCGGTGAAATTGTTGCAGGCGGCAAATTGGGGAAAAAAGCGGTACTTTGGGGCGCTGTAATTGCAAATCTGCCCGATTTGGATGTAATTGCGCAGCCTTTTCTCAAACCTGCGCAATCACTGCTTTTTCATCGCGGACCGACACATTCAATTCTTTTTTGCATTTTGATAATTCCGCTGATTGTAAAATTGATGACGATAATTCATAAAAAAACGAAAAAAAACCGCATGGACTGGCTAAAAATCATTTCATGGTGTTTGTTTTCACATATATTTATTGACTGTTTTAATTCGTACGGAACGGCAATATTTTATCCGTTCAGCAATTTTCGTGTAGCATTCGACTGTGTCGGGATAGTTGATGTGTTTTTAATTCTTCCTTTTGCTATTGCTTTGCTGTGTTTTATTTTTGTAAAAAGAAGAACAAAATTACGCAAAATCATTGCATCATCGGCGATGCTGCTTTCTGTGCTGTATATTGGTTTTAGTGTTTTTAATAAAATATCTCTTGAACAAAAAATCAAATTTCGCTTTAACTATCAACATATAAATTACGACAGAATACTTACATCTCCATTGCCGCTTACAAACCTTGTGTGGCTTGTAATTGTCGAGGATGAAGATGGATTTTTTTCGGCAAATTACAATCTGATAAACAAAGAGATTCATTATAAAAAATATTTCCCGAAAAATTATTATTTATCCGAAAAATTTAGTACAAATGCGGAATTTATGCGGCTTGTGCGTTTTTCCAAAGGATTTTACTGCCTTTCGCGAGGAGAAGATGATGAAATAATTTTTTACGATTTGCGATTTGCAAGCTTTGATTTTGATGGCTCTGCGGATTTGGACAAAGCCGTATTCGTACACCATTTGAAAATCAACGAAAGCGGAGAACTGATTATGAAACATCGCTATCCTGAACGCAAAGTGAGTTTTGAGAAGCTGAAACGATATTTTCGGCAGATAATGAATGATAAAACACAGTTTTAATAAATATAAAAACTAATTTTGCTGTGCAGTAAATTTTAAAAACATAAAAATGACAGACTTTTTAGATCTCGTAAAAAAACGCCAAAGCGTGCGAAAATATTCTGCACGGGAAATTGAAGAGGAAAAAATAAATCGCTGCATAGAAGCAGCGCGACTTGCACCTTCGGCATGCAATTCACAACCGTGGAAATTTGTGGTTGTCGATGAACCTGAACTGAAATTGAAAATTGCAGACGCAAGCGAATCAAAGATTTTAGGATTCAACAAATTCACAAAAAACTGTCCTGTGATTATTGCCGTTGTTCGCGAAGCGCCAAACATAACATCAAGACTGGGAATGATGCTTAAAGACAAGCCTTATCCGATAATGGATATTGGAATTGCCGTTTCGCATTTTTGCCTGCAGGCAGCGGACGAAAATCTGGGAACCTGTATTATCGGCTGGTTTAATGAAAAAAAAGTAAAAAAACTGCTTGGCATACCCAAAAGAAAACGTTTGGACTTGCTAATATCGGCAGGATATGCAGAAGATGAAACGGTTTTGCCCAAACAGCGAAAAAGCGCTGCGCAAATGTCTGTGAAAAATAAATATGAATGAGTTTTCTTTATCAGTTTTTAAAATTATCAAAAATGCATATTTTTTTTCAATAACGCTTGAAAAACGAGTTAAAACCGACTAAAGTATTGTTAAAAAACAACATGTTTGCTTTTGGATTACATTTATGCTAAATATGACTGCGGATAATCGTAAAATTATTAAATTTGTGCATGAGTACGCTGTCCGAAATATCAAATACTGTAAAAAATCAGTCTGTACAGTTTGGTTTTGATGCCTGCGGTATTGCAAAAGCCGACTATTTGGGCGAAAAGGAAAATGTTCTGAAAAAATGGATAGATAAAGGCTACAGTGCATCCATGAATTACATGCAAAATAATTTTGAAATGCGGCTGAATCCGCAGCTGCTTGTAGAAAATGCAAAATCGGTTATCTGTCTTCTGGTGAGCTACAACAGCAATGCTTGTCAGCGTGCCGGCGCACCGAAAATTGCCCGTTATGCTTTGTCCAATGATTATCATACGATTATTCGCAGGAAACTGAATGATTTTTATGCTTCGCTGAAAAGTATTTTTCCGCAAATCAACGGACGCGGGTTTGTTGACAGCGCTCCCGTACTTGAGCGCGAATGGGCTGTCAGAGCAGGCTTGGGCTGGTACGGAAAATCATCGATATTTATTTCGCCTGTTTTGGGATCGTTTGTATTTTTGTCGGAATTGATTGTAGATATTGAAATGGAATATGATAAACCGTTAAGAGGAAGCTTTTGCGGCGCTTGCAATAAATGTATTGCAAGCTGCCCGAACTCGGCAATTACCGAGCCTTATGTTGTAAATTCGCAAAAGTGCATTTCGTATCAAACAATAGAAAATAAAAATGAAATAACTGTTTCAACCTGTGGCTGGCTTTTCGGTTGCGATATGTGTTTACAGGTTTGTCCGTACAACAGGCGTGCAAAAATATGTAACCGCGAAGAATTTAAGCCTGTAACCGAAGCCTTGAACATGTCGTTTGATGATTGGGAAAATATCAGCGAAGATGAGTTTAAGAAAACATTTAAAAACTCTCCGTTAATGCGTGCAGGCTATGAGAAAATAAAACGCAATTTGAAAAATATAATACAACAAAAATATTTATAATCATGAAAAAACTTTTTTTAACAGTAACATTTTTATTGAGTCTTACAGTAAGGGCGCAAGTAAAGTTCGATACCGATTTTGAAAGCGGTTCGGCAGGAAAAATCACGCAAATCGATTCTGTTTACGTCAGAATATCCGAAAATGATTCCATCCTGCATTTGTCATATATTATTGAATCGCGCTTCGACCCGCAAAATCCGGTTGATACTGCATTGCCGCCAAGCGCACGTTGGTTTTATTTTAGAATGACAGGCGCAAAAAACAAATATATTTATTTGGATTTCAAACATACCGATCCGTTGCGAGCCGTTTATTCGTACGACAATCACAAGTTTGAGCGTTTTGAAGCAAACGAAGCCGAATTGAGAAAAATTCATAAATTTTTTGATGCCGATACTGTTTATATCGCTTACTTTATTCCATATACAAATTCATTTTTGCAAAGCAGAATCGACAACTGGAAACAGCATAAAGATGTAACTGTAAATACTTTCGGATACAGTTTGCACAATCAGCCAATGCAGCTTATGACAATTACCGACAAAACCGTAAGCGATGAAAACAAATACAGAATCTGGATTCACGCGCGGACGCACACAAGCGAAACTCCAAGTTCATGGCATCTCGACGGATTAATCGAAGCGCTGCTTGCAGACAATAAGGATGCGGAAACATACAGAAAATACTTTATTTTTTACATTGTTCCGTTTGCAAATCCCGATGGCGTTTTTGAAGGCTTGTCGCGTTCCAATTCAACAGGCGTAAATCAGGAAATAAACTGGGACAGAGATGAACTGCAAACGGTTGTTGAAGTTAAAAATCTTAAACAGCAGATGAAAGAGCTTACATCCGACCGAGCCTTCGATTTGTTTTTGAATATGCATTCGCAGGTTGCAAACAGTGCAACATATTGGGTTCATACGGCACAAACAACAAATGATAAATTTTTGAGTCGCCAGTTGCTTTTGTGTTATCTCAACATGTTCGACAATCATTATTTGTCGCCAAAAGAATTGAGTTTTTCAAAAATGGCATCGCGTTATCCCGAAGGCTGGACTTGGAACAGTTTCGGAGATAAAACCGTTGCAATGACTTTTGAAACTCCATATACGTATTTTGGCGAAAGCAATATTTGGCTGAATACTGAAAATCTCCGTGATTTTGGAAAAACGACATTAAACGCTGTTGCAATGTATTTTGGTATCTGTACGCCTGAAAGAATAATTTTGGATAATGAAAAGGCAAAAACACAGGGAAAATGGAATGAGGCAAAATCGGACAGAATGATATATTTTGGCGACAGTTACTTATATCCGCAAAAATCGGGAAGCAAAATAACATATAGGCACAAAAAATTATCGGCAGGAAAATATAAAATTTACAAATGGATTGTCGGCGAAAGCAGCGAAAAACCTGCAATGAATGAAAACAAATGGATTTTAATCGACAGGCACGAACAAAAGAAAACATCAAGTTTTAAATACAAATTCAAACCGAACAACGCCGGCGAAACATTTGATGCAATAATGCTGGTGAAAACAGAAGAATAAGATAATAAATAACTGTTGCCTGAAGATGCAGCTTTATCACGAATTTATGTTACGTGCTAATCATAAATTATGTAAAAAGAATAAAAAAAATGACTTTTGTTAATTCTTAATCATCAATTATTTATACCTTTGTGGGTTGATGTTCGCAAAAAAGAAATTAACTAATTAATACATAAAAAGATATGACAAAAATTAAAATTGGTATTAACGGATTTGGCAGAATAGGACGTTTGGTTTTTCGTGCTGCCTTGACGAAACACGATGTCGAAGTTGTTGGAATCAACGACCTTATCGATGTTGATTACATGGTTTACATGTTGAAATACGATACAGTACACGGAAAATTCAACGGAACGGTTGAAGCAAAAGATGGCAGGCTTGTTGTAAACGGACACGACATTCGTGTAACAGCCGAAAAAGATCCTGCAAATTTGAAATGGAATGAAATAGGAGCAGAATATGTTGTAGAATCAACAGGATTGTTTCTTACAAAAGAAAGAGCCGAAGCTCACATTGCAGCAGGCGCAAAGCGGGTGGTTATGTCGGCTCCTTCAAAAGATGATACTCCAATGTTTGTTATGGGTGTCAACAATAAAGAATACAAAGGACAGTCAATTGTGTCAAATGCTTCATGTACAACGAACTGTCTTGCGCCTCTGGCAAAAGTTATTCACGACAAATTCGGCATAATCGAAGGTCTGATGACAACCGTTCACGCTACTACGGCAACTCAAAAAACCGTTGACGCGCCATCATTAAAAGACTGGCGCGGCGGTCGTGCAGCATCGGGCAATATTATACCATCGTCAACAGGAGCGGCAAAAGCAGTAGGAAAAGTAATTCCTTCGCTGAACGGAAAGCTTACGGGAATGTCTTTGCGTGTTCCCACATTGGATGTTTCGGTTGTTGACCTTACATGCCGTTTGGAAAAATCGGCAACATACGCGGAAATTTGCGCTGCCGTAAAAGCAGCCGCTGATGGAGAACTAAAAGGCATACTGGGCTATACCGAAGATGAAGTTGTTTCATCTGATTTTGTAGGCGAATCTCGAACATCGGTATTTGATGTAAAGGCAGGAATTGCTCTTAACGGAAATTTTGTAAAACTTGTTTCGTGGTATGATAACGAATGGGGCTATTCAAACAAAGTTATAGAATTGATTCAATACATGGCAACTGTATAATAATGAGTGATTTTTAATGAAGAAACGTCGGATTTTATTCGGCGTTTTTTAGTTCGGATAAAACGGATAATTTTATTTTTAGCACAGTATTTTTCTCATATCCAAGTCGTTATAATAATTATTTCCGGTACTTTGTATTATAAAATAGACGCATATCAAAATATTTTCAAAAATTTCATTATCTTTGGAAGTTACTAACGATGCGTATAATGAATAATAAAAATTTTACATTTAAGCAGTTTGTCATTGAACAGGAAAAATCGGCGATGAAAGTTGGCATTGATGGTGTTATACTTGGCGCCTGGGTTGATGTTGCAAATGCTGTTGATATTCTTGATGTAGGTACAGGCACGGGCTTAATTGCAATAATGATTGCGCAGCGAAACAGCATTGCGCATATCGATGCTGTTGAAATAGACAGGCAAGCGTATGAGCAAGCCGCAGAAAATGTAAACAAATGCAAATGGAAAGAACGCATAAACGTAATTCACGAAAAATTTCAAACCTTTGCCCAAACAGCTCAAAAGCGATATGATTTGATAGTTTCCAATCCGCCGTATTTTATTGCCTCACTGCAATCGCCTGAAATGCAGCGTACTGTCGCGCGACATTCTGTGTTGTTATCGCAGGACGACCTGATAAGCGGCATTGGCAATTTACTTGCCGATACGGGAAAATTCGCCGCAATATTCCCATATATCGAAGCAAATGTTTTTATTGCAAAAGCTGCTGTGCAAAATCTTTTTTGCAACAAAAAAACAAACATAAAGCCAAATCCCGACAAACCGGTAAAGCGCATTATGCTTGAATTTTTGCGCACAAAACAAAATCTTGCAGAAAACACTGTTTGTATCGAAACAGGCAAAAGGCATGACTATACCGACGAATACAAAACACTTACAAAAGATTTTTATTTGAAATTTTAAAATATGCCGGCAATAAAAATTAACATATAAAGCCGAAAAAATGAAAATATTCTGCTGAAATTTTACATTTTATTCATTAATTTTGGTTGTAACAGGTTGTAATTAGTTGTAATATGTTGTAAACGATTGTTAAAAAACAATTATATGAAATCTACATTCTGTTTTTTTAGTAAGCGCTTCGGAACAGGCTGGCATCTAATATGGATTTTCATATTTTAATTTTTAAATTTACCTTTGTCTTATGACACAGGACGAAATTATACATGCATTCGTAAGACTTGGTGATAAGTTCAACGCATGGCTGCATAACGAAAATTCGTGCATGGAATTGACCGATGCGGCAAATCGAGCGATTATCGAAAATGAATGGTTCACCATCGAAAATATTAAGCGAATGTTTTCGGCAATATCGCTGCAAATGCTCGATGCTGAAAAATTGAACCGCTGGATATCCGGATACGAAATTCCGAGCAAAACGCCAAAACGCATAGGAATCATTGCGGCAGGAAATATACCTCTGGTTTTTTTTCATGATTTTATTTGTATTTTGGTTTCAAAAAATATCGCCGCTGTTAAGTTTTCATCCAAAGACAGGATATTGCCTGATATAATAATAAATCAGCTTGTTGACACAGAACCACGACTTGAAAATTATATAGAAGTTACCGAAAACAAATACTTTGCCGTTGACGCGATAATTGCAACGGGAAACGACAGTACAGTCAAGTTTTTTGAAGAAAGTTTCAGGAGTATTCCGCATGTCTTTCGTAAAAACAGAACAAGCGTGGCAATTCTAAAAGGCAGCGAAACCTGCGATGAACTTGAACTTTTATGCGAAGACATTTTCCCGTTTTTCGGATTGGGATGTCGCAATGTATCGAAATTATTTATTCCTGGCGATTACGATTTTACGGCATTTATTAAAACGGCAAAAAAATTTTCGCGCCTCAAAAATCACAAGCCTTACGCGAATGCATATACTTACAACAAAGCCTTATTGACGATAACCGAAAAACCTTTTATTGATAATGATTTTTGGCTGCTTGCCGAAAACTTTGAAATTTTTTCTCCTGTTTCGGTTATTTATTACGAAAAATATACTAATTTAGAGTCGTTAAAAAAAATATTTTCAGATAATGCGGAACATATTCAATGCATTATAAATTACAGTGTTGATTTTGGAAAATCGCAACAGCCGCAATTATCTGACTATGCCGATGGTATTGATATAATGAATTTTTTGTTGAAACAAATATAAAATCTGTAAGATGGCAATTTATAAATATAAGTTAACAATTGAAGGCAATAAAAATTTTGTTCGCGAGTGCGAAATCGAAGCCGATTCAACGCTTTATGATTTACATCGTTATATACAAAAGGAACTGGATTTTGACGATGCTCAACTTGCCGTATTTTTCGTGTCGAATCCCCAATGGGAACGAATAGCATCAGTTCCTGTCTTTGATTTGGGCAATGGCTCAATGGATTCTATTGTAATAGGCGATTTGGTAAATGATGAAAAAAACAATCTGCTTTATGTTTTTGACATGTATCACAACCGGCAACTGCAAATTGAGTTTATGTTTGAAGTTGAATCTACGCAAAGAGTAACATATCCTCGAACCGTTGCAAGTAAGGGAAATTCGCCAAACCAGTTTTCGGAAAACATATCGGCAACCGAAATATATAACGATGACGATTTTGCCGGTTTTCAAAATGAAGAGCTTGACATGCTTTCCGAAACGGATGATGTGTAATTTTTACATAAACAAAGCATGAAATTTTAAACATAATCAACATCCTGCTGTCGAATGAAACGACTTATTGTTTTGCTTGGCGCTACAGGCGTCGGAAAAACCGATTTAAGCATACGGCTCGCACAGTATCTGCAATGCCCGATTATATCTTCGGACTCGCGTCAAATCTATCGGGAAATGACAATTGGAACTGCTGTTCCTGCACCGGAACAACTCAATGCGGTACCGCATTATTTTATACAATCCCGTTCAATTTTCGACTGTTATACCGCAGGAAAATTTGAATCGGATGCAATTAATTTAATCAATAATCTGTTTCAGCAGCACGAACAACTTCTGATGGTTGGAGGTTCCGGTTTGTATATTGATGCCGTTTGCCGAGGAATTGATGCAATTCCTGCAACAGAAAGCGGATTAAGGCAAAGCATTATAGAACGTTACAAAAGTGAAGGCATTGAATCTTTGCGCTTTGAACTCAAACATCTCGACGCTGAAAGTTATAATCAAATTGACATAAAAAATCCTCAACGCGTGATGCGCGCTCTCGAAGTTTGCCTGACATCCGGCAAGCCTTATTCCGAATTGAAACGAAATTTTGTAAAAATACGTAATTTTAATGTTATAAAAGCAGGATTGCAACTTAATCGTAATGAGCTGTACGACAGAATAAACAGCAGAGTTGATAAAATGCTTGAACAGGGCTTGTTGGACGAAGTAAAACATCTTTACGGTTACAGAGATGTAAATGCTTTGAAAACCGTTGGATATAAAGAGATTTTTGAATATTTAGATGGAAAAATATCACTCGATGAAGCAATAAGCCTTATAAAGCGCAATACCCGACGGTATGCCAAACGACAAATATCATGGTTTGCTCGCTACAACGATATCGAATGGTTTCAACCGAATGAGTTTGAGAAGATTTTAGAATTTATAAAGTTGAAAATTATAAGTTTGTAGATTGTTTGGAATTTTCTTACACTGCTGAAATTTCGATAAATAAAAATGATGATATTTTTAAATTGCTATATTATATAAAATCTAAACATAAAATAAGCTGATAAGCTATTGAAATTAAATCAATTATTATCTATGTATCTCTATTTATTTACTAATTCCAATTAATGCAGCTTCGGATAAAATTTCCGGCTTTTTCTAAAAAAATATCGCAACACTGTTGCATTAATAAAAAATATTGTAACTTTGTTGCATTAATGATTATTGAAAATTATAAATTTTATGGAAAAACAAAGAAGAAATACCAAAACAAAGCAAATGGTAATGAGCGTTTTAGAAAATGCAAAATCGGCTCTTTGCCACGAAGATATTGAAAGTCAATTATCAGGCGCTATCGACAGGGTTACCATTTACCGCATATTGCAAAGTTTTTGCGATGATGCCAAAGTACACAGGATTCAGAACGAAAACGGAAGAACATATTATGCAGTCTGCCGCGATTGTTCTATCGACAATCACAACGACAATCATTTACATTTCCGCTGCATGGAATGCGACACAATCACATGTATCGACCGGACTGTCGCTTTGCCCGAACTTCCGCAAGGTTACAGCATATCGTCGATATCGTATCTTGTTTCGGGTTTTTGCTCAAAATGTCAACCGGTTATCAAAACTTTATGCATTGTTTTTATGCTTTGTCTTGCTCATGCAAGCATTTTTGCACAGAATCAAATAAAAGTAGTCGATAAAAATACCGGCGAACCTGTTGCTTTTGCAAATGTCTATTTTCCTGATACAAAAACAGGCGCATTTACCGATGAACTTGGAAATTTTTCAATCAACATATCGGGACAGTCGCTTCTTGTGCAGGTTTCGTTTGTAGGATATAAAACTTATTTGGGAACATTATCGCTGCAAAGTGAAAATCAGATTATTCAGTTAGAACCATCGATACACGAATTGCAGGAAATTGTAGTTTCGGAACATTCATCGCGACTGCAAGGCGAAAATGTGGTCAATGTCGAAAAATTAACCTTAAATAATAATGCAGAACTGCATGGATTTTCGCTTTCCGAAAAATTGTCAGACGTAGCCGGCATCAGCAATTGGAGTACAGGAGCAGGAATAGGAAAGCCTGTTATTCGCGGATTGAGCGGAAATCGTATTGCCGTGTTTTCACAAGGATTAAGAATTGAAAATCAGCAGTGGGGCGACGAACACGGTTTGGGACTCGACGAAAACGGATACGAACAGGTCGAAATAATCAAAGGTCCCGTTTCGCTTTTGTACGGCAGCGATGCTTTGGGCGGAATCCTTTATTTTGTCGATGAACGTTATGCAAAAGAAAGCAGCGCTGAAAGTGTTTTAAGTTCCGAATATAATACCAACACCAAAGGTTTGCGAAGCACGGGAGCTTTCAAATTATCAAAAAACCGTTTTCACTGGAACATGTTTGGAGGATATACAACTCACAGGGATTATGCCGATGGAAACAAAGACTTTGTCAGCAACAGCCGTTTTCGTACAGGCGATTTTAAAACAGTTTTGGGATATACAGGCAACAAGTTTATAACTTCGTTGAAATACGGTTTTTTGAGTGAAAAATACGGCTTATCCGAAGCCGAAGAAAGCGAAGAAGATGAAGAATCTTATTCAAACGGACGCAAACCGTTTTCTCCCTTTCAGAATTTGACAACTCATTTAATAAGTTCCGAAAATACATTCTTTTTTGACAACAGTTCAAAATTGAAAATTGACGCAGGATACATTTTCAACAACAGAAAGGAATTTGAAGACGATGTTGCCGCTTTGGATATGAATTTGAGTACTTTTTCGTACAATGCAAAATGGTATTCGCCAAAAATTTATGACCGATGGACATTCACGGTTGGAACTCAAGGAATGTATCAGACAAATAAAAATAAAGGTGAAGAAATTTTAATACCGGATGCCGCAACATCCGATGCCGGCATATTTGCCGTCGCCGATTTTTATTATTCCGAAAAAGCATATTTGATGGCAGGCTTGCGTATCGATGGGCGGCATATTTCGGGCGAAGAACACGGAACAGAGAATGAAGATGATTATATTCCGGAATTTTCAAAATCGTACTTTGCATTTAATTTTTCGACAGGAATTTTTCAGCCTGTTACTGAAAAATTGTCGTTTCGAGCAAGTTTTTCTTCGGGCTATCGCGCCCCCAACATGTTCGAGCTGCTTAGTAATGGCGCTCATGAAGGAACAAATCGCTACGAAATCGGAAATACACAGCTCAAAATCGAAAACAGTTACCAGATAGACGCTTCGCTGACTTACAAATCGAAACATTTGGAACTGTTCGTCAATCCTTATTTTAATTATATTCGCAATTATATTTATCTGCAACCGACAGCCGTCGAAATAGATGATATGCCTGTATATAATTACAGTCAAACAAATGCATATTTATACGGCGGCGAAGCGGGATTTCATTTGCATCCTCATCCGCTCGACTGGCTGCATCTTGACGCTTCGTACTGCAATACTTTCGGACGCAATAAACATGCCGATTTGCCATTGATGCCTTCGCAAAAAATAAATGCCGCCATCAGCGCCAGTTTTGCATGGAACGAAGCAATAAAAAGATTTTCGATTTATATGCAAACGATATATTCGTTCAAGCAAAAGCGCATTGCCGAATACGAACTGCCAACGGACGATTATCTGCTGCTCAATGCAGGCTTGGCTTTTGAATTGGGATGGAATAAACAAAAACTGATGTTGAACATTTCTGTAAACAATTTGCTGAATAAAACCTACTACGACCATTTATCACGTTACAAAGCAGACGGAATTTACAATATGGGGCGCAATTTGAATTTCAAATTAAGTATTCCTCTGCAATGGAAACTGTAAGATGTAGAGAGTACGAACAGTTACCTTTTTCAATTCAAACAGCAGGAAAAGTAACAGCAATAAAATTTAAAACGCATAAATATTTACCGCCTGTTTTGCAAAATATTCGGACTTGATTGTATTAAAGGTAAAATTCAAGTTTGCAGCAAGTCCGAAATCCTGCTTTTACTTATGATGCAGGCAGAGTTTGTTTTCGGCAGAAATATTGCTTTACGCTGCTTTGCAAAAATCAGCACGTTTTATTTAATGATTTGATTTTTATTTACCTTTGCAAAAATTTTTATTAGAAGTATGGAACTGAATCTCAAAAATAAAGTTGTTTTGATTACGGGCGCTCACAATCCGTCAGGTATCGGGGCGGAAACTGCCTGCAATTTCGCGGCAGAAGGCGCGACTGTAGTGATAGTTTATAAAAAACTGCCGATAAAATACAATGCCGATAATACACGGGCAAACGGGATTGATAAATATTACAAAATGCTGTCGGAAGACGCCGCAACTGTCGAGCAAAGGTTACGGAAAATTACCGGCAATTACCTTATTGTCGAAAAGGATATTACAGAGAACAATGCTGCAAATGATATTTTCAACCTTGTCGAGAAAAAGTTTGGAGGGATTGACATACTGGTAAATAATGCAGCGGAATACGATGAAAATGATACCGTTTGTACCATTGACGGGCAAACAGCAGACAAAATACTGCATGTTAATGTAAAAGCGGCCGTACTGCTGATCAGGGAATTTGTCGGAAGAACAAAAAACGGCGGTCACATTATCAATATCAGTACCGATGCAGCCCAGCGCTTTGCCGGTCAAATAATGTACGGAGCAAGCAAGGCGGCAATGGAAGCATTGACGCGGAGCATTGCAATGGAAGTCGGGAAACTGGGAATAACCGTAAATGCGGTAGCGCCCGG
>JAIRZQ010000116.1 GCA_031267135.1 Prevotellaceae bacterium
GGGGCAGGAAATGACAATCCGGAAACATTCCAGTATTACTATCATTCAGACCATTTGGGAAGTGCTTCACTGATAACCAATCTGGATGGCGAAGTGGTGCAGCATGTTGAATATGTGCCTTTTGGAGAGGTGTTTATTGAGGAACGAAACAATAAATGGAATACGCTGTATCTGTTTAACGCGAAAGAACTGGATGAGGAAACAGGACTGTATTATTATGGAGCAAGGTATTATGATTCGAGGACTTCGGTATTTTTGGGTGTTGACCCGATGTGGGAAAAATATCCGGGGATAAGTTCGTATGCATACTGCCTGAATAATCCGGTTATTTTTATAGACCCAGACGGTAACGATCCCGTTCCTGCTGCTCCTCGTAATTTTATTGGAAAGCCTCATTATTATTTGTGGCGTTATAATAATTTTGTTGCGAGAAACCCAAATGCAACTGCCCCAAGTTATTATTTAGAGTATGGTTTGAAATACGCTAAAAGGTTCAAATACGAAACCAACTATAAATTAACACCAAATGGACAAAGGTGGATAGGCGAAACAATGGAAAATTTGCAAAATGCAATGGAAAACGAATTGGCAAAACAGAACGGAACAGAACTTGAACTAAACTCGCAAGCGTTTAAAGATTTTGCTTTTACCTCACATGTTGATGCCTATTGGAATAAAGACGGTTCAACCCCTCTTTATACGCTTAATACTGCTGATTTATTTGCAATTGTACTAACACCGGATTTTGACGATTTAACGAGCAAAGAGGAAACGACACAGGCAGCAATAATAATGGACAGATTGGCCGAGTATTGGACAAAAAAACCAGAAGTTGCAATACGAAGAGCGAAAGAATTTATTATAAATCGAGGTAAAATTCAGAAAATGATTGAGAAAAAAGCAGACAAAGAAATCAGCGATAGAATAAATAAACTCATTGACCAATTAAAAACATATCTTACAAATTCTACAAACCAATGAAAAAGATAATATTTAATATTTTTATTCCTATATTATTTGTATCTTGCATAAATAATAAAAATGATATGATAACATTAATTGATTTTAATGAGATACCGGGCAAACCTGAATATATGCTTTTCAAGTCCGAAAATGAAGGCTATATATTTAGCAAGAAAGGCAACTTATATTCTGAAGCAAGCATAATGATTTATAAAACAATCAACGGTGGTAAAGATTGGCAGCAAATTTATTTTGCAAATGATTGGTTGTTTTATGGTTATGCAAAATTATACGACAATGCCATTTTTGGCAACATAAAGAGTTCGAAAAATGTTGCAAAAAACAATCTTTTCAAATTAAATTTAGCAACGCAAGAATTTAAGTTGTTTGATTTTAACATTGAGGCGATTGGTAATGTTTGGGTAAAAAATGATAGTGTTTGTTTGTCTTTTTACAATAAACCACAAAATTACATTTTGACGACTGATACAAGTTTTTCGGCTTATTCAGTAAAATTTTTTGGCTACACGCCTAAAACGGATGGTGTTGTTAGTGATAATATTAATACCTATTTTGTTACTTGGAAAAATCAGTTAGTTGTAGAAACTGACGGCGAGTACAAAGAAGTTGCGATAACAGAGCCTGCTTGTATTACAAAAATAGCTGAAAATAAGGTACTTATTGCAACGAATGAACATAAAAACGCAATAAATCTATATCAATATGATTTGGCAAGAGACAAGTTGGAAAAACTAACAACGTTTGAAAATTACTCATTTATAAATTATTTACAATCAAATGAAAATGTTATTGTCGGTTTTGTCGGAACAGAAACTTATTTTCCTGTTTATGATTTGATTTACAGCACAGACAAAGGGCAAACTTGGCAAATTCTAAAATTAAAAGAACTTATGATAACTCCGAATTGTTTAATAAATAACGTATTATACATTTATTCAGGCATAAATTTACAGAAAATCACTTTTTGATTTTAATTTAAGAATAAAGCTTATGCTCAGCGTAACATACAAAATTGCAGATAATTGTTCGACAAGGTTTCTATACTTCCACTGGCGTAGCGTGAACGCTACGCCTAGTAAGGAGTCATAAATAAATATAAGATATGAAAAAAAATATAATAATATTAACGATTATATTAATTTGTTTTTCTTGTAAAGAGAATAAGCAAAATAATAAAATAGAGCAAACGGCTTCATTTATTAATAATCAATACGGCAAATATGGGGATCAATTATCAGATGATGAACTTATTAAATGCTCAAATAAACATTTGCTTTTTCACCCTTCTATTATAAACTTAGCGATAATTATTTATCTATCATATCAGAAGGATGTTTGACATATTCGCTTTTGGGTGAAGAAGATGATATTAGTGTATCCTATTTGCAAAATCTTAATAATAATATTTTTGATGTCGAATACCAAATTTTTAATCTTGATGAATTTCAACTATCATTGCAAAAATTATTATATAAAGATTCATTTATAAAATTGAGATTTGATTCCATAGAGCGACTGAGTTATGTTATTTCAGCTAAAATAAAAGATAAGGATATTCATTTATTAAATGATATGCAAATAGGAATGTTAAAACAAGATTTTTTTGAAAAATTATTTAATGCGGAATACTCAAATTTTGAGAAGATGGATACCATTAACAATGCAGATGAGAGGGGTGAAATAGATCAATATTACATATTTGAAGCAGATACATTAAAAGAAATTATAATAAAATCCAATGGTGATATTCCATTAGATTTATAGAAGGTATTATTAATTTAACGTTGAATATAGAGAAAGGAAAAAACTTTGTTTGCTAATTGGCTTAGTTAAGAATAAAGTTTTGGTTTTTGAAAGTAAGAAAAGAGTTTTGTTTTTCACACATAATAACAGTTTGAAATTGTAATCTTGTTTAAAGATTTCTTTTCATGCTAAATGATAGTGGATTAGAAACTTTCAAAGTTACTAAGGGGGCAAAGCTATATTTATATTCCGGCAGCATCCGGCGAAACAGATTGGAAATATTTACGTTTACCGATAGTTTCGGTTTGATGCACCGGGGTTGGGGACAGTTTGTCTACAATGCCGGAGAAGGGCGTTCGCTGCTTCCCATTAACGAAAGCCTCCTGAAATTGCCCGAAAGCGAGAACGACGAAGTAGACCCGCGCAAGCAGGTTTTCGTTCCGATGTCGCTGGATAACAAGCTGTCTCCCAAGTGGACAGGTCAGCAGGAAAACTGTTATGTAGACAGCGATATAATCAGTTGCGCACGCCTGAGCGAGCAGGATGTTATCCTGACCAACCCGCTGTCGAGACTGGGCAGTGTTTCCGGCAACGTCAACGGCTGTTTGACCGGTAGCGGCGCTTTTGGCCCGGTGCTGGAGACGAAGACTTCCGGCAAAGCCGTGATGACGGGCGCCGTCGGCGTAACGTACAGCGATTCGGATGGAGAAACAAAAACCACGCTCTCCTTTATGGACATGAACGGCGACGGTTATCCGGATATTGTCAGCGGCAACATGATTCAGTTGACCAACCCTCAGGGCGGTTTTGGTGGAGAAAAACTGAC
>JAIRZQ010000120.1 GCA_031267135.1 Prevotellaceae bacterium
TTGTTTTTCAAAGAATGAACAGATTCACGATAACGTTATAGGAATGTATATTGAAAGATATTATTATAAAACAGGAGTTTTCGGAAATAATGATTTCTGATAATTTAAGACACTACCCGTTTGGGGTTATAACGGACTGTACCTCGTAGCGAAAATAGATAATTGCAGCTTGAGCAAGGTTAAAAGCATAAGCGGACTGGGCAGCATAGAAACGGCATCGCTGCCTGCAGGAATAGGCGCATACGAAAACTCTTTGCGCAGCATACCGGGAGCGCAGGTAACAGCGCTGGAATATTATCCGTTTGTAGGCTTGAAAAAAATGACCGACCCAAGCGGCAAGGCAACGCTGTACGACTACAATGCAACGGGAAAGTTAAAATCTGTTACAGATGATGCAAATAATTTGCATAATAAGTATTATTATTCACCGGACGATAAAAATTAAAAGCCATGAAAAAGATTTTTACAATAATAATTTTATCATTACTGCTTTGTGAAAATATGAATTCACAAAGTGTAAATAATGTTACATTTCAACAGTTTGTTATCACCGGCTTCGGACACATTAATGCAAATTGTGAAGGTGGAAATTATACTACAAACATATTAATAACAGACGATTCATATCTCAATGGAGCCGAAACTTTGTTGATGTGGCTTATTAATGATTATTTATCATCAAATGGTTTCAATAATTTTTTAACGGTGACATATATTTCATATAATACTATTACCTTTCATGTTTTTAAGAATGAAATAGGAGAAGATAGAACTATAAGAATCATAGGAAATAATGACGATTATTTGAATATTTATCAAAGTGGTTGGTGCAGCTATCCTCCTTCTCCTCCGCCACCACCTCCACCGCCGCCCGACCCTTTGATAGCGGATGTTTCGGATGGCAACTGGATAATGAAAACGACTTATACAGAGCCGGATGCAGCACATTATTACCGCGACATTACGTATTACGATGGGCTTGGATACCCGGAGCAAATTATTCAAATAAAAGGCTCGCCAATGCAGCAAAACATGGTAACGCCTGTATATTACGACAATATGCGGCGTGACAATGCAAAGGTTTATCTGCCTTACGTTTCGGAAAACAGTACTGCCGCCGCAGAAAATTCTCCATTCGTAACACAAACCGAATTTTACCAAAACGAATTTGGAACGGATAATGGAACGTTTGCTTATATCGAAAACATATTTGAGCCATCGCCGCTCAACAGGATTATGCAAACATACAATGTCGGCGCCGTTTTCAGAGATGAGGATAAAAAGGCTGTAAATACCTATTCGACAAACGGCGCAGGCGAAGTATTCCTGATGAATGTCAATTCTGCAAGCGGAAACGTAACTGTAGCCGATTATTATGCGTCCAATACTCTTTACAAAAATTCGGTAACAAACGAAGATGGGCAAACCGTAATAACATTTATCGACAAGCTCGGACAGACGATACTGACGCGCACAAAAGGCGACAACAGCCAAAATTTTGATACGTATTACGTATATGATGATTACGGTCAACTTGTGATGGTAATTACGCCCGAATATTCTTCAATCATAGGAATAAATACCACGTTAATGCCCGGTTCTGCTATGGTAGCGCGTTACTGTTACACATATAAATACGATGGACGCGGTAATATGATAGAACGCCAAATGCCCGGAAAGGAAGCGGAATATATAGTTTACGACAAAGACGGACGTTTGGTTATGATGCAGGATGGAAACATGCGACAAAACAATCAGTGGATTTACAATGTTTACGACAATGTGGGTAATCTTACGGACAAGACGCTGGTAAAAACAAATCTCACACGCTCGCAAATACAGGCAAAATATTTTGCTCCGACTTTTCATAATAATTATACTTCGCTTGGCGAATTGTGCAGCATATATGTACCTTTCGGCGGCGACGGCTTTACAGAAGAATATCTTGTAGAAAGCACGAGGTATTACGGAAAATCATATTATGTGCGCAACAACCTTGCTCCGGGAACATACATGCGCCATAATCAGGGTTTGACTGTTACATCTATGAATGATAGCGAAGAATACGATGAAACAGTTTCGTCGGTGGATATTCAGGCAATAAAAAAACCGATATCAATTAGCCCGATAGACCCAATAGATCCTGTCTTACCGCCAATCGCTTTTGATTGTTTCGCTTGCGATACTAATCATTTATATACAGTAGGATCAGAAGGCAAGGTTAAGAAGGGCGATATACGTATAAAAGAAATTTATCTTAGATATACCGACCCGAACAATCCGAATATAAAGTATTATTATATTCCTGCCGAGTATATGAGCATAGCGGAATGTCTGGATGCATGCAGCCCGGCTTTTGGTATATATGAGGGCATACCGGGCGGAATACAAACTGCGGTATGGAAAAATCCTTCGAGCCTTGCCTTTGAGCCTGTTGCGGGAGTTTGTACAAATTCGGATTTGGATACGGTAAAAGTAAGACATCTGAAAGCCTACGAGATTGTAAAAATATTAGCCGACAGTACGGCTGGATTTGTAGAACGTGCATTTTATTATGACAGTAAGAGCAGAATAATACAGACAGTTGAAAGAAATCATTTGGGATATATAAGCCGCTACAGCACGAAGTATAATTTTGTCGGCAACATTCTTGCTCAGCACGAAAGTCACAAAACAGGCAGCAGTGCGCCGGATACAAAACTTACGGCATTTACATACGACCAGCGAGGACGTTTGCTAACCGAAGCTGCAACAGTAAACGGCAGCGACACGGCAAAAGTAAATTACGGATACAATGAACTCGGACAGCAAACAGCAAAAATTTACGGCGATAATCTTATTGCCGATTCTGTAAAATACAACATTCAGGGATGGGTAACTAAAAAACAGGCAACAAATGCGGATGGCGATAATGTATTTAATATGCGACTGTCGTATTATAATCCGGCAAAATCAAACACTGCTCCAAGTTACACAGGCAATATTACTGAATGCACCTGGGCATTTGAGGAATTCATGCCCACAACATATACTTTTGCATACGACAGGCTAAATCGCTTTACAGGGAACAATCTTTATCACGTTATGGACGATACTCCATACAATTACTTTACCGAGAAAGGCATAGAATACGATAAAAACGGCAATATAAAAACCCTTGTGCGTTATGGATCCGAATCAGAGGCGCCTGTTGCCTTGTCGTATAATTATGATGGCAATAAATTAACGAATATTATGGGAACAATAAATGTAAACTATGAATATGATGCTAACGGAAATATGACCTTTGATGGTAGAAAATGTATAAACATACAATATAATTTATTGAATTTGCCTTATAAAATAATACCATGCGATCTTGATATTGTGAAAGCAAACTATAAATATATTGCCGATGGTACAAAAGCAAGTGTTGTTGGGGATGACAGTAAGGGTTTTGACTATCTCGGCTCTCTGGTTTATACAAATAACAACAATACTCGAACTCTGGAAAGCACAGGTT
>JAIRZQ010000121.1 GCA_031267135.1 Prevotellaceae bacterium
TTGTTTTTCAAAGAATGAACAGATTCACGATAACGTTATAGGAATGTATATTGAAAGATATTATTATAAAACAGGAGTTTTCGGAAATAATGATTTCTGATAATTTAAGACACTACCAAAGTATTTATAAAAGAAGAAAAAAAATCTATTATGCATATAATAGATGAGGACAGTCTTACATTTAAAATAGAAAAAGAATCAACAGAGACTCCGTACAACAATGATTTATTGAAAGACGTTAGAAAGTTGGCTTGGGAAGAATATTTTCTTGAATAAATAACCGTTAGTACATTAATAAATAATGCTATGAAGAATTTAATAATTATTTTAAGTGCATTAATTCTGAATACAGGATGTGCACAAACAGCCACTAAAAATCAGGATATAAAATTCATTGATTTTGTTAATTCCTTTGAAGAAGAAAAGAGTGATGATGTTTTAGGCTTTGGTTATCTAATATATGGCAGGTATAATAAAAGAAAACCTATGACCAAAGACGAAGCATTGTCTTTTGTGTACCATACAGAAGACACAACAGTACTGTACTGCACTGTTGCATCTATTAGTCAGGAAACAGAAAAAATTACAGCCATATTTACATCTTTATATCTACCAGATAAATATTTTAGAATTGAGAAAGAAAAATATTTTTTGATAGGTTATTCTTCTTATCAATGCGGTACTAATAATGGTATGACTAAAAGATTTATATATCTTTTGCTTATGGATGCCAATTATAGCATAACAGATAAATTGCTGGTATACGAAGATGAAGGAGACTGGAATTATATATCAGGTTTATTAAATCCTGAAAACGGAAAAATATTTTTATCAGGCAGAAAGAAAGCCACTATGTATATAATAGATGAGAGCAGTCTTACATTTAAAGTGAAAAAGGAGTCAAATGAGATTAACGATATTGAATATTCGTCGAAAGCCCTTGAAAATTTAGGTTGGGAGGAATATTTTCTTGAGTAAATAATCGTTAGTACATTAAAAATAATGATATGAAGAATTTTATACACAATTCTCTAATTAGCAACTTGAACTATGCTGCTTAATTAGCAACGTTGTCTGAATTTCCTGCATGCAATTATATTTCCATTTCACAATGGGTATTACGCAAGTATTTTATAAAATTCAAAAGGCTTGTGTAGTATGTAAACTTTTATTTGTACTTTTGTTGCTTCATTTTATTAAAGATATTTGTTAAATGTATTATTACGGTTTTTATGGAAATTACAGCAAAATATAACCCTGTTGAAGTTGAAGACAGACTTTATTCATATTGGATGGAAAACGGTTTTTTCGATTCGGATCCGGATGAACGCCAGCCTTACACCATAGTGATACCTCCGCCAAATGTTACCGGCGTGTTGCACATGGGACACATGCTCAACAATACCATACAGGACGTTCTGGTGCGCCGCGCGCGAATGCTTGGGAAAAATGCATGCTGGGTGCCGGGAACTGACCACGCTTCGATTGCTACCGAAGCCAAAGTTGTTGCAAAGCTCCGCGAACAGGGAATAAGCAAAGACCGGCTTTCGCGTGGCGAATTTATGAAATATGCATGGGAATGGAAAGAAAAGCATGGCGGAATAATCCTTGAACAGTTGAAAAAGCTCGGCGCCTCGTGCGACTGGCGGCGTACGCGCTTCACTATGGATGAAAAACTGTCGGAAGCCGTTATCGATACGTTTATTTATCTGTATAACAAGGGGCTGGTATATCGCGGCGTGCGAATGGTAAATTGGGATACTGCTGGCAAAACGGCTGTTTCGGACGAGGAAGTTATTCACAAAGATGTAAATTCAAAACTTTATTATCTGTCGTATCCGATAGTTGGCGAAAATGCAAGCATTACAATAGCAACCACGCGCCCCGAAACAATCATGGCTGACGTTGCTGTTTGCATAAATCCAAACGACGAACGTTATGTGCAAATGCAAGGCAAAAAGGTGCTTATACCGTTGATAAATAAAGAAATTCCTGTTATTTTTGATGAATATGTGAGTATGGACTTTGGAACAGGCTGCCTCAAAGTTACGCCTGCTCACGATATTAACGATTATATGCTTGGAATGAAATATAACTTGCCCGTGATCGACATTATCTCCAATGATGGAAGGCTAAACGAAAAAGCGCAGATTCTTGTCGGCGAAGACCGATTCGATGCCCGTAAGAAAATTGTAAAAATGCTTGACGATGCAGATTTTTTGGTTAGAGCCGAAGATTATAAAAGTTCCGTAGGCTTTTCAGAACGCACTGATGCCGTAATAGAACCGAAACTTTCGATGCAGTGGTTTTTGAAAATGGAAAACATAGCCAAACCTGCTCTCGATTATGTGTTGAACGGAGACGTAAAACTTATTCCCGACAAATTCAAAAATACATACAGGCATTGGATGGAGAATGTTCGCGACTGGTGTATTTCGCGTCAACTTTGGTGGGGACAGCGTATTCCTGCATGGTACTTGCCCGATGGAAGCTTTGTTGTTGCAAAAACTGTTGATGAAGCATTTACGCTTGCCCAAAAAAAATACTGCAATATAAATATGGATGAATTGCATCAGGATGAAGATGTCGTAGATACGTGGTTTTCTTCGTGGCTTTGGCCTCTTTCGGTTTTCGACCCATCGGTATGCGGACATCCCGAAAACAAAGGCAATGACGATTTGAATTATTATTATCCAACAAACGATTTGGTAACAGCTCCCGAAATTCTGTTTTTCTGGGTGGCGCGCATGATTATTGCAGGACATGAATTTCGCGGCAAGGCTCCATTCTCAAACGTATATCTCACAGGTATAGTACGCGACAAACTGGGCAGGAAAATGAGCAAGTCGCTGGGAAATTCTCCCGACCTTTTGGAATTAATCGCACAGTACGGCGCTGACGGGGTTCGCGTTGGAATGCTGCTCTGTTCATCGGCAGGCAACGACATTTTGTATGATAATTCGCAGGTGGAACAGGGTCGTAATTTTTGCAATAAGATATGGAATGCATTCCGGTTGTTAAAAAGCTGGAACATA
The DNA here is from genome assembly GCA_031267135.1 of Prevotellaceae bacterium. Classification (GTDB taxonomy): domain Bacteria; phylum Bacteroidota; class Bacteroidia; order Bacteroidales; family UBA932; genus JAIRKV01. The sequence continues at coordinate 3,036 of JAIRZQ010000121.1, forward strand.
GAAGAAATTCCTCAACCCGATTATGCAGCAAAAGCAATAGAATGGTTTAATTCGCAGTTTAACAAAACTCTCAAGGAAATTTATGATAATTTCGACAAATACAGAATATCGGAAGCGCTGATGGCTGCATATAAATTGTTTTGGGATGATTTTTGCGCGTATTATCTCGAAATAATAAAACCTGCTTACGGCTCTCCTGTCGATAAATCGACATATACGGCGACACTGAAAATTTTTGAAAATCTTTTGAAAATTCTTCATCCTTTCATGCCGTTTATCACTGAAGAAATATGGCTCATCCTTAACAATTGTAAAAAAGAAGAACGTAAAACCATAATGCTCACGCCTCAACCGAAACCTTGCGCTTTTGATGAGAAAATTGCTGAAACATTCGAGCAGATAAAAGAAATTATTATAAATGTAAGAGCATTGAGGCAAAATAAAAATATCTCGCCTAAACAAAGTTTCGACTTGTTTGTGAAAGGCGATTTTGATTTGTCGTTTGCAGGTATTTTAATGAAATTGGCTAACCTTTCACAAATTGCAAGAACGGAAAATATTATCGAAAATACCTCTTCGTTTTTGGCAGGTACAAACGAATATTATATACCGCTCGGCAACAAGATAAACATCAACGAAGAATTGGAAAAATTAAAAAATGAACTCGAATATGCCAAAGGATTCTTATCGGTTGTGAATAAGAAATTAGGTAACGATAAATTTGTATCGGGCGCTCCTGCAAGCGTAGTTGCATCGGAACGTAAAAAGCAGTCGGATGCAGAATCAAAGATAAAAATTTTGGAAGAAAATATCGCTCGTTTACAGATAAATAACATATAGAAAATTAAAAAGTCCGATTTGAAATTTGTAATAATAAAAAATATAACTACCTTTGCACCCTCATTTTAAAAATGAGAAAAATGATTCAGTAGCTCAGCAGGTAGAGCACATCCCTTTTAAGGATGGGGTCCTGGGTTCGAATCCCAGCTGGATCACAAAGTATTGAAAAAGAAAATATCCAATAAAAAAAGACTATAATTCTATAAGCATCCTTTTTTGTAAAGCCATTTCAGGAGAAGACATTACGTCAGGAAAATTACTTAATTTTGAGGTACCTTTTGACAGTTTTTTCAAACTGCTTGCATTTAATACTTAATATGCCAACATTTAAAAAACAATAATAATTTGCATATATTTAAAAAAAATACATACTTTGCGTTACGTAAATTACGTAATAAGTTATTGTAAAATATGAAACAGGCACATATAAATCCTTTTCTTCTTACAGGTTATGAAAGTTCCGAATATTTTTGCGACCGAAAAACAGAAACGGAAAAGTTAAGAAACGCCCTGCGTAACGGACGCAATATTACGCTTATAAGTCCGCGTCGTATGGGAAAAACAGGACTGATTCATCATGTTTTCAATTCGTTTAATGGCGATAAGAATGTGACTTGTATTTATATTGATATTTATCATACAAATTCGTTAAGCGACTTTGTAAAATTACTTGCAAATACAGTAACAGGTTCGGTTGATACAAAATCACAAAAAATAATATCAAAGATTTTTTCGTTTTTCAAATCAATCCGTCCTGCGCTTGTAGCCGACAATATATCGGGTATTCCAAAACTGACTTTTGATTTTGCAATATCTCAAACCGAAGAATCGCTGAAAGAAATATTTGATTATCTGTCGCTATCCGGAAAATTGTGTTTTATTGCAATCGATGAATTTCAACAAATAACAGATTATGCGGAAAAAGGCGTAGAAGCCTTGCTGCGTTCGTATGTACAGCAACTCAACAATGTTCATTTTATTTTCTCGGGCAGCCGTAAACATATAATGGAACGTTTGTTTGCATCAGCATCGCGACCGTTTTATCAAAGCTCTCAAATGCTGCAATTAAGCGAAATTAATAAAAATGAATATCAAAAGTTTGCAGTAAAATTATTTTTGAAAGCAAATAAAATAACAGATTCAAATATTTTCGACTGGATTTACAGTAAAGTAAACGGACATACGTGGTATGTTCAAATGATGCTGAATCGCCTTTTTTCACTTGCATGCAAAAAATATGACATATCGGTAGCCGAAATGGTTTTGAACGAAATATTAATGGAAAACGAAGCTACATATCAAACGTATTGTAAACTTATTACCGAAAAACAGTTGAGTTTGTTGAAAGCAATAGCGGCGGAAAATATGATTACTCAACCGACATCAAATGTTTTTATTGATAAATACAGGCTCGGAGCGGCAAGTTCAATAAAGACAGCATTAACAAGTTTGCTCGACAAGGAACTTATATTCGAAAACAATGGAAACTACCGCGTTTACGATTGCTTTTTTTCGATATGGCTGAGTAAAATAAAGATATAAATGATACTAATACATAAAACAATGAAAAAAATACTGGTTTTCATAACTTTTTTAACGTCAATAACCGTTACTGCACAACAGCAGAATGCAATCGAATCAATCAGAAAAATCGGAAATGTGATAAATGCAATTAACAGTTATTATGTAGATACAGTCGATATTTCCAAACTGTCGGAAAAAGCGGTTATATCAATACTTGCAAATCTTGATCCTCATTCGGTATATATATCCAAAGAAGAATTCAGGGCGATGAACGAACCGCTTACCGGAAGCTTTGATGGCATAGGAGTTGAATTTACAATGATGGAAGATACGCTTGTCGTTATCATGCCTGTTTCGGGCGGACCTTCCGAAAAAGCAGGAATTATGGCAGGCGACAAAATTGTTGCGGTTGACGGACAAAATATTGCAGGCATAAATATTACAAACGATAAAATATTTAAACTTCTGCGAGGCAGGAAAGGCACAAGAGTCATGATTGATATAGCGCGCAGAAGTGAAAAGGATATTCTGCAGTTTGAAGTGATACGCGATAAGATTCCTATCAACAGCGTAGATGCAGCTTACGAAGTTCGTCCCGGACTTGCGTATATAAGATTAGGACGGTTTGCTGCAACATCAATGGACGAAATCATAAATGCTTTTGCAAAATTCAAAACAAATCCCAATGCGCTCATTTTAGATTTGCGCGGAAACGGCGGCGGCATTATGGGAACAGCCGTACATCTTGCCGACCAGTTTCTCGAACAGGGGAAAACTATAGTTTACACATCGGGAACTCACATTCCATCGAACATCGAACTGTCAACCAATGACGGAGTTTTCAAAACCGGAAAACTTGTACTGCTGGTAAACGAAGGCTCGGCATCTGCAAGCGAAATTGTTTCAGGCGCAGTACAGGATTGGGACAGAGGCATTTTAATAGGTCGTCGAACTTATGGTAAAGGCTTGATGCAGCATCAGCTTCCGATTGGCGACGGTTCGTACATAAGGCTTACGGTGGCTCGATATCACACGCCTACGGGCAGAGTCATACAACGACCTTACGAAAAGGGAAATTCGGCAAAATACATGCAGGATTTTTACGACCGGTATACAACAGGCGAAGTTTACGACAGCGAAAAAATCAATTTTCCCGATACGCTCAAATATAAAACGCTGGTAAAAAATCGCACGGTATATGGAGGCGGAGGAATAATGCCCGATATTTTTATTCCGCAAGATACATCGTTTTATACGCAATACTATGCACGGCTTGTGAATCGCGGAATTACATACAGATTTGCATTAAATTATGTCTCGGATAATCGCGAAAAATTACAGACCGAATATACGGAATTTGAAGATTTTGAAAAAAAATTCATTATCGATGATAATTTTATCGAACAACTTGTAACATTTGCCGAAAAAGAAAACCTGTCGCGAAATGACGATGAAATTAATATATCCAAACCGGAGCTTAAGATTATGCTGAAAGCCCTGTGCGCACGCGACTTGTGGGGACTGCCCGAATATTTCAAAATCATAAATGCAAATATCGACAGAGAATTTGCCAAAGCCATAGAAGTTATTGAAAATTGGGAAAAGTATGAAAAGGAAATTTTTGACAAACAGTGAAAAAGCATTGAAGATTTTTGATTTTATTAATTTTACGGCATAATACGCTTAATAATTACTTAATGACAAATAATGTAAACATATCAGCATTGCGAAAATCGACAAGCGACAGTTTTGGCTTCTTTTATCTGCTCAATAAATTAGATTTGAAATCTTCACCTGCCAAACGCTGTCTTTATTCGCAAATCTTTATAACCGACAAAAATGAAATAGAGAACGAATTAAATCAAATTGAAAAGACAATATCGCTGTTAAAGCAAATTCGGAACGACAGGATATTTTCGGATATTGAAAATAAGCTTTCGCAGATTTTGGATATAAACGGAACCTTATATAATCTTTCCGGTTCAATCACTCTGTGCGATGTGGAACTGTTCGAAATAAAAAAGTTTGCAATAATTGCCGATGATATAAGGCAACTTTTATCAAAATTAAATTTGATTGATTTGCCCGATTTGTCGGATGTGATAAATATTCTCGACCCTGAAGGAATCCGAATGGCAACATTCTATATTTATGATGCTTATTCTGCCGAACTTGCAGTTTTGCGCAAGTCAGTAAAAGAAGAAAACGAAAATAATACATCCGATTCTTATCAAAAAATAATAGAACTTGAAGATACAATTCGCAAGCAACTTTGCGAAAAATTACATCCGTATTCTCTATATTTAAATACGGCATTATCGAAAACAGCATATCTGGATATACTTTTAGCAAAAGCGAAACAGGCAATAACCGAATGTTTTTGCAAGCCTCGCATTGTCGATAAAACTACATCTTACAAGGCGCTGTTTAATCCTCAACTGAAAGATTTGCTACAAAAACAGGGTAAAAAATATCAGTCCGTAGATATTCTGTTCGGACAGTATCCTACCTTGATTACAGGCATAAACATGGGAGGAAAAACCGTTCTTCTGAAAACGCTTGCCTTATCGCAATATCTTTGCCAATACGGATTTTATGTACCTGCTGCAGAAGCTGAAATTGTTCCTGTAGATAAAATCATGATTTGCATGAGCGATGAGCAAAACCACCTGCAAGGACTGTCATCGTTTGCGGCAGAAATGAAAAACGTAGATGCGATACTGTCGGAAATTGACGTAAATAAACATTTGCTCGTATTGATTGACGAACTTGCACGAACGACCAATCCTGCCGAAGGCAGCGCCATTGTAAATGCGATGCTCGATATGCTTTCCGAACGCAAGGTTTGCAGCTTTATTACAACGCATTACGATAAAATTATATCATCATGCAGGCGTATGCGTGTGCGGGGATTGATTAACTCCAACGAACCTGTAGATGAAAAAAACATGGAAAAACATATCGACTACTCTTTTGTTGAGGAAACACAAATAAATGCTCCGCACGAAGCAATCCGCATAGCCGAAATGCTCGGTGTGAATAATGAATTGATAAAAAAATCAAAAGAATATTTGCTAAGTACATGACAAAAATTGAAAGACATTTATCTCATGTATAGTAAGCGGATTGGTGACGATGTAAAAAGTATGTTGCTATAAAAAATAAGAGGATTGCTAAAAAAATATGGAGGCTAACTTCTAATTATTTGTTAACAAGGATATTAATACCTATATATCTATTGAAATTTACAAATTCCAAATAATTTTAGCTGCGATATTTTTAAATCTAAAATATCAAAAAACGCAATGTTAAATATCTGTTTTTTTGTTTTTTCTTATTGCTTTAGTTACATAAACCATAGCAAATACACCGCTGACCAAAGCTAATGAGCAGATAAGAATTGTGGACAGTGACTTGCTTGCAACAAATGAAATTGGCATAATTCAAAGTTTTTATATAATTTCTAATAATTAATTGCACAAATATTTTTAAGTAATTCGTTGGGTATAAGCGCCGAAGAAAATAGCCGCCAGAATTTGGCAATGCGTTCTTTAAGAGATGACAAATAACGATTATGCGTGATGCGTTTGCGCATATACCACCACGCGCACTCGACGGGATTCAAATCCGGCGAATAGGCGGGAAGATAGCGTAGCTCCAGCCGCGGGTGTGCAGCAAGAAGCTCCTGCAAGCCACGGGCACGATGGAAGCTGACATTGTCAACGTACGTGATAATTTTCTTTTCCTCTGAATATACCCTTAATACCTTCCGCAAATATTTTTTAAAGGACTGAACATTAATTGTTTTCGCGAAAGAGGTGACAAGTTGCCCGATGAGCAGGTTAACGCTGCCAAAACCGGTAACACGTTCTTTTCTCGCTTGCACGCTTTTGATTACCGGCTGTTCGCCGACAGGCGTTCACGTGGCAGAAAGAGTAGCCGTGTTACTTAACGAGAACTCGTCTTCAAAAAGCAATACGGTATCTTTACTGCCGGTGTGTTGTGCTATCTTTTTTTTATCTCGGCTTTCGCAAGGGCGCGTTTTCACTCGTCCCGTTCGTGATAAACAGCTTTAGCGCGCCGGTAGCTGAATCCCACCTCGTGCATCAGTTTGTAAGCCGATGATAATTTGACGGCTACACGATAACTCTTTTCAAGATGATGGCCGTACTAGCGCGCCCGTCAGGTTGACCGTATTGTAACCAAAGTTTTCGGGACTTTTCAGCAAGTCGCCTTGCAACCGGTATTTTTGATCGTGCGTCAAGCACTGCTTTCTATTTCTTCCCGGTTTTACGCGCAGCCCGTCAAGACCTTCTGAGTCAAAGCGATCTGCCTGGTTGCAGATTTGTTTGAAACTAACATGGTAAAATTCCGTGAGCTTCCGGCTACTGTAGCCTTTGGCCAGTTGTAAAATGGCGTAGAGCTTAATGCTAATTTTGTTGTTTGCATCGCTTTCAAAAAGCATCTCGATCTGTTCTGCCGTGTAATTGTTGAGTCTTTTACGTTGTGTCCCATAATTTTTTTTAAGATCATGGCGCAAAGCCAAAATTCGATGCCCGGAATGAAATTCATGTCATTGTATTTTATGCCGGTGATGATGCTGTGCTTTTGTAATAATTTTTCAAGCGGATTGAGTTATTACTACTTACTGTCGAATATAATAACGATAGTACAAATGTGGTTTATACGT
>JAIRZQ010000001.1 GCA_031267135.1 Prevotellaceae bacterium
TTATTTTTAATTTAAATATTTATCGTAAACCTATCAGGTTTTGCCGGATTTATCGTTTCGGAGAGACGAAATGCCGGTAAAAACTTACCTGTACGTTTCGCTCGGCGCACTGTCGATGATTTGAAACGCTGCACCCAACCCGTGCAGCATGTGTGTTGTTATTTTTTTGCAATATTTATAAATTCTGTCGCTTTTCGGCATCGCAAATATAATATAGCCTTACAAAGCAAATGACATTTTTATTCGATAATTTTCAGTTTATAATTAGGAGTTTTTTATCGGGAGATATTAAACAAAGAGAAGCTGACCTAAAAGTAAGTCAGCTTCTTCCATATAATATTTATAAGCTTTTATTAATTTACTACAGTCATTTCGTCCACAAGGTGTTTTGCGCCTGCATACTTGTCGATAATAAACAGCACATATCTGATGTCAACATTTATGCAGCGTTGCAGTTCGGGTTCAAAGCAAATATCGCCGCTCATTGCTTCCCAGTTTCCATCGAACGCCAAGCCGATAAGTTCGCCATTGGCATTCATTACGGGACTTCCGGAATTGCCGCCTGTAATGTCGTTTGTCGAAAGGAATGCAACAGGCAGATTTCCATTTTTCATTGCATATTTGCCGTAATCTTTTGCTCTGTACAAATCTTTCAGGCGTTGAGGGACTTCAAATTCAAAAAGGTTATCAGTATCTTCTTTTTGCATCACTCCGTCAATAGTTGTAATATAATCATAATGAACGGCATCGGCGGGGAAATAATCCTGCACTGTTCCGTAAGTCAGTCGCATTGTAGAATTTGCATCGGGATACATCGATTTTTTGCCTGCGTTCATTTCCAGCAGTCCGCTTTCGTACAGGCGCCGTCCTTTGCTGTATTGCTCCGAAAATTTTTGTGTAATGGGACGTATTTCGCCGGATTTTTGCATAAGCGAAGAATATATCCTGTTTGCCAAATCCGCTGCTAATGCTTCTTCATTCGGATTTTCAAGATATGCTTCCATCTTTTCTCTGTTGCAAAACATTGATGTTTCAAACATATTGTCAACAAATTTGTTTACATCGCCGCCGTAAAGGCTGTCAATTTCCTTAAAACTTTCGGGATAATATTCGACATTGGTGTTTTCGATAAAATCCTTGAAAAGCGCTTTTGTTATTTTCACATCGGTCGGTTTGTTGTAGTCCTTAAAAAACGATTCAACTTCTTCTTTAAGTTCGGCAAGTATTTCCGCTTTCTTTTCTTCATCTTCCTGTTGTTTCAGTTGGTTAAAATAAATATTTCTGACGAATGCATGCCGAACAATTTCGCTGCCCAAAACCGCTTCGTTATAATACAGTGAAATTTTTTGATATTCTGCCCTGTCGGTAATTGCTTTTTCTATCAGATTCAATGCTTCGCCGTATTTTTCTTTGCGGCTTTCGCTTGCATTTACCCATGCCGTAAAGTTGCGTTCTTCTTCCTGTTTTTTATCATAAATTTTCAATCGCTTCAGCGCTTTGTTCATTCCTATCGAATTTTTCCAGTAATTGCTTACGCCTGCATGTTTTGACGAATACTGGATACGCACTTTTCTGTCGGCTTCCATATCTTCTTTCATCAAATCCAGACGGATACCGCGAATATGAATGCGATTTGCGTTTGAGATATTCATGCGTTCGTCAACTTCCCACGACGTCATGTATCGCTGAGTACTTCCGGGATATCCCATAATCATTGTAAAGTCGTTTTTTTGAATTCCTTTGATTGAAACTTTCAAATGCTGTTTTGGATTGTAGGGAATGTTGTCGGGCGAATATTCGGCGGGATTTCCATCCTTGTCGGAGTAAACGCGAAACATTGAAAAATCGCCTGTATGACGGGGCCACATCCAGTTGTCGGTGTCGCCTCCGAATTTTCCTATAGCCGATGGCGGAGCGCCAACCATGCGAACATCGCTGTAGATTTTGTAAACTATCAAATAGTAAGCATTGCCTGCATAAAAACTCGAAACTGTTGCGCGTATTCCGTTTAACCCTGCATATTTTGCAGTCATTTCCGTTATTTTTGTGCGAATGGCGGTTTGTCGTTCTGTTTCACTGTCGATGCCTGCTGCTGCGGCATTTATCGAGTCGGTAACATCTTCAAAACTTTCAAGAAAAGAAACCCGCAATCCGGGAGTTGGAATTTCGTCGCTGCGCGACATTGCCCAAAAACCATCCTTTAGATAGTCGTGTTCGACAGAGCTGTGCTGCTGTATCGAAGAGTATCCGCAGTGATGATTTGTAAGAATCAAACCTTCGGCAGACACAAGCTCGCCGGTACAGCCTCCGCCGAATATTACTATTGCATCTTTCAAGCTCGAATTGTTGATGCTGTAAATTTGCTCGGCAGTAAGCCGAACTCCGAGTTTTTGCATTTCGGGAAAACCGATTTTGTTCAACAGCGGCAAAAGCCACATCCCTTCATCCGCCCTCACGGCTGAACCGAACAGCAAAATCATTGCCAAAGTCAGTGTTGTAATTTTTTTCATTATCTGTTATTTTAATATTATTAAATTTTTGTACAAATATACATGTTTTTTAAGCTCACAGCACAAATCAGCTATCTTTATTTAGCTTTTCCTTAAAAACACATGTCATAAGGAGCAGCTAAATATTTGTCCGAGCAATCTTCAAAGCATACGATAATAGTTTGTGTATTACCGAAGTACAATTTTCATTTTTTATCTTTCAATCCGTAATATTCTTCATAATATTCCTGATATGCGCCCGAAGTAACATTGTCAAGCCACTGTTGATTTTCGAGATACCATTTTACCGTTTTTTCTATTCCTTCTTCAAACTGCAGAGATGGTTGCCATCCGAGTTCGTTTTTCAGTTTCGACGAATCTATTGCATAGCGCAAATCGTGTCCAGCTCTGTCGGTTACATAAGTTATCAGTTTTTCGGATTCGCCTTCGGCGCGATTCAGAAGCTTATCAACGGTTTTAATAATTACCTTTATCAAATCAATATTTTTCCATTCGTTAAATCCGCCAATGTTATACGTTTCTCCAATTTTCCCCTTATGAAATATAATATCAATTGCGCGTGCGTGGTCAACCACATAAAGCCAGTCGCGCACATTTTCCCCTTTTCCGTAAACAGGCAGCGGCTTATTGCTGCGAATATTATTTATAAAAAGAGGTATCAGCTTTTCGGGAAACTGATAAGGTCCATAATTGTTTGAACAGTTTGTTATTATCACAGGCAAACCGTATGTATCGTGAAAAGCCCGCACAAAATGATCGCTTCCCGCTTTGCTCGCCGAATACGGCGAATGGGGATTGTATTTTGTTTCTTCGGTAAATAATGTTTCGTCAAATTGCAGCGCTCCGTAAACTTCGTCGGTTGAAATATGATAAAACAGTTTTTCGCTGTAATTTTCTTTCCAACACTCCTTTGCCGCCTGAAGCAAAGATAGTGTTCCCATAACATTCGTTTGTGCAAAGGTGAAAGGATCTTTTATGCTTCGGTCAACATGGCTTTCGGCAGCCAGATGCAAAACGCCATCGATACCGTATGTTTTGAAAATATCTAAAACTGTTTCAAAATCACAAATATCGGCTCTTACAAAAGTATAATTAGGCGCGCCTTCCACGTCTTTTAAATTTTCAAGATTCCCTGCATAGGTAAGCCTGTCCAGATTTACGATTTTATATTCCGGATATTTGTTTACAAACAAGCGCGCAACATGTGAACCTATAAATCCTGCGCCTCCGGTAATTAATATATTTTTCATTGTATTTGTATAAATTTTTACATATAAACATTCAAAATCGCACAATATTAGTAATAATTGCTGACATGTGCAAAATAGTTATTAACTCATGTTATGCACCATCTATCAGAGTTTCGCCGTCCTGAAAGGCAATGTAAATTTGACTGTCATGCGTAACATGAGGTTTTAATAAAAAAGCAAATATTATCGTGTTGTAAAATT
>JAIRZQ010000008.1 GCA_031267135.1 Prevotellaceae bacterium
AAATCATTTCATTTGCCGGTTTGCTGGACAATACCATAATAAATTTTGACAGTATCTACTCGCTAAGGAAACTGGAAAAAATATACATACAATGCAAGCAGAAGTTTTCCCTTGATGTCTCCCGGTTTAACCTGAAACATTTAGGCGCCGAGTACTGGAACGGGTTGAAAAACATGGATAAAGTAGAAACATTGGAAAGTCTGGTTATCACCAAATACCCGCGTGAAGATATCAGCGAGTTGTTGAATTTGAAACAATTGAAGGTATTGCATATCTACAGCTCAAAAATAAAAACACTGGAAGGGATTGAAAAATTGAATCATTTGGAGGAGCTATCTCTGGCAAGGAACAACAATCTGGAAAGTATTGCCGAGATAAGGAATGTCCGGCTGTTAAATGATTTTTCTATCGAGAAATGTAAAAAAATAACGGATTGCCGTTTTTTACATGAAATGGAAAATATAAAAAGATTGTATATAAATCGCTTTATAAAATAACCTGAGTTCGGGATAAGAAATGATATAAATCACGATGAAGCGGTTATTTATTGCCCGTGGGGCATCCATATCAATAGAAAAATGGTCTTTTCTCCCTCGCGACCTCGTTAGGGCATAGCCGTCAACTTAAGGGCTGAAGGCCCGTCATAACCCAGCCCAACGCATCGCGTTGGATGATGGATATATCATACCGCGTCGCGTCCTGACGGGTCAGCATACTCATTTTCAATATACTGCCCTTTCAGGGCGCGGGTTAGAGAGCGTATCTATTTACCCAACGCGATGCGTTGGGCTGGGTTATGGCGGGCTTTCAGCCCTTAAGTTGACGGCATTGGGCGTTGCCCAATGTCGTCAACTTAAGGAAAAACCGTTTCCCGTCATTGCGAACGCAGTGAAGCAAACCATAAACCAATAAATTGGATTGCTTCTGGCTACGCCCTCGCAATGACGAAATGGAGCTTTTGACACACCCTCTTATGAAGATTACGTCCTTTCAGAACGGCGAGACTCTGATCAATAGTGCGTAACATGAGTTATGATGTTTTTCTCGACTATCGAAGTCTCGAAAGGCTTAACAGTTATTACAGCTATAAATTGTTTATTGTTTCAAATTCGGGTATCTCGTAAAGAAATTCGTAAGACTGCGTTTCAAAATTTACTTTACAGCAATATGTGTCGTTTCCATTGGTAGCAACAAGGTAAGGAACTTTGAATACAAGATTGTAACGCGATAGTTGATTGAAAATACTTTGCGAAATTTTTACGCTTTCGGATTTGCACTCAACCATCAGCAGCGGGCTTCGGTTGCGACCGTATATAAGAATATCGCATCGCTTTTGCATGCCGTTCAATTTCATGCCTGCTTCGACTCGCATTAAACCTACCGGATAATTCCTGATATTTGCAAGGTACAGTATCATATTCTGTCTCACTGCTTCTTCTGGCGTGAGAGCAACATATTTCTTACGAACACAGTCAAAAATTTGCTGTCCATCGGAAGTATTGCGGATGTTTAAAGCTTCCTGCCGCATCATGTTGGGTACATCAATCACAGCGAAAATGCCAAAAATTATTACAGTTTGAAATTATATCCGACAGTGAATCCAATCGGCAAAAGCTCATCCGTTTTTCCATAGCAGGTAATATTAATTGTCTAATACTTTTGATATTAATATATAAATTTTCAATATTTTTTTCATGTAAGCAGCTTTTATCATGTTAAAAGCACAAAATCATAATTTTATTAAATTTTCTGTAAAATTATAATAAAATCAGACATGCACAGTTGCATTTTGGTTAACAGTTCAAAAAACAGCGGCAAAACTAACAAAAAAATATTACATTTGCACAATATAATTCGAACAAATGGCAAAATTCAGCGGGAAAGATACAATAATAAAATATAATCAAATACTTGGCGATTTGAAGAATAAAATCTACAAGCCCGTTTATGTATTAATGGGCGATGAAGTTTATTATATCGACAAACTAAGCGAATTCATTGCAAACAGCATTTTGCCGGAAAATGAACGCTCGTTCAATCAAACGGTTATTTACGGAAAAGATGTTACCGAAATAAGTTTGATAGCCGATACCGCTCGCCGTTTTCCCATGATGTCAAACTATCAGGTTGTAATTGTTCGAGAAGCGCAGGATGTGAAAAAAATCGAAGAGCTTGAACCGTATATGAAAAATCCTTTGAAATCAACAATCCTGGTGATTTGCTATAAGGGAAAAACAATAGATAAACGAACATCGTTTTATAAAACGGTTGTAAAAAACGGGGAAGTACTCGAATCGGTACAGCTTTACGAAAACGAAATTTCAGGATGGATTTCAACGTATGTCAAACAGCAGGGTTTTGAAATAGAACCAAATGCAGCAGTAATACTGTCGGATTTTCTGGGTGCGAATTTAAGCAGAATTGTGAACGAATTACACAAGCTGTTTACCGTTTTGCCCGAAGGCAGAAAAAAAATCAGCTCGCTTGATATTGAAACCAACATAGGAGTAAGCAGAGACTACAATACGTTTGAACTCAGCAAGGCAATATCAAATAGAGACGTGCTGAGAGCAAACAGAATAAGCAAGCACTTCGGTAAAAACGCAAAAGAATATCCTTTTGTAGTAACAGTATCGACGCTGTTTTCACAATTTTCAAAAATCATGAAGTATCACGCATTGCGCCGACAGCAGCTTGGCGCTAACGATATTGTTAAGGCGCTTGGAATAAATCCGTTTTTTATTAAGGATTACGAAATGGCGGCACGCAATTACAACATGCTGCAAACCGCAAAGGTAATTTCGCTGCTGCGCGAATACGACATGAAAAGCAAAGGCGTCAACTATGTCGCAGCCGACAATGGTGAACTGTTGCGGGAACTTGTTTCCAAAATATTTAATATTGATAATCTTCATTATAAATTTTAACTGATAAAAATTACACAAAATGGATTTAACTTTAACAATTATAATTATTACAGCGCTTGTATCCGTTGCGGCATTCGAATATCGTCGAATTTTCGACAGGCTGCTGCTCTCGCCTTACATGATTATACACAAAAAAGAATGGTATCGCGTGATAACTCACGGCTTTATTCATGCAAACTGGGCTCATTTGCTCATAAACATGCTTGTATTCTATTCGTTTGGGCAGGCGCTGATGTATTATCTCGGCTTTTTTACGGGAAACGAAACAGTACATTTTTTAGTTATATATTTTGGAGGCATGGTTTTTGCAACGCTGACAACTATTGTAAAAAATCGCGATAATTATGCATATCGTGGCGTTGGCGCTTCAGGCGCAGTATCGGCGGTAATGTTTGCATGCATATTTTTCAATCCTTGGAGCAAACTGCTGTTCATGGGAATTATTCCTGTTCCCGGTATAATTTTTGCAATACTGTATCTCGTTTATTGCAGCTACATGAGCCGCAACAGCAACGACAATATCAATCACGATGCTCATCTTTACGGAGCGATTTTCGGTTTTGCTTATCCGGTTTTGGTTAATCCCGATTTGTTGAAAATGTTTATTGATATGCTGATGCATCCTTCATACTGAAATCATTTTTGCAGATGACGATATTAACTGAATTACAAATGATGAAAAAAAAATATTCTTTAATATTACTATTTTTACCGTTTCAAATATTTTCACAGCAAAATACAACTGTTGATGGCTCGGTGATTGATGCTGTTACGGGTGAAGAGCTTGCATTCGTCAACGTATTTTTTCAAGGGAAAAATATAGGAACATCAACCGACCTGAAAGGCGATTTTCATCTCGAAACGCTTTGGGCTTCCGACGAAATAAATATTTCGTTTATCGGATACCGGACGCAGATACTGAAAGTTGAAACAGGCAAAAAAAACAGATATAAAATTTTGCTCGTTCCGGATGCCATCAGCCTCGAAGAATCGGTTGTTCGTCCAAAGCGAATCCGTTACCGCAAAAAGGACAATCCCGCAGTAGCATTGATGCAGAAAGTAATTGAAAACAAAAAGCATAATCGAATAGAAGCTCACGATTACTATGAATACGAAAGTTATGAGAAACTCGAATTTGCGCTTGATAATATAAAACCCGATTTGAAGGAAAAGAAATCCTTACGCAACTTTAAATTCATGTTCAACTATGTTGACACTTCCAAACTCAACGGAAAGCCTTATTTGCCGATATTTATAAAGGAAACTGTCAGCGACAGGTATTACAGGAAATCGCCGGAAACATCGCGCGAAATAATAAAAGCGACAAAAATGTCGGGCTTTAATAAATATTTCGATCAGGCAGGGCTTTCGTCATATCTGGAATTGCTTTTCAATAATGTTGATATTTACAGCAACGACATAGAAATGCTGAATCAGCATTTTGTCAGCCCGCTGTCAAATATTGCAAGTACTTTCTACAAGTTTTATCTGCTCGATACCGTTGACATCGATGGAATACGGTGCAGCAATGTAACATTTCTTCCGCACAATCCGGCTGACTGGGGATTTAACGGAAACATATACATAACCACAGATTCGACGTATGCAGTAAAAAAAATTCATCTGAAGATTTTGAAAAAAATCAATATGAATTTTATCGATGACCTGTCGCTGATTCAGGAATTTGACAAGGTTGAAAACACGTGGATTTTGTCAAAAAACGAAATCAATATCGATTTCAGCCTGTTTGATAACAGCCATGGAATTTATGGAAAAAGAGCCGTAACCTACAAAAATTTCATATTCGATACGCCTCGACCCGACAGTGAATATAAAGGCGCCGAAAAGAAAATCCGTCTTGCAGATTCGGATGCAAAGCCTGCCGAATTTTGGCAGTACGCCCGCCACGAACCTCTTAACAAAAACGAACAGGGCATTTACGACATGCTTGACACATTGAATAATGTAAAACAGTTTCGCAATGTTATGGATTTTATTATGATTATGTCAACCGGGTATATTGAATTTAAAAAATTTGATTTCGGACCTGTGAATGCATTGTACAGCTATAACGAAATCGAAGGAAACCGTTTTCGCATTGGCGGAAAAACAAGCGCTAATCTGCATCCGAAGATCTTCTTTGAAACTTTTTTAGCTTACGGCGTTAAAGATAAAAAATTCAAGTATTCCGGTGCTCTCACATATTCGTTCAAAAAGAAAAAATATCATCAGTGGGAATATCCGATGAACATGCTGACTTTTTCATACGAATACAACACAAAAATTCTCGGACAGGAATTGAATTACTCTACAGGCGATAATTTTCTGCTTTCGTTCAATCGCGGAAAGGTTGACAAAATGGTTTATGATAAAAACATACGGTTGCAGTACGATTTGGAAACAGGCAACGGCTGGGGATTCCAGACAGCGTTCTCGCATATCGAACGCGAAGCGGCAGGCGCTCTCGCTTTTGAAAATTCTGTTAATGCAGGATTGAATAAAGCAGGCAATTTTTCAATAAGCGAGTTTGGAGTAAGCATACGTTTCGCACCAAACGAACAGTTTTACCAAAGCAAGCATTATCGCGCAACAATGACCAAAAAAGAGCCTGTAATAACGCTTTCACATGTTGCGGGAATAAAAAATCTGTTTGGTTCGGATTATAATTATCAAAAAACTGTTGTTTCGGCGCGAAAGCGTTTCTGGATTTCAAGTTTCGGATTTGTAGATGCATTTGCAAGAGCGGGAAAAATATGGGGAATCGTTCCGTTTCCATTGCTCTTTATTCATACTGCAAACCAGACTTACTCATATCACCTGCAGTCGTACAACATGATGAATTTTTTTGAATTTGCAAGCGATAAGTACGTGGAAATAAATCTTGCCTATAATCTGCAAGGTCTGCTGTTCAACAGAATTCCCCTGTTGAAAAAAGCAAAATGGCGCGAGGTAATTACATTTAAAGCAGTTTGGGGAGGACTTGACAATAAAAACCTTCCGGTAAATAATCTTTCACTTTTCAAGTTTCCCGTAAACGATAAAGGAGAAACAACAATGTTTACATTAAGCAAAAAGCCCTATATGGAAGGAAGCGCAGGAATCGACAATATTTTCAGATTTCTGAGAATAGACTTGGTTTGGCGCATGTCATACCGAAACAATCCCAATATTGATAAGCTTGGAGTTCGCTTCAGGTTTCACGTTAATTTTTAATCGGCATGGAACAGTTTTTGTTAATAGCGATTACGGTAATATGCATAATGCTGATTTGTTTTGCAGCAATGTCGATAAGTATCTGGATCAAGAAAAACGGAAAATTTCCCGAAACGGAAGTATCGCGCAATAAAAACATGAAAAAACTGGGAATAAAATGCATTCGGCAGGAAGAAATGGAACAGGCAAATAAAAACAGCAAACAAAAAATCAACTGCGACGATTGCGATGGCTGCTTTCTAAAAGATATAAAGAAAAAAGGATAATAGATATTTATAAAATTTTGAATTGCATCACAGGCATGATGTAAAAAATTCATTACCTTTGTACAAATTATAAAAATAATAACAAACAGTAATAAGTAAAAAATTATGAAACATCAATGCACATTAAAATTTATTGCAACAGCATGCTGTATTTTTTCGGTTCTGTCGTTCGGCAGTTGCAAACAGAAAGCAACCGACGGTAAAAAACAGGAATTGCCGAGCGTTTACGTTTTTTCCAATGAAAAAATATTACCTGTAACAAGTGTAAAGAATCAATCGAAATCCGGAACATGCTGGAGTTTTGCAACAGTTTCGTTTTTAGAGTCCGAACTGCTGCGCGAAGGCAAAGGCGAATACGACCTGTCCGAAATGTTTCCGGTTTATTATTCGTATATCTCAAAAGCTGTAAAAAAAATCCGCAGGCACGGAAATTCGGCATCCGGTCAGGGCGGACAGGCTCATGATGTCATGAACGTCATACGAAATTACGGAATTGTTCCCGAAACGGCTTACAGCGGAATGCCGCAAGGCGACAGTATTCACAATCACAGTAAGATGGCAAAAGACATGAACGAATACATGCAAACGGTTTTGAAAGAAAAAACAGTACCCGAAAACACGCTCGATGGCTACAGGCAGTTTCTTGATGCGCACTTGGGCATTCCTCCGCAAACTTTTGAATACGGCGAAAAAACATACACTCCCGTTGAATTTGCCAAATCGCTTATAAACGTTGACGACTATGTAGAATTGACGTCATACGAATGTTATCCTTTTTATGAAAAGGTAATTCTCGAAATTCCCGACAACTGGTCGAATGATTTGTATTACAATCTTCCGTTAGATGAATTTATGAATGTAATCGACAATGCTCTCGAAAACGGCTATACGCTGGTATGGGACGGCGATGTGAGCGAAAAAGGGTTTTCGCACAAAAACTGCGCTGCAATTGCGCCTGTCGAACAGGTTGAAGATTTATTTTCCGCAATTCGCGAAGAATATAATGTAGACGACGATTTGCGCCAAAAAACATTCGACAGCCACGAAACTACCGATGACCATTTAATGCACCTTGTCGGAACATCCACAGATCCCAATGGCAAAAAATATTATGTGATAAAAAACAGTTGGGGAACCAAACGCAATGAGTGCGGCGGATTTCTGAACATGTCAGAAGCGTTTGCACGCTTGAAAACTGTTGCAATAATGGTAAATAAAAAAGCCATACCCAAAAATATTGCGGAAAAATTAAAGATTAATTAGTCGCTTTTTAGCAGGTATATTTTTCAGAATAAGAGATAATAAAGATGTTTTTTACTTTAGTTGTAATATGAAAAAAAGAAACATTTAACTCAGGAACAAAGGTACACAATTGCACGGATGCTGCAAGCTGGATGTATCCGAAAAGAGATTTGTATTGCCACAGGCAAAGACAAATCGGTAATCATCAGAGAATTGAAACGTAACAGTTCCAGACAGGGCTATTCGCCGATACAGGCACAGATTTATGCCCAAGAACGCAAGGAACGATTCCGCCTGAAAAGAAAATTCACGGAAGCAGTCCGCACAAAAGTAGTCAAGGAATTGACTCAAG